>NZ_BBRX01000016.1 GCF_000829675.1 Acinetobacter rudis
CGAAAGCTCTATGGCATGATCCAAGCCTCTACTTATGACAATGCAAAGAATCTACCTGATGATTATATTTCATCGTTATTTGAGTCATATCCGCCACAATTAATCTCAGCCTATCTAAAAGGTCAGTTTGTTAACTTGACCAGTGGTGCTGTTTATCCTGATTTTGACAGAAAGCTCAACCATACGGATGAAGAGATTCAGCCTAGAGAGCCTTTGATCATTGGTATGGACTTTAACGTACTGAAAATGGCCGCCGTGGTCTATGTGATACGTGAGGGGAAGCCACTAGCACTTGATGAATTAGTGGATGCTAGAGATACACCAACAATGGCAAAACTGATTAATGAGCGTTTTCAAAATCATGAAATTACGGTGATACCCGATGCTGCTGGCCAATCAAAATCATCAAAGAATAGTAGTGAGTCGGATCATGCGATTTTAAGGGCTCACGGTTTAAGAGTTGAGGTTGATGGTACAAATCCTGCAATTAAAGATCGCATTAACGCCGTGAATGCTCTGATCTTAAATGGCAATGGTGAGCGAACACTCAAGGTTAATACAAACAAATGCCCACGTTTTACCGAGACGCTTGAACAGCAAGTTTATGACAAGTTTGGGATGCCTGATAAATCTGCTGGATTAGACCATGTGGGTGATGCGGGCGGATATCCATTGGCCAAGCGCTTCCCAATTATTAAACAAGTCACTTCAATTAAAGATATTCCTATTTTTAGACGATGGTAATGTATGGCTGGAATTACAACGAAACACGCTGATTATGATGCGAACATTGCTCTTTGGAAGAAAGTAGATGATGTTTGTAAGGGGCAGAAAACAATTAAAGATGCAGGTAAAACTTATTTGCCTGTACCAGAAACGTTTGGCAGTGGTGATGCTGAGCGATATAAGGACTATCTAGGCCGCGCCGTGTTTTATGGTGTTACTGGTCGTACACTAGGTAGCTATGTTGGCACGGCGTTTAATAAGCTACCCGATTTTACTCGTCCTGATGAATTGGAATATTTAGAACGCAATGCTGATGGTGCAGGGCGTTCTATCTTTCAATGCTCACAGCGCATGCTGCGGTCGATCCTGAAGCAATACCGCTGTGGTGTATATGTGGACTACCCAACTGTAGCAGCAAGCAAAAATAGAGCTGAGGATAAGATCAAAGGTGCTTATCCAATGATTCATATTCTAAAGGCGACTGTCGTTGAGGATTGGGATCATATTGTTGTTGGCAATCAGCGCAAATTGAGCTTTGTTAAAATCCGTGAGTCACTTTCTGAGCGTGAGCCTGATGGTTTTAGCAGTAAGACACAAGACCAGTATCGAGTACTACGCCTAGAGCAATCAGAGCAAGGCTTTGTTTATACCGTTCAAGTTTATATTCTCGACAAGGATAAGAACTGGGTGCCACAAGAGAAGATCATCCCAACTGACTATAGTGGTGCAACTTGGGAATACATACCTTTTACTTTTTGTGGTGCTGTAGACAATACAGATGAAATCAATAATGCACCGTTGCTTGATCTAGCTGATCTTAATCTAGCGCATTATCGAAACTCTGCTGATGTTGAAGAGTCAGGCTTCATTATTGGTCAGCCGATATTATCATTGCCAGATGTGACTGATCATCAATATGAAATTATCAAAAAAGATAAGGTGTCTTTTGGTTCACGTTCGGGATTCCCGACAAAAGTTGAAATTGTTCAGGCTGAAGAAAATAATCTGGCCAAGCAGTTGATGAATGAAAAAATGACTGCAATGAAAGAACTCGGTGCACGTTTGATTGAGGTTGGATCTGCCAATAAGACAGCTACTCAAGCAGACAACGAAGATTCTATTCAGCATTCAGTCGTATCACTTGCAGTATCTAATATCAGTGAAGCACTCACAATGGCTTTACGTTGGTGTGCCAAGTTTGCCTTACCTAATCATGAGCTTGGTCCTAATGAGTTGAATTACTTAATCTCTCAAGACTTCAATAAGCCTAAGTTCAGTGAAGAACGAGCTAAGCGCTTATATGATGCTGCTATCTCTGAGCATTTACCTTGGTCGGTTTGGTATAAGTACGAGCAAACAGGTGCATTTAGCGAGCTATCGTTTGAAGAGATGCGAATCAAGTTAGATCAAGAGAAAGCAGGTGGGTTTGATGAGTGATCCAGTTTTAGATGCTTTAACGCAGCACAATAGCTTTTTACAGCGCTTGTCCAGTTCAGCTATCAAGGAGATCATTCAAAGCTTTAATGGTATTTCTAATCAGTATCTTTCAAGGTTACGTGATCTACTGGATGAGCTAAGTGATGCTGAGTTAAAGGCGCTTGCCTCGGCTGCTTATACAACTCCTGCACTGAGAGAGATTCGGGACCTATTTAAAGAATGGCAACAATCTATCGCCGTGACATTACCTGATGTATTTGCAGTTTCTGCTGTTTCCTAGCGGTTCATGAGGCTGGCTATATCTACCGAATGGCCAGTGAGAAAGTACCTAAGATTGATGGCCAGAAGCTACTTAAGAAAGTGAGTAAGCAACCCTTTGCTGGTGGTCAGCTCATTGATCTGATTTTCCCTAATGTAGCTGAATCATTGCGTAAAAAGGCTGAATACATCATTCGCGATGGCGTATCGTCGGGACAAACTAATCAGCAGATCATTCAGCGGATCAAAGGTACTAAAAAGCTCGAGTATAAAGATGGTTTGTTAGAGCAGTCTCGCAATTCGATTGATACAGAAGTGCGCACGGCGCGGGCACATATCAGCAATGAAACCTATCTTAGTATATGGAAGGATCTAGGGGCTAAATACACCAAAGATGTAGCGACACTTGATAGCCGTACTTCTAAGGAATGCGCCTTGCGTGATGGTCGTGTGCAGAAGATTGATGAGAATCATGAAAGGCCGCCATATCACCGTCGCTGTCGAACCATTCAAGTCGCTTGCAATGCAGATGGTGATATTGATGGTGTGCGTCCTTACGTTGTTGATAAGGAAAAGGGCAAAGATTGGGACATAGGCCAAGTTGATGCCAATACGACGTATAAGCAGTGGTTTGCTACGCAGGATGAAACCTTTCAGCGTAATTGGCTGGGTAAGACTCGATATGAACTCTACAAGTCGGGTCAGTATCCATTAGACAAATTCATTGATCCATTAAGCGGCAAGACTTTTACCATTGCTGAGCTTAGAAAGATGGATGAAGATACATTTAAGGAGTTGGGGTTGTGAAAAAAGAACCAAAGAAAACAGGACTAAAACGCACTGTATGGTTATTTGAGCGTGAGATTTTAGAAAAACTCGAAAAAACCAATTTAAAAGATCATCACAAAGTTCTTAAGCTCAATCTCTTTTCTATGGAGTATGAGCTTAAGCCTAAATTCGATAATGGGCGGGCTGATGCAATTCTAATGCGTGATACCGCAAATCGCTGGTTGAAGATGTGGTTCATTGCATTTCAGACTTGTACTGGTGAACACTTAAAAACCAAAGTTTAAAGCAGTATTAATTAAGCATGGAGCCAATAGGCTCTTTTTTTGTGAGTAAAGAAAATGAATTTCGGAACGGCATTGGAAAACCTAAAACTTGGCAATACGATTAGTCGAAGTGGCTGGAATGGTAAAGGAATGCATGTTGAATTGCGTCAACCAACTGATGGATTAAATGCACATCTTGCTTTGAAAAATGTAAAAGGAACATTTGATACTTGGGTTCCCTCTATCTCAGATTTACTTGCTGAAGACTGGCAGGCGCATGCAGAAATTACAGCAGGCTGATTAAACACATACCACAGCACCTTCGGGTGCTTTTTTATTGCCTGAATTTCGGATGAATAGGGCGCAACGAGCGGATGCTCATTAGAAATGGTGGAAACCTATGAAAATTAAAACAGTTGTTGTTGATGGTAAGACATACGCAGAAGTGGATGACAATAGTCTTCCTATCTACATCCATGATGACGGTAAAGAAGTCGCTTTTGATGCTGCTCACGCCGTGCAGAAGATTAGTTCACTGAACGCGGAAGCAAAGACTCATCGTGAAGCTAAAGAGGCTGCGGAAGCAGGACTTAAAGCATTTGAAGGTCTAGATGCTAGTGAAGCACGTAATGCACTCAAAACCATCAAGAACTTTGATGATAAGAAGCTTATTGATGCTGGTGAAGCAGAACGCGTACGTACCGAAGCGATTGAATCCGTCAAACAGACCTATGAAACACAATTGGGCCAAATCACCCAAGAACGTGATACCTATCAACAGCAATTACATGGCGAATTGATCGGTGGTGGTTTTGCTCGCTCTAAGTTTGCTGCTGAAAAGTTAGCTGTTCCTGCAGATATGGTTCAAGCCATGTTTGGTGGCAACTTCAAAGTTGAAAATGGCAAGCCAGTCGCTTATGACAACAAAGGTCAGAAAATCTATTCACGTACTAATCATGGTGACGATGCTGGTTTTGATGAGGCCTTAGAAATCTTAGTTGGAGGATACCAACACAAGGATGCAATTCTCAAAGGCAGTCAAGGCTCAGGTGGTGGCTATCAAGGGGGCAATGGTGGTCAAGGCGGTGGTAAAGCAATGACACGCCAGAGCTTCGAACAATTAGGTCCATCAGAAAAAGCATCATTCATGAAAGATGGCGGCGAAATTACAAGTTCTTAAATCTTAAATTAATTGGAGAAATTAGCAGATGGCTAATAACTTAGATGGCTTATTGCCAACACTTTATGCGGCAATGGATATTGTATCTCGTGAGATTACAGGTTTTATCCCTGCAGTAACACGTGACACAGGTATTGCACGTGCTGCAGTGGGTGATGATGTCAAAATCCCAGTGACAACTGTTGCTGAAGCACAAGACACAAAGCCTGGGGTAACTGCACCAGATGCCGGTGATGGTGAGGTGGGTAATGTGGTTGCTAAAATTACCAAGTCTCGTAACGTCCCGATCCGTTGGAATGGCGAAGAAACCCGTTCATTACAAAATGCAGGGACCTTTGGCCAGATCCAGACCGACCGCTTTGCTCAGGCGATGCGTACACTAGTAAATGAAGTTGAGCATGATTGTTGGTTGGAAGCTTATAAACATGCTTCGATTGGTTATGGTACCGCAGGCAAAACACCGTTTGGTACCGCAGCAGATATGACCGACTTTGCAGGTTCGCTTGGTATTCTTGAGCGTAATGGTGCACCCCGTAATGATCTGCAAATGGTGTTGGGTCATGCCGCAATTGGTAACCTACGTGGTAAACAATCTGGTCTATTTAAAGTCAATGAAGCGGGTCGTGACGATATGCTTCGTAACGGTATGACCGATCGCATCATGAACTTTGCAATTCGCCATTCTCATGCAGTTGGTGTGCATCTTAAAGGTGGCGGTGCAGGTTATGCGGTAGATGGTGCATTTGATGCGGGTAAAAGTGCTGTGGCAGTTACTGGTGGCACTGGTTCAATCCTTGGCGGTGACATTGTTACTTTTGCAGGTGACGATACTAAATATG
>NZ_BBRX01000015.1 GCF_000829675.1 Acinetobacter rudis
CTGTTCATAATCTTTTTCAGCTGTCATACGCATCACTTCTAAACCAAGTGCTGTACCCAATGGGTTTGATGCAAATGTAGAGTGAGTTGAGCCTACAGGGAAGACTTCTGGATTGATCAATTCTTCACGTGCCCAAAGACCAGCCAATGGGTTTAAACCATTGGTCAATGCTTTACCAAACACCACAACATCTGGGTTAATCCCAAAATGTTCAAATGACCAAAGCTTACCTGTACGATAGAAGCCCATTTGAACTTCATCGACAACCAACAAGATTCCATACTGATCCAATACTTTCTTCAATGCAGGATAGAAGTTCATTGGTGGGATTACATATCCACCTGTACCTTGAATCGTTTCAATATAAAATGCTGCAAATTCACTTTCACCTGCCTTAGGATCCCAAACACCGTGGTATTCAGTCTCAAAAAGACGCGCAAATTCAGCAACTAATTTGTCTGCATACTCTTCAGCAGTCATTCCCTTAGGACGACGGAATGGGTATGGGAATGGTACAAATTGAGCACGATCACCAAAATGGCCATAACGACGACGGTAACGATAACTTGAAGTAATCGAAGATGCCCCTAAAGTACGACCATGGTAACCGCCTTCAAAAGCAAACATACGGCTCTTACCTTTACAGTAATTACGTACAAGCTTGAGGGAATCTTCAATAGATTGCGAACCACCAACGTTATAATGTACGCGACCTTTTTGCCCAGTTTTGTTTTGAATATCAAGCGCGATCGCTTTACTCAATTCAATTTTAGTTGGGTGTAAATATTGACTGGCAATCTGTGGCAGCTCATGAATTTGGTCAATCAACACTTTTTCTAAGCGTGGGTTTTTATAACCGAAGTTGACAGCCGAATACCACATTTGAAGATCTAGATACGCAATATCTTGATCATCGTAGAGATAACTTCCCTGACAATTTGTAAAAATTTTAGGCGGATTCACATAATGTACTGTGTCGCCATGAGAACAATATAACGCTTCATCTTGTAATAGCTGAGCTTCATTAATTGTCATAGGTGTTTTCCTGTAGAACGATAAACAACGTTGTAAAATAATTTAATCCATTGATTAAACTATAAAATCTGTCTCTATATACTTTAAATTAGGCCGATCACTAAGATCGGCCCAATTGGGTTAGATGAAATTTTTGATGATTAAGTTTGTTTCGCCTTAAAACGATTGACTATTTTTTCAACTGTACTCAGCACAAAAATAAAGAATACTGGTACAAAGAAAATTGCCAAAATTGTTGCACTGATCATGCCGCCAAACACCCCAGTTCCAATCGCATGTTGCGTTTCAGAACTTGCACCTGTTGCAAAAACCAAAGGAATTACGCCACAAGTAAAGGCCAAAGAAGTCATGAGAATTGGGCGAAGGCGCAGCTTGGCTGCTGCAACAGTTGCCTCGATCAAACTCATACCTTCTTCTCTTAGAACTTTTGCAAACTCAACAATTAAAATTGCATTTTTAGCAGAAAGCCCAATGATGGTGATCAACCCCACTTTGAAGAAGATGTCATTGGGAATACCTCGAATCATGACAGCAATCACAGCACCAATAAGACCTAGAGGTACAACCAACATCACAGATAAAGGAATTGACCAACTTTCATAAAGTGCTGCAAGCACCAAGAACACCACAAGCATAGATAAGGCTAAAAGGAAATTGGTTTGTGATTCTGACTCTTTTTCCTGCAAGGATTGCCCTGTCCATTCAATCCCGATACCTTTAGGTAATTGCTTAGCAATGCGCTCCATTTCGGTCATCACTTCACCACTTGATACCCAAGGTAAGCCTTCTCCAGCAATACTCAGCGCAGGTCGACCATTGTAACGATTATATTGTTGCGCTGATTGTGTCCACACTGGTGTCACGATTTCATAAAGCTTGACCAGTTTTCCAGCCTGACTCTTTACATTTAAGTTTAAAATGTCTTGAATCTGCATACGTGAATTGGCATCGACTTGGACAATCACTTGCTGCATACGACCTTGGTTTGGGAAGTCGTTGATATAATTTGAACCCATCGAAGCAGAAATCGTCTCGTTAATATCATTAAAGTTGACACCCAATGCTTCAGCTTTCGCTCGGTCGATACGTAGATCGATGTTATTTCCTGGTGGTAAACCATCTGGATAAACATAAGCCAGCTTTTCACTTTTCGCCGCTAAGGCCAACAACTGTTGCTGTGCAGCATATAAGGCTGGCATTCCTAGGTTAGCTTTATCTTGTAAACGTAAACTAAAGCCAGAGGTAGAGCCCATTTCTTCAATTGCAGGAGGAAGTACAGACATAATCTGTCCTTCGGTACTTTCCTTCATGGCCTTATTCACAGCAGCCACTTCATCAGCAGCACTACTGTTACGATCCGCAAAGTCTTTTAAGTTTGTAAATGCAATCGCTGTATTTTGACCCGAACCACTAAAGCCAAAGCCCAACACTGAAATATTGTCTTTGATATCTGGACGACTTTCTAAATGTTGTTCAAACAGTTTGACAATATCTAAAGTCCGTTGCTGGGTTGCATCGGCTGGCAATTGAAATGACGTAATAAATGAGCCTTGATCTTCATCAGGTAAAAATGCCGTTGGAATAAACTTAAAGCCAAGCACTGTCAGACCCACGAAGAATACAAAGAGCACCATCATCGGCAGAATATGACGGACACATTTGATGAGTATACGTTCGTATTGTCGGTTTAATTGATCAAAGCGCTGATCAAACCAAGCAAAAAAACCTTTTTTCTTATGATCAGCAGCAATCGGTTTGAGCAACGTTGCACAAAGTGCTGGTGTCAAAGTTAAAGCTAAAAATGCTGAGAATAAAATTGAAACCGACATGGTTACGGTAAATTGGCGATAAATAATCCCGACTGAGCCACTAGCAAACGCCATCGGTAAAAATACGGCTGCAAGGACCAAAGTGATCCCAATGATTGGACTCGATATTTCATGCATCGCTTTAGAGGTTGCTTCCTTCGGGCCTAAGCCTTCCGTAGCCATAATACGCTCTACATTTTCGATAACCACGATAGCATCATCTACGATAATCCCAATAGCCAACACCATACCAAACATCGTCAGTACGTTAATGGAGTATCCAAAAAGCAGCATGACCGCAAAAGTACCAAGTAATGCAATCGGTGCCACGATCGAAGGAATTAAGGTATAACGCACGTTATGTAAGAACATAAACATCACGATAAATACCAAAATCATCGCCTCAAGCAAAGTCATGATTACTTTTTCAATCGAGACTTTAACGAATGGAGCAGTATCATAAGGAATCGAAAATTCCATCCCTTGAGGTAGCGACTGACTCAATTCATTGACACGTTCCTTCACCGCTTCTGAGGTTTTAACCGCATTGCCTCCTGGACTGATCTGAATTGCCAGTGCTGTTGCGGGCTTACCATTTTCTAAAATAGAGAAGCTGTAACTTTGTGCGCCAAGCTCTACACGAGCAACATCAGAAAGCTTAACCTGTGCGCCCTGTTGATTTGCACGTAAAGTAATGTCTTTAAATTGCTCTACGGTACTTAACTGACCTTGTGCTGTCAGTGGTAAACTAATCATTTGCCCTTGTACTGCGGGTAAGTCACCCACACGCCCAGGTGCGATTGGACTATTCTGTGTCTGAATGGCTTGACTAATATCAGCCATTGAAAGTTGATAAGAGACCAACTTTTTAGGATCTACCCAAATCCGCATGGCTTTTTCAGCACCAAATGCTTCAATACGCCCGACGCCTTCAACTCGTTTTAGCTCTTCAACCACATTACGAACTAAATAATCACTGAGATCAATTTCTGAAAATTGGTGATTAGGTGAGTGAATACCCACCATCATTAAAAAGCCAGAAGATGCTGCTTCAATCGCCAAACCCTGTTGTCTGACCACTTGAGGTAAGCGTGGTTCTACACTTTTCAACTTATTTTGAACATCAACTTGCGCCATTTCTGGATCAGTACCCGGCTTAAACGTGGCCGTAATACTTGCGCTGCCAGAAGTATCCGAACTTGAACTGTAATATAGTAAGTTCTTCACACCTGACAATTCTTTTTCGATCAAAGACACCACACTATCATTTAAGGTTTGCGGTGTTGCGCCTGGATAGGATGCATAGATACTAATTGTAGGGGGTGCTACCGACGGGAAACGTGCAATTGGCAATTTGGGAATACTTAATAGCCCAAACAAGACAATAAATATTGCGATCACCCAAGCAAAGATAGGACGTCGAATAAAAAATTGTGACAACATCAGCTTCCCCCTGAACCTGCGGTTGCAGGTGTTTGCGACGCTTGTACCGCAGCTATTGGTGCGACAGGAGCTTTCCACTCTGCGATATTCAGCTTAACTTTGGGTTGAATACGCTCATGACCTTGAACCACAACACGTTCACCAACCTTTAAACCTTGCTGAACGACATAATAGCCCTGTTGTAATGCACCCAAAGTTATAGGACGTTCACTGGTATTTTGTTTAGCATCAACGACTAACACTTGAGCTTGCCCATTTGGATTACGCTGTACTGCCTGTTCAGGAATAACAATCGCATTGGGCTGCGAAGCACGATGCATACGCACGCGTACATACATCCCAGGTAAAAGCTTACGCTGTGGGTTGTCTACCAAAACACGGATATTGACATCCCCTGTTTCAGGATCGACTTGTGTATCAGAAAACAACAGTTTTCCTGTCACTGGATAAGGTTGTCCCTGACTATTTAAGATTTCAACATTAGATACCGCACTTTGCTGTAACTCTCCACGACTCAACTGGTCTTGTAGGGCTTCATATTCTGCAATAGACTGTTTAACATCGACATAAACCTTATCAATCTGCTGAACCACAGCCATCGCATTTGCATCATTACTATTTACCAAAGCTCCCTCTGTCACCAAAATTTTCCCAATACGACCTGAAATTGGTGCCTGAACAGTGGCATAACGTAAATGTAATTGTTGACGTGCCAAAGTGGCTTTAGATTTTGCTACTTGTGACAATGCCTGTTGATATGCTGCTTCAGTATTTTTAACGTCTTGTTTACTCACAGCATTGCTTGGCAATAACTGTTGATATCTTTGTAGTTGTACATGTAAGCGCTGAGCTTCAGACTCAGCGCTTGCTAAAATTGCTTTTTCACTGTTTACGTCAGCTTGAAATAACTCTGAATTAATTTTAAATAAAGCTTGTCCTGCTTTAACTTCACTTCCTTGATGAAACAGTACTCGCTCTAAAATACCACCGACCTGTGGGCGAATTTCTGCAACACGGTAAGCTTGTACCCGTGCTGGTAAATTTTCTTCGTGTTCAACAGCCTGTTGCTTCGCTGCAGTGACACTAATTTTGACTGGACCTGTATCTTCTGCGAACATTGCAGCATCATCGTCAGCAGAACTACATGCTTGTAATGCGGCAGTGATTAAACCCAAGGAGAATAAATAAACCAGCGGCTTATACATTATAAATTTCCGATTTTAGATGGAAGAATTATTCAATACGACTGTGTAATAGAAGTTGCTAGAGTGTGGAAATTGTGTGGAGATTTTCACAATATTTTTATTTAAAATCATTTAAGCTAAAAAAAACTGTACTTGTGACGATATGATGACCCCTTCCTCATTCCAATTTGATCATCCAGGTAAAACCATTTTAGTCGTTGAAGACGACTACGATATTGGTGATATCGTTGAAAATTATCTTAAAAAATCAGACTTTCATGTGATTCGTGCCATGAATGGTTTACAGGCACTTGAGATCCAAGCCAGTACAACAGTTGACCTTATTATTTTGGATGTAAAAATGCCACAAATGACAGGTTGGGATGTACTGAGTACCTTAAGACAAAATAAATCTACACCTGTAATTATGCTGACAGCGCTCGATCAAGAAGTCGATAAAATCGTAGCACTGCGTATGGGTGCCGATGATTTTGTAGTAAAACCGTTCAATCCCAATGAACTTGTTGCACGAGTACAGGCTTTACTGCGTCGCTCCTCTTTGACGACTCAGCGACAGTCACAGCAAACCATTATTTATAAAAATATTGTGATTAACTGTGAAACACATCATGTGTCTATTAAGCATCAACAGCATATACAAGCACTGAATCTCACTTTAACTGAGTACAAGATTTTGCATTTAATGGCGCAATATCCGAATAAAGTCTTCACCCGCCATGAACTCATGACACAATGTTTACCAGATAGCGATGCCTTAGAACGTACCGTTGATAGTCACGTCAGTAAGCTTAGAAAAAAATTAGAAGATCAGAAGTTGATGAACTTACTGATTAATGTCCGTGGTGTAGGCTATCGTTTGGATCAAGTACAATGAAAATGAAGCATAGTATTAGTCGCCAACTCATTGTCACTCTAACTAAAGTCAGTATGGTGACAGTACTATTTTCTTGTTTCACAGGTTATTTTATCTATACCCTTGCTTTAGATTTTAACCTCATCACTGAACAAGAATTGATGTCTGATGAATTCATCTTAAATATTGCAGATTTTCTTTATATAGCTTTCGTCGCAACCGTTGGCTTTATCACGTCTATTTTCCTAGGGATTAAGTTATCGCGTAAGTTTATTAGCCCTATTCAAGCGATTGCTGAAACAGCACAACAAATTAGTCAAGGTAAACTCTCAGTACGTGCGCAAGTTGACTCACAGAATTCTCCAGCAGAACTACTACAACTCATCGACGACTTTAATGCCATGGCGAGTCAATTAGAAACTTCTGTAAAAAACACCAGCATGTGGAATGCTGCAATTGCCCATGAGCTACGTACTCCTGTAACCATATTACAAGGCCGTTTACATGGCATTATTGATGGTGTTTTTGAACCCAATGTATTACTGTTTAAAGATTTACTTGGTCAAGTTGAACAATTGTCATTGTTAATCGAAGACCTTCGTACTTTGAGTCTGGCAGAAAATCATCAGTTACGTATGAACTTTGACGAACACAGCCTACACCAGATTATTATTCACAGTATCGAACATTATCAAGACCGTTTTGAACAAGCCCAATTGCGTATACAAGCAAATTTGACAGAAGGCAGTTGTTACTGCGATGAACAACGAATTAACCAGGTCGTGATTGCATTATTTGAAAATTCTATTCGTTATGCAGAGCCAGGTTTAATCAAAATTAGCAGCAGTAAAAACGATCAAGATTGGATACTTAAATTCGAAGATGAAGGTCCTGGTATTGCAGAGCAGCATATTGCTTATTTATTTGATCCTTTTTATCGTATTGAGCCTTCACGTGGTAAAAATCAAGGTGGAACAGGTCTAGGTTTATCTGTAGTACACGCAATTATTTCTGCACACCAAGGTCAAATTTACTATGAAAAATCTCAATTGGGAGGCAGTTGTTTTAGAATCATTTTGCCAATCTTTAAACCACAACCACCAATTGAATTAAGTACACAACAGGTTTAAATCCTCTATGCACATTGAAATTATTTCTTTTCAAGCTTTCCACATTGCTGAGTGTGCGAAACTATACTGTGAAACTTACAGTGCTGAGCCTTGGAATGAACATTGGGATTCTGAGCAACCCATTATTGATTTTTTATCTGCACACTTCGCCAATAATTATTTTTTAGGTTTTGTCGTCAAAGCTAAAAATAAAATAATCGCAGCCAGCATTGGATTTAAAAAACCATGGAATCAAGGCATGGAATATTACATTGATGAATTTTTTATCCATCCTGCCTACCAACGATTACATATTGGTTCAAGGCTCATGCAATATATTGAGCAACAATGC
>NZ_BBRX01000014.1 GCF_000829675.1 Acinetobacter rudis
GGCTTTGTTGCATAAAGATGTATGAGTTAAAGCTATCCTAGGACTACTCAAATTTAAGTTACAACTCGGGTACGAGGACGACCTAATTCTGTAAATTTATTAAGAACTGCAACACGTGCATGAATCTCATTCACTTGGCTGTCGAAGTTCCTTGAACTGAGTTTATCCCCTAATAGTTTGATGCAATGCATTTTGGTTTCTACCAAACTACGCCGATGATACCCAGACCATTTTTTCCAAATCGATCTTCCAATGCATTTGACTGTTTTCAACAATTCATTCCGTTCTAAATATCTCGCTTGTTTATCTTTCCAAGGCTTTGCATTTTTTCTTGGAGGAATTACTGCATGTGCTTGTCGCTCTGAAATAACCCATCTACAACGTTTTGTGTCATAGGCTCCATCCGTATAAACAAAATCAATCTGCTCATCAGGTGGAATTTGATCAAGCAAATCTCCAAGTACCTGCGAATCACTAACATTGTTTGTAGTCAACTGGACTGCCCGTATTTGCAATTTTTCAGCATGAATACCAATATGTAGTTTACGCCATTGGCGACGATATTCTGGCTGATGTTTCTTACGTTTCCATTCGCCTTCACCTAAAAACTTTAATCCAGTGGAGTCAACAAGTAAATGCAATCCCTTACGACTTTTTTCATAACTAATCGCAATATCGATGTGCTTTTGTCTTCGACAAATGGTTGTGTAGTCTGGAGCTGTCCAACTTAAACCACATAACCTAATCAGGCTTTGAACAAAACCTGTAACCATTCGTAAAGAAAGTCGAAATAGAGATTTGATCATCAAACAGCATTGAATCGCTGTATCAGAATAAGTTTGATTTCGACCTTGTGTACCCTGTGGCTGGGCATACCATAGAGTTTTAGGGTCAAACCAAATCAAAATATTTCCACGATTGATTAAGGCTCGATTATAGGTAGACCAATTGGTTGTTCGATATTTTTTAGGTGTAGGCTTCTTCATTTAGGAATTATAGTGTTGAATAAGCCTGTAATGATTGGTTTGTGCAACAAAGCCATGTGATCCTAAAAGAGGGCTGACCCTAAAGTATTATTTCAAAAAAAATCCGAAGTGGTATTATAGAAAGCGTAAGCATCCGGAAAAACCCACTTAAAAATATATCTCATTCAAAACAGTGCTGAATATAAATTTCAATATAATCAGTATAAGCAGTTGATTCTGGAACGAGATTTTTTAGGTGAGGAAAAACAGTTTAAATATTCTGAACAAGGTTTATTGGTCGAACTACAGCAACCTCATATTAAAACAATATTTGGCTATGACGATGCTATGCTGGTCAACTGAGCCATAAACAGATCTGGGCATGTGTAAGGGATCGCATTTAATGTTCAGGACATGGTGGGTTTTAAGTGTAATGACCTCTATCTACCGTGAAACTGAACGTTTCCTTGTCAATGACTTAATCCAGCGCAGTGAATATAACAATGTGGGTTTATTGAGTTCATATCAATAGTTGATCAAAAAAGCTCACTAAGTTTTTTAGGTATCTATCCAGACCTAAGGAATTTGTTTGCAGACTCATTTAATTGTGAGCTATCAGTATGATGTTCAAATTAATCCTGATCATCCATTGCATTACTATAAAATTTTACACCAAGTTGAATACGATCTCGGCCATTTTTCATGCGCCAGCGGTTAGTGTCTCGCAGTGAATAAACACAGCCACAGTATTCTTGTTGGTAGAATTCTTCTTTTTTGCTAATTTCGAGCATACGAACAGCGCCACCACTTTTACGCCAGTTGTAATCCCAATAATCTATGCCGTCATAATGAGCAGCAGCGCGATGACCACAGTCATTAATTTGCTGCATATTTTTCCAACGTGAAATACCCAATGAACTGCTGATCAGACTAAAACCATGTTCGCTGGCATAGAGTGCTGTACGTTCAAAACGCATATCAAAACACATTGTACAGCGGATTCCTTTTTCAGGTTCATTTTCCATACCTTTAGCACGGGCAAACCAGTTGTCAGTATCGTAGTCGGCATCTATAAACTCAATATTGTGTTTTTCAGCAAAGCGGATATTTTCCTCTTTACGGATAAGATATTCTTTGACTGGATGAATATTGGGATTATAGAAAAAAATAGAGTAGTCAATACCAGACTCAATCAGCGTTTCCATCACCTCACCAGAGCAAGGTGCACAACAAGAATGTAATAACAGTTTATCGTGGCCAGAAGGTAGGGAAAGTTTTTGTCGCTCAAGTTTTGACATGGTGCTACTACAACAATACGATATGACCCTACAGTTTAAGCTGAAATGATCAATGAAAGTCAGTGATTTAGCTGAAAAATTTTAAGTTAAACTTGACTAAAATTCAGTTTGTATTTGAGAAATATGAGGTCAACAGTATAGCTGACCTAAAATAAGCTGCTGAGAGATTAACCCATAGATAAACCATCAGCGTTTACCATAAATATCACACCAATAATAAATAGCGTGCAGTAGATACAAAACCAGAGAATTGCACGTTTAAATGCCTTGTCTGAGATTGAGCTATCTGCATATTTCGCTGGTTTTTTGTTGTCTTCTGAGTTGCTGTTCATGATGAATGCTCTATATAACATGGCTGATTTTGGCATTATCTGATGCTATACATAGAAAATGTAGATACAAAAAACAAGAAAAAAACTATAACAGATAAATCCGACTAAACTAATCTGTTATAGTTATACGAGTGGGTTGAGATCCGATAACATAAGATAAATAGCAGCATTTTTTACGATTACCAGCTGTATTTCAAAGCCAATCGAAAGTTACTCGGTGGACCAAAATAACTGTTACCCGCAGCTAAATAATACTTCTCATTGAATAAGTTATTCACATTTAGGTTAACGCGTAGTTGCTCACTAATTTTATAATTAGCCATCAAGTCGACTAGGGCATAACTGTCTTGAGTAAAACGTGTATTGTTGGGTCCCATATTGTCAGCGTAGATTTCACTTTGCCAACGTAAGCCTATTCCAAGTGTAAGTGCATTGTTGAGATAAGGTAGAGTATAGCGACTAAATAATTTGGCCATATTCTTAGCAATGTTGGTATTGATTCGCTGGCCATATTGATCAGTTGATTGGTTATGCGTAAAACTTGTGGAGATTTGCCATGCATCGCTGAGCTTTCCCACAGCTTCAATTTCAAAACCTTCACTTTTTGCTGTTTCTGCATGATATGCCTGACGGCCATTAGGAGTTTGAACGTCTTCGAGTATCACCGCTTTGTTTTCTTCATCTGTGCGATATATAGCTGCTGCAAGGTTGAGTTGATTGTCAAGTAAAGCCGCTTTAATCCCGATTTCACTACTTTTTCCAATGACAGCATCGAGATAATCGCCATATTCAGTTTGGACATTTTGTGGAGAGAAGATCTGTGTGTGACTGATGTAGCTGGTTAAAAAATCGTTAAAATCATAACTGATCGCCAAATAGGGAATCAGCTTATTTTTTTCTTGTTGCTTTGTGATGTTAAAACTGTTGTCTTTGTAGCGATCACTTTTTAAAGTGCGTTGCCAGTCTTCGAGTCGAGCACCCAACATCAGGCTAAATTGCTCAGTTAGCTTTAAACGAGTTGCTGCAAATATTGATTGACTCTGCTCTTTAATATTATCCCAGCCATCGATTTGGGTTTCAGGTCGTTCAGGAGCCAGACCATCCCAGAGAAAAATATTGTCAAGCTTACCCTCCCAGTGCATATTATTATTCCAACTCGCATAAGTAGGTTGTTTACTGTGACTTCGACTATAACTGGTGCCAATAATGAGGTCATGAACGAGATTAAAAGCGTCAAAAGAGCCAGTTAAACTGAGACTAAATAAGTCTTGTATGGGCTTGTGTTCCCAGCGTGTGGTATAGACTGTGGCGCCTTGACCTGTAATCGGGTCAATCCCATCAGCAGAAAAAGCATAGCCGACAAGTTCGTTTGAATGCGTGATCGTGCGCGAACTCATTGCTTTTATTTTCCAGCGATCAGTGAGGGCATGTTCAAGATCAGTAAATAACGCGGTTGCACTTCGTTTAGAGTAACTCCAGTCTGCAGCTGCAGAGCTCGAACGTGACCACGGGATTAAATGACCATCTGTAGCATATGAAGGTAGGCCACTGCGTGCAATACCATCTATATCAATATCTTGATAACTTAGGCCGAGACTTGCTTTACCATGGTCGCCAAGGTCTGATTCAACTACGAAGTAAGCTACTTTACGGTTCTCGTGATAACGATCTATATAACTGTCCAAATCTTGATAGGCCAATATCGCACGACCTCGTAAAGATCCAGTATCGTTAAGTGGGGAAGAGATATCGGACTCCGCACGATAGTTTTCCCAAGAACTCACTGCTGCCTTAGCTGATGCTTTGAAATTTTCCAGCGGTTTTTTACGCACCATGTTGATACTGGCACTTGCTGCCCCTGAACCGGTCATTAGGCCTGTAGCCCCTCGAACAATTTCAAAACGATCATAAAGTGCAGTGTCTTGGCTTTGAAAAATACTGGCGTATGAACTGAGCAGTTTAATGCCATCAAGTAGATAGTTATCTATCTGTTGGCCACGTGCGTAAAAGGGTGAGTTATCACTGCCAATATTACCAGCCTGACTGACACTCAGCCCGGCAGTTTGTGTAATAACTTCACTTAATTGGCTAAGGTTTTGGTCTTGTATTTGCTGATGAGTAATGACACTTACTGATTGTGGGGTATGTTTTAAGCTGAGTACAAGTCCTGTTGATGCAGATGTCGCACTAGGGGTGTAAGCATCATTACCCTCAGTGGATAAATTAGGATTTTTTGATGCATTGAGTGTGATCGTGGGGAGCTGAATAAGTTTGTGTTCAGTGTTATTGTCTGTGATGCTTGGAGTTGTTTCTTCTGCACTTTCTTGCTGCAAGTCTGCATGATGTGCTGTTGTTTTAGCCTTGATTTGAATGCTATAACCACCACTGCTGAGTTTTATGGCTTCGAGTGAGTGAGGTGCGAGTAAACGATTCAGCGCCTGATCTATTGTAAAACTTCCTCTTATTCCGCGACTAAAAAAGCGTGCTAATAACGTAGGGTCATAGCTAATACTCACTTGAGTTTGCAAGGCCAGTTGCTGAATCGCCTGATCTAGACTAATTTGTTGAATATGAATTTGCTGTGTCGTCGCTGCATACACTGTGCTGACTAGACATGTTGCTGAAGTGCATAAGGTCAAGGTGACAGCGCGCATAGCCAGACTTAATCTTCGATGGGCCCAGAGAGGTTGCATATAAACAGATCCACATTGGTGTTTAATTTACTCGTCGGTTGAGCAGTAAAATCAGCTCATTTTTTGTGTTTTTAAATCATTAATTGCGGGATTTTTCAGCAGTGATATGCAATAGATACGGCCCATAAGTCTTCAACTGCAAATGATGTGTATAGGCGATGGCATCTAGGCTTTGTTGAATGTTTTTGAGTGAAAATACACCTGAGACAGGGATATCTTTGAGTTCATCAGCCAATAGATACTGACCACTGCGATAACGGTATAATTCAGCAATCACTTCTGAGAGTGGGCGTTTTTCGACTAAAAGCATGTGCTGTGTCCAATAAGGACGTTCATGATTGAGACTTGCTATTTCTGCAACATGTCGAGCATTAAACTGCGTAGTCTGACCTTGCTCAATAATGTAACGCTGAGTGAGGACTTTGGGATAGATTGCAACAGCATGCTGATAGACCTGAACTTGAGCAGTATTCTCTTGTTGGCGCACATTAAATTGTGTACCTAAAGCCTCAATTTGCCCCTCACGTGTTTTGACCATGAAGGGGCGATGTTGTCGGTCTTTTCCAGTCGTAATATAAATTTCACCTTGTAATAGCTCAATTTGTCGTTGACTTTGGTCATAATGGATATTAATAGAACTATTGCTGGCCAGCGTAAGTGTTGTGCCATCTTCAAGTTGTAATTGTTTGATTTCACCAACCACACTACGTTGATCAGCTTGCCAGATTGCCCAAGGGAGTTGATAAAGCAGTCCTGCTGTTGTCATTAAGGCCATGAAACCATAAAGACAATATTGTTTAAGTTTATGATCTAACTGGTCATGCGTTTTGAGCATGTGTTCACCATCTAGATGCTGTGGAAGCTGGGCAAGACCTTGGCTCAATTGACTAAACTGAGCAATCGCTTGCGCATGCTCAGGATCTGCAGCAAGCCACTGTTGATACTGCTCTTGTTCAAGCGCACTCATTTCACCTGAATGTAAAATTACTAACCAATCACAAGCTTGATCGATGATTTCTTCAGAAAATGTATGGGGTTTTGGCATGTGTGCTGTGATCAAGGGAGAGTGGTGTTATTGATGATAAACACGGATACAGGCTAAAAAAGCCAGTTTCATATCACGTTTGACGGTTGCTTCAGAGATTTGTAAATTCTCTGCAATACTGCGGTAGTTCCGTCCGTCAAGCTGAGACATTAAAAAGACTTGAGCAGCGCGAGTCGGAATACGCTCTAAAACCAGTTGTACTTGATACAAAGTCTCTCGAATACACACCTCATGTTCAGCAGAAGGAGCATATTGTTCAGGCATTTGGCTCAATGCTTCTAAGTACAACCGCTCTACATGCTGATGGCGCCAATGATCAATGATCACGTGTTTAGCAATGCCCATTAACCACGCTTGAGGCTCTTTAATATCGAGAAAACTGTATTGACTCTTTAAAGCACGATAAAACACTTCTTGACTTAAGTCTTCAGATTGGTGGTGGTGCTGAAGTTTATGCTTAAACCATGAGAGTAATATGCTTTGGTGTGTTTGATAAACATCATTAAACCAAAGTTTTTTTTCGAGCTGTGCATCCATAATGAGGCCTTTTGGCCAATAAATACTAAAAATATTTACTGGGAAAGTATTGCTGTACCTTAACTAATGCTAATAGTAATGAGAATGATTAGCAAAAACAATAAAAATGTTTACAATACCCCGACAAATGGATGAGCTTTTTTTTAATTTCATCCGTCTTAGAAGATGTAGGCAGATTAAAACTTGGGTAAAAGTCTGCGCAAATAATGGCGAAATGCATGGTGAACGGTATTCATGAAGCTGGAAAATCTCAATTTAAACGAAAATCTTCTCTATCGGCTACAAGTCCTTTGCCGTGTTGTATTGGCCAGTATTGTGGGTTTTGCGATCGTAAATTTAGCGGCTGCTGTTATCGGTTTAATCTTCACAAGTCAACAAGCTGTGGCGACATATAGTGGGATGCTACTGAGTTTTGTGCTGTGGTTAATATTTATTATTGCAATTTTTACCATTAAAAAGACACGCCATACGGTGTTGTTGAGCGGCATTCTTGTGGTTGCTTTAAGTGCAGTGGTCTATGGATTAAAACAGTGGGGTACTGCATGAAAGAGGGTTTCCGCCAGTGTATGGCTTGGCTACATACATGGACTGGTTTGGTTGTTGGCTGGATTTTATTCTTTGTTTTCTTAACAGGAACGGCAGGTTATATCCAACTTGAACTCACGCGCTGGATGCAACCCGAACTGCCTTTACGTACTCAAGTGATTCCTTCACAGCAAGAACAGTTTAATCAGGCCAATCAGTTTTTATCACATAGCCCAGACGCGCTAGAAGCGGTGCGTTGGCGTGTTGATTTCCTCTCAAAAGATCGTGGCTCAGAACAATTACAAGTCAGTTGGTCAATGCCTACCCCAGAGGGTAAACGCTTTGGTCCAACCGAAACACGTTATCTTGACCCAGTCACCGGTCAGGCGACAGCCCAAGTGGAGCCACGTGATACAGCAGGTGGTCGCACCCTCTATCGTATGCATTATGCTTTGCACTATATTCCTTACGATATTGCGATTCGAATCGTGGGCGTATGTACCATGTTGATGTTTGCAGCCATTATCACAGGCGTCATTACCCATAAAAAGATCTTTAAAGACTTCTTTACCTTCAGACCCGCCAAGGGGCAGCGCTCTTGGTTAGATGTCCATAATGTACTCAGTGTGATCGCTTTACCGTTTTACATCATGATCACTTATAGTGGCTTGATCTTCTTCTTAAATGCTTATATGCCTTATACAGTGCCGATTGTTTACGGTCAAAGTGAAGAAGACCAAGATCGTTATTTTAATGAACTCTATAAAGAAAGTTTTAGTCGTGGTGGTAGTGCTAGGGGTGAACAACATAACATGCAGTACAGCATGCGCTATGCAGTTGATGTTGCTCCCTTATTAGCACAAGCACAGCAGCAATGGGGCACATCGGGTGTCTCAAGTCTAAATATTTATGCTGCGCAAGGGGAAAATCCTGCCCGTGTTGAATTTTATAAAAATGAGTCAGATAGTGTGCAACGTAAACGTACTGCGATGCATTTTGATCTATCCACGGGTAAAAAAATCAGTGACAACACCATCAATACAGATCCTGGTGCTTTAGTTTTTGGACGCAGTTTATTGGGATTGCATGAAGGGAGTTTTGCTTCACCTGTTGTGCGCTGGCTTTATGTCTTAAGTGGTTTATTAGGGACAGCGATGATCGCCACAGGTTTAGTGCTTTGGACAGTCAAGCGCAGACCTAAGCAGATTAAAGCAGGAAAAATGTCTTTTGGTCATAACTTAGTTGAACATCTAAATATCGCCATGATTGCAGGTTTGCCCTTGGCAATCGCCGTGTATTTTTGGGCGAACCGTTTAATCTCTGCAACTTGGGCTGATCGCGCCGCATGGGAAGTGCATAGTTTATATATGACTTTAGCGTTGTGTTTAATTTATGCCTACTGTAGGCCGATTGCACGCGCGTGGTTTGAGTTACTTTGCTTGGCCGCTGCGGCTTATTTACTGCTGCCTGTTTTAAATGCCTTCACCACAGAACGCCATTTGTTGGCGACAGTCCTGCATGGCGATTATGCCCTAGCCAGTGTTGATTTTGGTTTTATTTTATTCGGGAGTCTTTTGGCATGGGCTGCATATGCCGTATGGCGTAAACGCAATGCAATTTTAAAAGCACCAGTCAAGAAAAAAGCAAAAACAGCATCCAATGTAAAAACGGATGAGCCGCAATCAAAACAACAAGGAGAGTCATCATGAGTTTTGTCTGGGTTCCTGTTTTGGCGGCATTTAGCTGTATTTATTTGGGAATGCTCGCACTCAACTTGGCGATGGATCGAAATGCCAAGTTAGTGTTTCAACAAAGTTTTAGTTCACAAAAAAATCTGATTTTACGTTGTCTAGGTTATATCGGATTAGTGTTTGGTTTGGGTCTGTGTCTCTATGTATGGGGGGCAGCCATTGGTTTTGCAGCTTGGTGTGGGATTTTAACTTTTGCTGTTGGTCTATTAGTTTTTGTGCAGAGCTATTATCCCCGTTATAGCCTGCATTTGGCCTCAGTATGGTCAGTCTGTACTGTCTTGGTATGTGCAGTCGATCTGATGGGGTGGGTATAAATATGCAACATGAGTTACAACTTCCGTCGCAGAAAAAGCACAAAAGTGGCCGTGCAAAATGGTGGATTATTTTCATCCTATTGTGTGTGGTAGCTTTAGCTGCATGGATGTATTGGAAAAAAAATCAAGTTGCTGAACAGCGCTATAGTCAATGGGCTAAACCTGTACCTGTGCGAGTAATTAGTGCTGTACAGCAAGATTTAAATATTGAACTGAAGGCGATGGGAACAGTGATCCCAGCCAATCAAGTCAATGTACAAAGTCAAGTTTCTGGCGTATTGCAACAGATCTATGTACAAGAAGGACAAGAGGTTAAAAAAGGGCAGCTGTTAGCCCAAATAGATCCTGCGCCTTTACAGATGACGCTGCAACAGGCCATTGGAACTTTACAACAAACAGAGGCACAGCGTTCGCATGCGCAAAGTGAATTGGCACGTTTTGAGCTACTGTTTAAGCAGGACTCGATTGCTAAGCAACAAGTCGAACAACAGCAAAGTTT
>NZ_BBRX01000013.1 GCF_000829675.1 Acinetobacter rudis
TTCGGTTCATTTTTGGGTATGGCGCTAGGCGGAGTACTTGCTGAGCATTATGGTTGGCGCTGGGCCTTTGGTTGCATGGCGATCTTTGGTTTAGTTCTTGCTGTGCTCTATCCAGTCGTGGTGAAAGAAAGAAAAATCGTTTCCCCTCAGTTGATCACAGCAACAGGGGAAAAGGTTGCTCAAATAAAAAATCCGCTACGAACCTTATATTCAAGCCGTTCCGTTGTAGCCACGTATATTGGCAGTGGTTTACAACTTTTTGTAGGGGGTTCTGTCATCGTTTGGATGCCCAGTTACCTCAACCGCTTTTATGCCATGAGTACAGATAAGGCTGGAATCACCTCAGCCGTGATTGTTTTATGTAGCGCCGTGGGTACGATCTTATGCGGCATGTTATGTGATCGCCTAGGAAAAAACCGTCCTGATCGTAAAGTCAGTTTAGCCATTGGCTACTGCTTATTGAGTTGTTTGATCCTGTCGATTGCTTTTGCATTACCTGCGGGCCAGCTCCAACTGGTAATGATTTGTCTTGGGATGTTTATTGCGATCGGTACCAATGGGCCTACCAGTGCTATGGTCGCAAATCTCACACATTATTCGGTACATGCTACAGCTTTTGCCACTTTAACTTTGGCTAACAATTTATTGGGGTTGGCTTTAGGGCCGCTCTTGGTGGGAAAAGTATCCGATGTGATTGGACTGCACGCTGCATTTCAGCTTATGCCTTTGATCAGTATCGTCGCTGCTATGGTTCTATTATTTGCCAAATATCATTATCACCGTGACATGGCGCAACTTGGTAAGTTACAGGGTGCTTTGCATCAGCTTGAGCAAGAGCAAAAACATGGATCACTTTAGTCAGAATAATGGATGAAAAATATGACACGCAAATTGCATATAGATGTTTTCTTTGAATTTATTTGTCCTTGGTGTCTGATTGGTAAACGTCAATTGCAGGCAGCATTGCAACAGTTCAAACGCACACATACTGATGTAGATGTCATCGTACATTGGCATGGTGTGCAGTTAATTCGACAGTTGCCAATAGACGGTGTGCCATTTCAAGCATTTTATCAAGAGCGACTCGGCAACAGCGAAAATGTCGAAAGACGTCAAGCACAGGTAAAACACGCCGCTCAGGCGGTTGGCGTGGAGATTGATTTTTCTAAAATTAAACGAATGCCCAATACCGTAAAAGCACATCGACTATTTGCACGTGTGCAAGAGCTCGCTACACCAGAACAACAAGAGCAGCTCTTGGAACGCCTCTTTGCTGCATATTTTCAGCGCTGTGAAGATTTGACTGAAAGTACAGTGTTATTTCAGATTGCGGCTGAATGTGGTTATAGCCAGCCACAACTGGCACTTGATTTAAATGCTGCCGAGCAAGTTTTTCATTCTGCAAACACAGGTGGTCATGGTGTTCCTTATTTTATTTTTGATGGTCGCTTGGCTTTAGCTGGCGCACATCCAGCACATGTATTATGTGACAGCATGTTTGAAGCCTTAGCAACACAAGGATGGCCTGCATGAGTTTTCGATTCTTAGTTCCTTCGGAAAAAGTTCCTGTTGTAGATGGACGAAGTTTATTGTTTGTCGAAGGGAAGACCATTGCACTGTTTAATATCGCCTCAGTGTTTTATGCATTTGAAGATAGTTGTCCTCATCAAGGTGCCTCAATGTGGTCAGGTAAGTTAGAGGGACAAATTCTGCAATGCTGCGCTCATGGTTTGCGATTTGATCTGGCTACAGGATACTTACTTCATTCAACTCAAATGAAACTGAGTACTTATCTCGTGGAAGTTCAGGGTGAACAGGTCTTTATTGTGCTCAATCGTGGAGAGCAATATGCAGCACTTTAATGTCGCAGATTTGATACAACGTTCACGTGAATTATTGCCTGGTATTTTAGTCAGTTTAATTGTCGCGGCTGCGGCAACTTTTTTAGCAGATCATTATGCTGCTCCAGTGATGTTATTTGCCTTGATGCTGGGAATGGCCGTTAATTTTCTGGCGGTTGAAGGCCCTTGTAAGGCAGGGATTGAGTTTACTTCGCGCACAGTTTTAAGGATCGGCATTGGCCTATTGGGTATGCGAATTACCTTAGAACAAATTGCAGGACTGGGTTGGCAGATTTCAGTTTTGGTTTTGAGTTTGGTGGTGATTACCATTTTAGTGTCTATGCTCGTTGCACGTGTCATGGGGTTTAAGGGTATTTTTGGCATGTTAACTGGTGGGGCAACTGCGATCTGTGGTGCATCGGCAGCATTAGCGTTATCTGCCGCATTGCCCAATCATCCACAAAAAGAAAAAGCGACTTTATTTACGGTTATTGTGGTCTCTGCATTTTCAACTATTGCCATGATTTTTTATCCAATGATTGCCAACTGGTTAGAGTTATCACCCTCTGCTGCTGGCGTGTTTTTAGGCGCAACGATTCATGATGTGGCTCAAGTCGTTGGCGCTGGATATAGCATGTCGACTGAAACAGGTGATATTGCCACGGTAGTTAAATTAATGCGTGTTGCAATGTTATTACCAGTAATTGTCTGTGCTGCAATGATTACGCGTATGCAAGGTGCTGATGGAACAGGGGCACGGCCGCCATTACTGCCATTTTTCGCCGTGGGTTTTATCATTATGGTGTGTATCAACAGTACTGGCTGGGTACCTGTAAACATCCAAACAGGTGTAAATGATTTATCACGCTGGTGTTTGGTCACCGCGATTAGTGCACTGGGAATGAAAACACAGTTAAAAGCTTTGGCTTCGGTTGGAATTAAGCCAATTCTACTCATGCTTGGTGAAAGTATATTCCTTGTCGTTTTGGTGCTGTTGATGATGAAATGGTTATTTTAAGCTAGCACCATACATGCGGTAATTGAGTTTATGTCCAGTGCATGAGTGGGTAGAGTACTTATGCACTGGGCTTTTTTAATTCATACAAAACATGCCGCTCTAAGTGATGCTGTGCAGGGAGTTTAGGATGATTAAATTCTCCCACCTTGTTCATGCCTAGTTTTTGCATAACGGCTTCAGAAGGATGATTCGCGACAGCAGTAAAAGACACGACTTTTTCCAGTTGAAGGGTATGAAAAGCGTAATCTAAAGCAGCCTGCGCAGCCTCTGTGGCATAACCTTGTCGCCAAAAAGATTTAGTCAAGCGCCAGCCAATTTCTACACATGGAGAAAAATCAAATTGTGTGGCTTGCTCATGTAAGCCGACAAAACCGATAAATTGTCCTGTGGTTTTTAATTCGACTGCCCAGAAACCCCAGCCCTGACGCTGAATGATTTCGGTAACCGCTTCAATGAATTTTAGACTCTCTTCTTTGCTTAAACACTTTGGGAAATAATGCATGACATCTGGATCTTGGCCCATCGCAATGAAAGCTTGTTGGTCTGTGAGTTGCCACTGTCTTAAGATTAAACGCGGTGTTTCCAGCATGAAGCCCCACAAATTTTGAGTGATAAATATTTGTTCGATTATAATTAACTCAAAGAAATAAATCAGGCTGAATGGCGTGAATAAATGTAAAGTTTCAGTATTAAAATCATCAAAAATGAATGATGTTTATCCATTTCAAAAATGCATATAATGATTATTTTTTAAACTAAATGTCACAAAATGTGAAATTAAAATGTGAAAATTTAGAATATGTATTGGCTTAGATGGTTCGGCATAATATTAAATTAACTGCAAGTTTTATCACTCTAAATAAATTTGTGCGTGGTTTTTAATACAAATATTACAATTATTGTTAAATAGATCAAATTTTTTAAAAACCAATTTTTGAAATTTGAATAAATTAAGAATTTTTCAGCCTATATATTTCAATTACTTAAGTTAATTAATTACATGAAATAACATAAAGTTAACGTAAGATAATGTTTATATTAATGTTTTATGCAACGATAACGCCCTGTGTGCTAGCTAATACACTTTACATTTTTTTTATTAAAAGGACATTCACATGAAATTAGTTAAACTTGCATTTGCCGGAATCGCGTTAGTTGTGACTTCACAAACATTTGCTGCAGAACCAGCTGCAGACGTTGCTGTTCCAGCAGAAGCGCCTGTTACTGAGACAACTACAACTGAAGCACCAGCTCCTGCTGCTGACCAACCAGCTTCTGACGCTTCAGCTGCTGAAATGCCAACAGCAGAGTAAGTTAAGTGTATTTATGTGTGTAATATCAACACATATTTATACTCAAGCAATAATCATATATGACGATTTTTATTAAGATAAATCTAATTATTGATTAGGCTGATAGAACATATTTTATTTAACTTGATATTATATTTTATATAATTTATGGCTAATTAAAATATGTTTTTATGGCCCTAGTATAATCGCTAGGGCTTTTGCATATTATGATGTTTTCTGTGGTAAATGAATATCTTGTTGTATTAACACCTTATTATTTTCACGCCAGACCGTTGGAGATACGCCAAACTGGTTAATAAACCATCGAGTAAATGAGCTTGGCATTGAGTAACCCAATATGTCAGAAACTTGGCTTAATGAATAATTTAAATTTTTTAAATAACGAAATACTAGATTACGTCGTACATCATTAATCAGATCACTAAAACTGGTCTGCGCTGCCTCTAATCGACGTTGTAGTGTACGAACATTTATATCGTGTGCATGGGCAACCTGATCAAGTGTGGCACGGCCCATAGGTAAGAGTAGATATATACTTTTGCGTATATCTAAAATTAATGATGGCTCACAGTCATTTTGCAAAATATCTAAGAACCGTTGTGCATGATCAGCCATCGCTGTATTGGCTAAAGGATTGATTTGATCTAGTTCAGATGCATTGCACACGAGTCCATTAAACTCACTACCAAATTCGAGTGTACAGCCAAACACACGTCGATGAATGGACAGATCTTTAGGCGCACTGTGGGTAAAATGCGCACTGGTTGGTCGCCACTTATGCTGTAAAAGCGTCGCACACAATCGATGCATTGTACCCACGGCAAGTTCTGTGGCCTGACGACTATAGAGTGAGGCAGGTGTGACCACCTCCTCGCGAATAATAGCAGTATGACCACTTTCCTCCACATAGATTGCCAGCGCATCGTTGAGTAAATTGCGATAACGACTAATAATTTTTAAAGCATCGCGTAATGTATGTTGGTAACTGAGTAACAAGCTGACTTCGCCAAAATCAGAGAGTTGTCTTAACTCCGCCATACGCAAACCAAAAGCTTCACAGCCACTGCTCAGTGCTGAGGCTTCTAATAAGGTAATGGCTTTATCAACGGGAATGCGCTGTTTACTGTCAGCCAGTTGGGATTGGCAAAGTCCGACACTTGATAATAAAGAAAAAGTGTTGAGATCAAGCTGTTGGCTCACGTTTAAATAGTTGGTAAGCACTGCCGTATGTGCAAAAGGCACCATGTTCTTATCTCCTTATCTTTAAAATAACCTCATCCTGGTTAGCTTCTACTTATATCTAAAATGCTCAGCTTGTAAAAGGACTTTCTATGCAAAGCATTTATCAATAATTCTTGTGAGTTTTATGATGTTTTTTGCTGAGTAAAGTGATCTATGACCATCATGAATTTTTAAATTTGAATTTGTCGTGAAATGAAAAGCCAATGACATGCAATGTACCTCGTCATTTAAAGGAGCACTCTAAGGTAGAGATAAGAATTTAGCCTGATGGTCCTGACATATGGAGGTGTCAATATGGAAAAAATACAGACTCAAGCTACAGTACTGATCATTCCTGGTTTACGTGATCATGTGGCTGAACATTGGCAAACGCATCTGCAATCACGGTTGGCTAAAGTGCGGAGTGTGCCGCCTTTACAAACTGACAAATTGAACTGTTCCAAACGTCTTGAAGCCATTCAAATGCAGTTAGAGCAAATCGATGGTCCTGTGATTTTAGTGGCACATAGTGCTGGTGTATTGATGACTGTGCATTGGGCCGCGCACTACTATTCTAAGCAACAGCAGATTCAAGCTGCGTTGTTGGTGACTCCTCCTGATCTTAATGCAACTTGGCCAGAAAACTATCCAACATCCAAAGCGTTAAATGAACAAGGCTGGATACCTTTGCCTCAGCAAAAACTTCCCTTTTCAAGCCTCGTGGTTGCAAGTCGGAATGATCCATTGGCCAGTTATGACGCAGTGATGAAAATGGCACAGCATTGGGGCAGTCAGGTTTTAGATTTGGGGGAAGTTGGGCATATGAACCCAGCAGCTGGTTTTGGCCCTTGGCCAGAGGCAGAACAGTTGATTCGACAACTCGATAGCACTATAGCAGACAGTGCCATCACAACATAAAGAACTGGGCAAATAATAACAATGATATTGCCCATGAAAAATCCCAAAAAATCGATTGAGCTACAACAGAAGTGATCGGTTCTATTTCAACACGGTTATTTTGATTTTAGGCCAAGGAATGGTCTGAAGAATCATTAAGGAAAATAAAACATGTCTGTATTTCAAAAACTATAACGCGACTTTGCATATTTAAATCTCAGACCTCAAGGTCGTGATTTTTTACTTACGCATGTGTCATTTAACTCACTCAATCATATCGATATGGAGATGGTATGGTGGATCAGTATGTCTATATAAAGGGTATTTCAAAACACGGTCGATGGATGAAAAGCAGCTGTGTTTTATTGGGTATTTTTTTGTCTGTCTCTAAAGCTTATGCTTTTACTGTAGAGATTAATCCCGACTGGAAATTTGAAACAACAACCAATTTAAGTTTAGGACAAAGTATCAGTACTCAGGCGCCATCGTCTGAATTACTTTATCACCCAGACTCCATTAAAACAGGAAAGTCTGGTTATAGTATCGATGTCAATGGTGATAATGGCCGAGTCAACTTTGATCAATACGATACAATTTCACAGATTGTTAAAGGCTATACCGAATTTAAACTCAATGGACCACAGCAAGGGGCAGTGCTCAGTACAAAATATTGGTACGACCATGCCTATGAAGCCAATCATGGTCACTTATATGACTTTGATGATTCTCAGTGGCCTCGCTTAGCAAAGTTTAAAGGCATCGATTTATGGGATGCTTATATTTGGAAAAACTTTAAATTGAATGACGAGCAATCGCTGAATTTGAAACTGGGTAAACATACCTTGTCATGGGGGAAGTCACAGTTTTTTCAAAATGGCTTAAATTCGGTGAGTGCTTTTGATTATGTTGCGGTCAATCGACCTGGAGGCGATCCACGAGAGCGTATTATTCCTGTTGAAATGTTTTCCTTTGCCGCAGATTTAAATCAACATCTTAAGTTGGAAGGTTTTTACCAATTTAAATTTAGACCTTCAGTGGTTGATGGCTGTGGAACATTTTTTGAGATTTCTGATCTGGTTCCAGAGCGTTGCGGGCCTTTAATTATTACTGCTGGCTTAGATGATAAATCTACGGAAGGTGCATTAGCTGCACAGCGATATATACCTCGTACAGCCAGTCAACTGGCCAAAGATCAGGGACAATATGGTTTTGCTTTAAAACAGAACTTACCCGCTTTAAATAACGCAGAACTGGGTGTGTATTTTGCCAATTATCATAGTCGATTGACTCATTTTGATGGAACCAACGCAACAGCCGCTGGGGCTAAAAACTTTAATACCGCAACGATTTTTTCAATTTATCCTGAAGATATTAAAATGTATGGTTTGAGTTTGGCTGGTAAAGTTGCAACCACCTCAGTCTTTAGTGAATTAACCTATAAACCAAATATGCCACTTCATTTTAACAGTCCAGATTTAGTCTATTACCAAGTGTTATCGCCTGATACACCATTTTCCTCACCAGGTGTGAGTGGTGAAATGGGGGATTATGCACAAGGATATGCCAGTTTACCTGTTACACAGTGGAGCATTGGTGCAAGTAACCAGATTCAGAATTTATGGGGTGCAAATAGTTTTAATTGGGCAGCTGAATTTGCTGTTAATCATATTGCAGATATAGGTAATCATCGTTTAGGTCGATCGGGTGCTTTTGGGCGTAGTGAATTATCTACAGGTGCTTATGATCCAGTCACTAAGGTAAATCAATGTACAACATATGGCACAGCTAATCTCTCTAATGATGAGGTTGACCGTTTAAATGAGCAGTATTGTAATCGTGATGGGTATTACACTACGTGGTCTATGGGCTATCGATTACGTGGGGTGTTAAATTATAAAGATGTATTTCCTGCGACGGTGATTAGTCCAAGTTTAAGTTTGCGACATGATGTGCATGGATATGGTCCTAATTTTCAACAAGGGCAAATGAGTATCGCTGCTGCGGTTTCGGCGACATATCAAAATAAATATACAGCTGAACTTGCCTATACCAATTTTTTTGGCTCAAATGAATTTAGTGTAATTGATGATCGTGATTTTGCCTCTTTAGTTTTCAAAGTTAATTTTTAATCCCAGTAAAGATGTAATATCTTGAAAGAAATCCTGAGCAGACACTCAGGATTTTTAATATATGTAGACACTTGTGATCAAATGACAAATATCTGTCATGAAATGACAAAATATAAGTTAAAAACTTTTGTATTTTATCCCTTCATTCGGTGAGTACCGATTTATAAGATAGCCGTAACAAGCTGGTAATAAGGACATTGAGATGAAGGGAAATATGATGTGTCAACCGCTGTTAATCAGCAGTTTGATTGAGCATGCAGAACGTTACCATGCAGATACTGCGGTTATTTCAAAAAATAGCGATGGAACGATGACACAGAGTAATTGGCGTGAAGTTGCAGCAAATGCTCGACGTTTTGCCAATGTATTAGATCATTTCCAGTTAACACAGGGTGATCGAGTTGCAACGCTTGCATGGAATAATCATCGTCATTTAGAGTCATGGTATGCGATCTCGGGGAGTGGTTATGTTTGTCACACTATTAACCCTCGATTATTTCCAGAACAACTGACTTTCATTATGAATAATGCGCATGACAAAGTTGTGATTTTCGATAAGACTTTTGTCGGGCTAATTTCAGAAATTAAAAGCGCATTGCCACGAGTTGAACATTTTATTTGTTTAGATGCCTACGATGCCGAGATTGAAAAAGCATTGCCTGACGTATTATTTTATGACCTATTAATAGAGAAACAATCAGATCAGTTTATCTGGCCTGAGTTCGATGAAAACCTTGCTAGCTCATTATGTTATACCTCTGGTACGACAGGCCATCCCAAGGGCGTGTTGTATAGCCATCGTTCAACGGTATTACATAGTTATGCGAGTTGTTTACCAGATACCTTTAATTTATCCGCCAAAGATAATTTAATGCCCGTCGTTCCGATGTTTCATGTCAATGCTTGGGGGATACCTTATTCTGCTGCGATGGTTGGCTGTGGTCTTGTTTTGCCTGGGCCAATGTTAGATGGGGCGAGTTTGGTTGAATTAATTGACCGTTATAAAGTCACCAATGCCTTAGGTGTACCGACCATTTGGCAGGGCTTACTTAATGCTGCAGCAAATTTAGGCAGTACTTTACCCAGTTTGATACGTAATGTGGTTGGTGGTGCAGCATGTCCACCTGCGATGGTGCTGACTTTTAAAGAGCGCTATCAGTGTGAAACGATTCATGCATGGGGGATGACAGAAACGAGTCCTTTAGGTGCAGTAAATCAGTTAAAAGCAAAACACACGGTACTTGATGATACAGATAAATTATCTTTACGTTTAGCCCAAGGCCGTCCTCCATTTGGCGTACAACTACGTATTTGTGATCAGGAAAAAGGTATAAATGAACTGGCTCGCGATGGCTTAACCGCAGGCCATTTACAAATTAAAGGACATTGGATTGTGAGCCACTATTTTGCTGCAGACCAATCTGCACTGACGCAGGATGGTTGGTTCGATACAGGTGATATTGCTACGCTTGATCAAGATGGTTATTTAAAGATTTGTGATCGTTCTAAAGACTTGATTAAGTCAGGTGGTGAGTGGATTTCCTCAGTAGAACTAGAAAATATTGCCAGTAGCCATCCTGAACTTGAAATGGTGGCTGTAATCGCTGCGATACATCCGCGTTGGGATGAAAGACCCATACTCATTGCAAAGAAGCAGGCACAAAGCCAAGTCACTGCGCATGAAATCTTGACATATTATGTAAATAAAATTGCCAAATGGCAGATTCCTGATCAAGTCGTTTTTGTTGATACTATTCCAGTTGGCGGTACAGGAAAAATTCTAAAAAAGGAATTACGCGAAATGTATGGTTCAATTTTGTTAGAAAGTTGAGTTGTATCTGATCGTGGATAAGTTATTCATTGCATTTTAGCAAATGCGCAAGAATTTCTAACTTTACTCAGCGAGTGATTTCCCTGTTTTTAGCTTCTCAAGGAGATCATCATGCAAAGGCATCATCGCGTGCCTTTGAAATGATACTGTTCTTGATCAGCCTTTATATCAGTTTAAAAATTCAAGAAGTAAAATTAATGATGAAATAGAACCCATGGGTTCTATTTCTAAGCTCTAGTTGCAAATTGAGTTATATTAGATAGGTTAGGGAATAAGATTTTAACATACGGTAAAAACTAACGAAGAAGGAGAGCGATAATGACAGCACAAACATCTGCAGGTCTAAGATTTAGACAAGCTTTGGAAGTCGAAAAGCCATTACAGATTATTGGAACTGTAAATGCCTATGCAGCCATGATGGCAAAACAAGTTGGCTATAAAGCGATTTATGTTTCAGGTGCAGGTGTTGCGAACTACTCGTATGGTTTACCAGATCTTGGTATGACCAGCTTAGACAACGTGCTTGAAGATGTACGCCGTATTACTGAACGTGTTGATACACCTTTGTTGGTTGATATCGATACCGGTTGGGGCGGTGCTTTCAATATTGCACGGACCATTAAAGAAATGATTCGTGCAGGTGCAGCAGCAGTACATATTGAAGATCAAGTCGCACAAAAACGCTGTGGACATCGTCCAAACAAAGAAATCGTTACTCAACAGGAAATGGTTGATCGTATTAAAGCTGCGGTTGATGCAAAAACTGACTCTAATTTTGTGGTGATGGCACGTACTGATGCACTTCAAAAAGAAGGTCTACAAGCAGTAATTGATCGTGCTTGTGCTTGTGTTGAAGCTGGTGCAGATGCAATTTTTGCTGAAGCCATGACTGATATTACGATGTATAAAACGGTTTGTGATGCAGTTGGTGTTCCAGTTTTGGCCAACATTACTGAGTTTGGTGATACGCCATATTATACCGTTGATGAATTGGGTGAGCAGGGCATTAGCATGGTGCTTTATCCACTTTCAGCTACACGAGCGATGCAAAAAGCAGCACTAGAGGTGATGCATTCTATTCGCAATAATGGTACACAAGTAAATGCATTAGATTTGATGCAGCAACGCAAAGAATTATACGAGTTCCTTGATTATCATACATTCGAAAATACATTAGATAAGTTATTCAAGCAGGAGAGCTAAAATGGCTGAAGGAAAAGTCCTTACTGGCGCGGGTTTACGTGGTCAAGTTGCAGGGAAGACGGCATTATCAACGGTAGGAAAAAGCGGTGCAGGCCTGACTTATCGTGGTTATGATGTGCAAGATCTTGCTGAAAATTGCCAGTTTGAAGAAGTTGCTTACTTAATTTTCTTTGGTGAATTGCCAAATACTGAGCAACTACAAGCCTATAAAGCAAAACTTAAATCGTTACGTGTTTTACCACAAGCATTAAAAGATGTACTTGAACGTATTCCTGCGGATTCACACCCAATGGATGTGATGCGTACAGGTGTATCGATGCTCGGTAACTTAGAAACAGAAAACTCTTTTGCTGATCAACAAAATGTTGCTGATCGCATTTTGGCTACTTTGCCAGGCATTATTTGCTACTGGTATCGTTATAGCCATGACGGTGTGCGTGTTGATGAAAACACAGATGATGATTCAATCGGCGCACAGTTCCTGCATTTACTTCGTGGTGAAAAACCGAATGAATTGCATGAACAAGTAATGAATGTTTCACTTATTTTGTATGCTGAGCATGAGTTTAATGCTTCAACATTCACCGCGCGAGTATGTGCATCAACACTTTCTGATATGCATTCATGTATTACAGGTGCAATTGGTTCACTACGTGGCCCATTACACGGTGGTGCCAATGAAGCTGCGATGGAAATGATTGAAAACTGGACTTCTCCAGATGAAGCAGAACGTGAAATGTTGGGCAAACTTGAACGTAAAGAAAAGATCATGGGCTTTGGTCATGCGATCTATAAAGACAACGATCCACGTAATGGCATCATTAAAATCTGGTCAGAGCGTTTAGCGAAAGATGTAGGTGATACGGTACTTTACCCAGTATCAGCACGCTGTGAAGAAGTGATGTGGCGTGAGAAGAAGTTGTTCTGTAACGCAGACTTCTTCCATGCATCTGCATATCACTTTATGGATATTGCAACTAAACTGTTTACACCGATCTTTGTAATGAGCCGTGTAACAGGTTGGGCGGCTCATGTAATGGAGCAACGTGCAGATAACCGTATCATTCGCCCAAGTGCTGAATATACAGGTCCTGAACTACGTAAAGTTGT
>NZ_BBRX01000012.1 GCF_000829675.1 Acinetobacter rudis
AGCAACTGTTGCAAAAATACAACGAGACTCTATGGATATTGAAAGTTCTCGAAGATTGTACGCGGTGGCCTATCAGGAAAATGGTCATTCTAAATTTAACGATGAGTTGTTTATCTATACCTTGCAAAAAATGTCGATGTTGTGGGCAACCTATCAAATTATGGAATTGAATTTTGAGCAGGATATAAAAGAAACAAAAATGCTAACACCTCTTGGAGTGGATGGTTTATGCATCATGAATAAATTTCTAAAAAAGTATAAAAATAATGTTGATCCAAAATTTAATGATATCATTAAAGATGATTTTGATAGAGCTATGCACTACCAACCACTGTATGAGCAGAGACTATCAAACATATCTGATCCATTATCAGAAAATTTGTGTCAATCACTTAAGTAATGTGATTTAAAAATGAGAACAGTTTCAAATTTACTTAAAAAAACCACATCATACACCACTTGTAAAAACATTTAATTATTCCTTCAATACAATGAGTTACAATAAAAAGCCCTAACTAAAAGACTAGGGCTTTTATTCTGCAAAACCTACTCAGGCCACCCCTCACTCAATCGCCCGACATCAATTGCGTGTCCGTCAGCCGCTTCTGCCACTCTAACAATTTCAACTGCACACTCTTTGAGTATGTCTGAGCTGGTATTGGTGTACTTAATGATGGTTTCGCAGAGTAAATTCAAAGTAAGTATTATAAACTATTTGACTTATACTGTTCACATCTCATTATAATAAGAAAACCATTAATTTTTATAAAAGCATGATCAAAAAAACTATCATTTCATTAATTTTAAGTATGACTCTTATTTCCCCTCTAATCCACGCAGAGAATACTATTGCGGATAATAAACATAGCCTTAAATATTATGAAAAAGCTGCAAGTAGAGGAAATGCTGATGCACTATATCAACTAGGTCGGATGTATTATTTTGGCGAAGGGGTAGATCAAAATTATATAAAAGCTATAGATTTATGGAAAGAATCAGCAGAAAAAGGACATGCTCTCGCACAATATAATTTGGGTGCAATGATTTATGAGAGTGAGAGTAATGGAGCCGATCAAGATTATTCCATCGTTATAAAATTGTGGGAAAAATCTGCAGAACAAGGAAATCCTGATGCACAATACAACTTGGCAGTGATGTATGCAGATGGTGTAAAACTTACATTAGATTATAAAAAAGCTATAGATTTGTACATCAAGGCTGCAGAGCAAGGAAATTCAAATGCTCAGTTTAATTTAGGAGTAATTTATGAGTTTGGGAGGGGGACTCCAAAAAATCAAACTTTAGCAAATGAATGGTTTTTAAAATCAGCAAAAAATAATAATATTCACGCTCAAATGGATATAGCCATGAAATATTATGATGGATTAAACGGCTTACCCAAGGATATTAATCAAGCACGCTTTTGGCTAATTAAAGCTGCCGCTAATGGAAATGACCAAGCCAAATTAATGCTCTCTAAGATTTAATAATTTTAAAGTTAATGAACAAATATATTCACAATTACTCTGATATTTGTAGTTTTTGAGAATATATTTGCGCAGAGCAGTTATTTTATAGCTTTGACCATAGCGCCATGTTTCACCTTGCACTCATTGTATTTAATCACAGTATCAAGTGACCACAATATTAGGGCATTGTCCTACCCTGATTCTAGTTGCTGTAGATCGGGGCAAGGTTTTATATTGGTTCTAACAAAAACATTTCGCATAACGCCCATTATGTTAAGTTTGGGAAACTAAATTTCTAAATGCAAAATTGGATAAGGTTTACCTTGGCCAAATGCGGGGTTGCCCAATTAGATACAAGAATGTAAAAAGTTGCTATTGTTAAATTTAAGGTCTATTGAAATTTCAACAGACCTTAAAAACTGTAATAAAGAGTTATTCACTGGATAAATTGATTTTTTCAAAGCCCTTTTGCAACTCTTGCCATTTGCCTTGCTCACTCCACCCTGAAAATTGATAAACCACTTTCCCATTTTTTAGAAAATAAAATGTAGGCATTGTCCAGTCACCTAGCTGAGGGAACTTTGATTGATCGTAAACCACGACCAGTTCTGCCTGATGATCAATATCCTTACTCCATTCTTGGATAGATTCGGCACTTAAGAATCCTGTTTGAGGTTCAAGCCATGTGGTATAAGGTTTAAGTAGCCCTTTTATTTGTTTATTTTTAAAGATTGCATCTCTAGCTCTGAGTGAAACACCACAACCTGTACTGGCAACAATAATCACCTGCTTAGATAAATCTAAATTGATATTTTGTACAGACATCGTCATATCTGGATTGAGCTTAAGTATAGCTGGTTGATCTAGATTTAAATCTGTATCAAATTTGATCCTTGGTAGACTTTGCAAACTTATATTTGGATGATTTTGTGCAAATTGTCTCGCTTGATCGAATTGTCGTGCAGCGACTAAAGCTGTGTAATAAAGTCGATAGTCCATCGGCTTGGTTGAGTTGCGCTGAACCAACTCATCAAACACTATTTTCATTGCAACAATATACTGCTCATCAGATAAATGAAAATTCACCATATCTGTAGCCCTTAGTAGCTCTCTTAATTGAATACCGCTTAGATTTTTAAATTTCTTATTTGCAATGATATCTGCCAGCTCTTGTTGATAAATCATTTGTAACTGCTTCTTAAATTGATTTTGATTTATACTATCCAAAGAAGTCAATTGCAGATTATACATGCGATTAAAACTATCAGAGACATTGGCATAAGCTTGATATGTAAACAAGAATAGTAATGTTATTAAAATATTTTTTTTCATATATTTGAGATACCATATTAAAAAAGAATCATCAAAAAATGACTCTTAATTAAATTAAAAAAATTTAATAGCAAGTAAGATCATTACATGTTACCCCTGTGAAGCGCTTACAACCACGAGTGGGTAAATCGGCACATACATGGTTCCGAATGCTCCAACCATTATTTCTTGGGGTTATATTTCTTACAACCATTCTATCAAAATCATTTTTAATGACCAAATTACTCGTAGTAGATATAAGCTCTTGTGCACCAAACAGACTTAAGATTTGATAAATCTCTGATGCAGATAATTCTGCCTCCAAATCTAAGTGCCCAAAACTGGTTAAGCCTTTTTCATTGAACCTAAGGCTACTTAAAAATCTCGCCTTACCATTCGTTGACAGTTTCTCGATGGGATTCTTTGCTTTAGGCGTATTACGCATGTACGCATTCAAATCATCCAAAGATTTAATCGGGGCAACCAAGAGATTAAGCTGACTTTGCTCTGAGATAATCGGAGCTTGTTTAGTTGCATTGTCTGCTGCAAATGTAGCGCATGAAGCTAATACCACACATAGAAATAATTTAATTTTCATTGCTGTTTTCCTTAAGAATTTTAGAAATTTCATTACAATATAGTGCAAATCATTATCAAATGTAAATCATTATTGTTTATGGTGGGTTTGTTTGATCTTAGCCAAAATAATGGACAATGATTCCCCCCCAAAAAGATAAAGTAACGTTAACTTTGGAGATATAAATCTTGACTACATTTTTCACTGTAACTATTTGAATAATCCAACAAATTTAATTTTTTATTTTAAGAAATTACTTCAGGATTAATATGATTATGATGATTAAGCCATAAGGTGAATACTTCAGAAATATAGGTATATTCCTGAGAACATTAGCTATAACAAATTTACATAAATATATTTATATTGATATAGCTGCTCAATAAAAATACAATTTGATTGTGCAACACAATCGAGAGTTTAAAATGGAAAAACCTAAGCATGGTGGTAAACGTGAAGGTACTGGTAGGAAGTTTAAGTATGATGAAGCCACTAAAACCATCCGTGTACCAGAATCTAGAGTTTTAGAAATAAAAAAGTTTCTAAGCAAGCGAAAGAATACAACTGAAGTATCAGATATTCGACAAGTTGATCCAGTAACTCAAGTTGAAATCCCTTTAGCTTCTGAACGCATTCAAGCTGGCTTCCCTTCCCCAGCTCAGGATTATGTTGATAAAAAATTAGATCTAAATGAACACTTGATCCGCAATGTTAGTGCTACGTTCATTGTGCGCGTAAACTCTCAGTCCATGCTTAATGCTGGTTTAGATATTAATGACGAATTGATTGTCGATCGCAGTCTCGAGGCTAAACATCGCGATGTGGTATTGCGCTGGTTGATAATGAGTTCACAGTAAAACGCCTTATGATCGAAAAGGAGATGTGAGCTAAACTACAATAAAATAAGCCCAAGTATCAAATTCAACCATCCCCCACTTATACCTCATCCATTAAATAAGCCCAAATAGAATTAAATGACATTAAGTGCATTTGTGAGTAACATTGTGAGTAACGTCTGAAACAACCTCGTGTTACTCACTCATTATGCTCAACGATACTAAAATCAAGCAACTCAAGCCAAAAGACAAAATGTACCGTGTTGCTGATCATGGTGGCCTCTGTCTTGAAGTGAGGATGACTGGTGCAAAACTATGGCGTTTTAGATATCGTTTTTTAGGTAAGGCTTCCATGCTTAGCTTAGGCGAATATCCGATGATTACTTTAGCTCAAGCACGTAAAATGGTTGAAGAACAAAAACTATTACTCAGTCAAAATATTGACCCTGCCAAATATAAAGTCGAAGAAAAAGAAAAGATCAAACTAGCAGCTGAAACTACGTTTAAAGAAGTGGCTTTGGAGTGGTACGAATCAAGAAAAGATAAACGATCTGAATCTTATCGAACGACAGTCGAGAAATCATTTAAGCGAGATATCTTCCCTGCTTTTGGTTCCAAGGATATTAAATCCGTCACACCATACGATGTGCTCAAAATGCAAAAGGACACACTTAAACGTGTTTCTAAGCAAATGAATCATGGTACCGGTGAATCTACAGCAATTCAGAATAGACAGATCGTTAACTCCGTATTTATTTATGCAATTGCCAATTTGCGCTGTGAAAGTAATCCTGCAGTTTCACTTGGCCAAACAGTAGAAAGACCACCGAAACAAACAGCAAGACCAATGACCAGTACTGAGAAAGAATGTTTTAATAGCGCGCTCGATAATAGTCGCAGTACCGAGATGGTTAAAAATGCAATTCGCTTCTTACTCTATTCAATGATGAGATCCGTAGAGGTGTGTCGTCTAAAATGGGAATGGGTAAACTTTGAGGAAAAGCTCATTACTATCCCACCAGCATCCAAAGACCAGATGGATCGAGGTGAGCGTAATATTAAAATGAATCGAACTCACCTGGTACCACTTAGTATCCAAATGCTCAAGATATTGGAAAATCAAAAAATCCAATCCAATGATGAATATGTATTTTGCTCAGTCTTCAATAAATCCAAAGTTATGAACAAGACAACAATCAATAGGGCCTTAGGCAGCATGGGATTTGAAACACTCACAGCTCATGATTTTAGGGCAACAGCTTCTACCCTATTACACGAAATGAAATTTGATTCTAATTGGATTGAGCTGCAACTTGCTCATGTAGATAAAAATGCAGTACGTGGTACTTATAACCATGCACAGTATTTAGATGAAAGACGATTAATGATTCAGGATTGGTGTGATGTTGTTGATGGGTGGGGTGAGAGGTAGCTTAGTTAGTTGACAAAACTCATTATTAGCCAGAAATCTTGGTTGACAAATTCGTGATTTAGCCGTAATTCAGCTTTAGCCACTTGCATTTCTACATAGTTTTATCACTGAAACCAGCTTAGTCCTAAGTCTACATAGTGCTAGTTTAGTGATATAAAAATCGCGGGGAATACCTTTTTTCTAGTTTTTATCCTGATTTATATTTTTTAAATTTTGATCAATCCGACTTTTAGATAAGACCAACATGTTGAAGAAAGTAATTGTGGCAACTATTTTAACTCTGAGTACTGTAGCGAGTGCAGACGCCTACAGAAGGGAATTCGAGTATTATATGCGTTTAGATACTCAAGATAGAGAAAAGTATACCGCCTTCTTATTGTCTCTGGATTGGTACAATGTCTTGGAAAAAAATCATGGGGATTTTATATATCAAATGAATTTGAGTAAGGTTGGAAAAATAAATTTAGATGGCATAACTAAGGTTTGGGTGAAATCGATTTTTCAAGAGGCCTCAGATCTTCAGGTTTATACAGAGCATGACTACGCATTAGAATTATATCAATATGATTGTGATAAAAAGAATTTTATTCTTTTACAATCCAAGATATATAAACTAGGTGGGAGGGTTAATAAAAACATAAACGCTCCGCGACTGGTTTGGACACCAATTATAGATGGATCTGACGATGAAAAAATTTTTCAAGCAGCTTGCTTTTATGCCGCTATTCAATCTATTTAAAAGCTACGCATAAACGAAGAATAACTTTAACCATGAGAGTATGATTAAAGGCATCAGCGAACAGATTGCATCAACACATTGTAATTCAAAGATAATCAATATACTAAAACAATGCTACTTTGCCCTGTTTCTTATTATCTATATCAGGAAAAATAATTAATTCGATTAAGGTTTATTTAACGATTTAAACACATTTTAAATATAATTTTTGACCTAAAAATTCATAATATAATTTTTAACAGGGTGATTTACTTAGCTTTAAATATAATTCAATATAAACAAAACCAATAAACATATAAAAAAACTTGATTAATTGAATTATTCGTGTATATTTAACTTAACTAGAAAAAAGTCTTGTTTCAATAAATCTTCTTTAGGTATCGTAGTTTTAATTATATTCCTTCGTTTTTAAGATTTTAAGTCTCATTCTTTATTATTTCAAAGTTGCAATCCGTCAATTTATTGACTAAAAATTTTAAAAACGATTAGGATATATTATGTCAAACTCAACTGTCATTAAAGGTACTGTTAAGTGGTTCAATGAAGCTAAAGGTTTTGGTTTTATTCAGCCAGAATCAGGTCCAGACGTTTTTGCTCATTTTAGTGAAATTGCAAGTTCAGGTTTTAAAACTTTGCTTGAAGGGCAAATGGTTGAATTTAGTATAGCTCAAGGTCAAAAAGGCCCAAATGCCATAAATATTGTTGCTATATAAATAGCAATTAATACAAAAAAAGCACTTAAGTGTGCTTTTTTATACTTCAAAATATGAATTCTCAGTTTCAAATTCCTAAATATTTATTTTTATAAATCTCTTTAAATAAAGTTTTAAAAAATCTCAGGATTTTAAAAATCAATGATTTTTTTGTGTTCTTTCTTTAAATTTGATTATTTAAAATTCTCATTTATATCAACTGCCATTTAAATTAAGTCTCGAAGTTTGTCTAAATTATTTAATTAATGAACATCAAAACTTAAGTAAATTTTTAATATAACTTATCATAGGTAATATATGTTTAAACAAAATCTCAATGTCAAAGATCAATTCGGTATTAAACGTCTTATTCAAGCAACTGTAGATCATAAATTTATTACAACTCAATCTCATCAAAATATAAAACATATTACAGTGGATGGTGAAGATATCCGACCTAGTTTTGAAATGTTTTTCGAAAGTACTTTAAGTGGAAAAATATTTAAAATTCTGTAAGTATTATTCCTATATACTTTTTATAAAATTATTATCCACTACTTTAAAAATTATTATAAAGGCTATGTATCACTAATCATAGCCAGTTATATTTCAATATTATTTTGATCACCCATTATATAATTTCCGGACATCGTCTTATGTTATCGTAATTATGTATTACCAAGACAGTCAACCATTCTAAGTTTACATAAATAAATTTCCATTGATATTATTGTTCAATAAAAATACACTTTGATTGTGCAACGCAATCGAGAGTTTAAAATGGAAAAGCCCAAACATGGTGGAAAGCGCGAAGGTGCTGGGCGAAAGTTTAAGTATGATGAAGCTACTAAAACTATTCGTGTACCTGAATCACGTGTATTAGAGATAAAAGAATTTTTAAGCAAAAGAAAGAAGACAAATGAAATATCAGATATTCGACAAGTAGATCCTGTAACTCAGGTTGAAATCCCTTTAGCTTCCGAACGTATTCAAGCAGGATTCCCTTCCCCAGCTCAGGATTATGTTGATAAGAAGCTAGATTTAAACGAGCACTTAATTCGCAATGTCAGTGCAACATTCATTGTGCGGGTAAATTCTCAGTCTATGCTTAATGCTGGCCTAGATATAAATGACGAATTGATTGTCGATCGCAGTCTTGAAGCTAAGCACCGTGATGTGGTTATTGCCCTAGTAGATAATGATTTCACTGTTAAGCGATTGATGATTGAAGACGGCGAACACTGGCTTAAGGCCGAAAACCCAGATTTCAAAGACATTCATTTTACAGATGGACAAGAGCTCGTTATCTGGGGTGTTGTTACTCGTGTGATTAAGAATTTCCGATGAAACATGAAAATAAGATTTTCGCCCTAGTTGATGTTAACAACTGTTATGTCAGCTGTGAACGTCTATTTGACCCATCTTTACATAATGTACCAGTCATCGTCTTATCAAATAATGATGGCTGTGCTGTTGCTCGATCACAAGAAGCGAAGGATCTTGGCATTAAAATGGGCGTACCACTATTTCAAATCAAAGATATAGTTCAAAAATATTATGTAAAAGTGCTATCAAGTAACTATGCCCTTTATGCTGAAATGTCACGAAGATTTCATTCAGTATTGTCAGAATTTGTAGGGCCTGAAGATCAAGAGATTTATTCTATTGATGAAAGCTTTTTAGAGCTAACATCACTAGCAGAAAAATATGATCTCACTGAATATGCTCAAATCATGCGGTTGCGTGTCTTAAAGTGGTTAGGTTTACCTGTTTGTGTGGGGATTGGAAGAACTAAGACTGAGGCCAAGATAGCAAATCACATCGCCAAGAAAAATAATCATTTAAATGGCGTGTGTAATCTTGTTGATATGGATCCTTGTTCAGCCGAAAAGTATTACCAAGATATAGAGGTGGGTGAAGTTTGGGGAGTTGGTAGAAAGCATTCTAAAAAGCTTCAAGGCATGGGTATAAACACTGTTTTGGATTTGGCTTGTGCAAATGATCTTGAGATAAGAAAGCAGTTCTCAGTTGTAATGGCCAGAACTGTATCTGAGTTGAAAGGTATTTCGTGTATTGAAATTGAAGATGCACCACCACCTAAAAAGCAAATAGTTTCTAGCCGGTCATTTGGTGAGAAGATTACAGATGTGGATTGTCTAAAAGAAGCTATCAGCAAGTATGTTCAAGATGCCACCAGGCGATTACGTGATGAAAACCTAATTTGTGGCTGTCTCATAGTGTTTGTTCAGTCTAACCCTTTTGATAAGAACAATCCTTATTACTCAAATTCTTTGACATATGAACTATCAGATCCAACTGACTCAGCATTGATACTAAATCGCATCGCTGTCGATCTTGTTGAGAAACAATTTAAAGAGGGTGTGAAGTTTAAAAAGTGTGGCGTGATTCTAACTGAGCTCATTGATAAAGATGCACATATTCCAGATATGTTTATTGATGATAAGTCTGTTGAATTGAATGAAAATCTAATGACAGCTATGGAGAAAGCACAAACGCGGTTCGGAAATACAAAGCTAGCCATTGGACCATGTTATTTGCCAAATAGAACTTGGAGTATGAATAGAGCGAATTTGAGTAGAAATTATTTTAGTGTTCAAGGAATGTTGAAGGTTAATTAAATGAAAAGAAAACGCAAGAAAATCAATTTCCATCAAACAAATTGGACTACTGAACAAGACTGTTTTTTAATTGAAAATAATCAACTATCTGTTGTTGAATTAACTGAGGTTTTACATTTTTCAGAAGATGAAATAATTAGCAGAATGCAAACATTAGGGTTGATCAGAAGGAGTAAGATGCTGAAAAAATATGTTTAAGTTGAATCAATTGCATATAATCTGATTTTAGCAAAAACAACATGCTTAGCCTGATAATCGCTATATTTAACTACTACATCAACAGCCTACAAGATTTAATTGTCTCTCTGCCCTGATTCTAAATGCTGCAGATCAGGACATGGGATTTTTAAAATGGACATTTCTATTGGGGCTTACATTATAATTTTGCATAACACTCATTATGTTAAATGGATGCTGATTTCCATTAAGAAAATAATTACCAAATCATATATATCGTCCAAATAATGTTATAAATTTATTAATGAATTTCAAATTACTTCCTTATTACATAGAAGTGTGCTTTGATCATTTTTCGATCTCTAACATTAAAATATGTATCGAGGATAAGATGTCAAATAAACAACCAACATCAAAAATTCAGCAATTTGAAAAACAAACCTACGTAGATCCAAATGAAAAAGTTTTAACATCATCATTAGGAACGCCGGTATCTGATAATCAAAATAGTTTAAAAATTGGGGAAAAAGGCCCGACACTACTTGAAGATTTCCTATTAAGAGATAAGTTAATTCATTTTGATCGCGAACGCATACCTGAGCGTGTTGTACATGCCCGCGGTGCTGGTGCCCATGGATATTTTCACGCCTATGAGGGAAATGAAAAGTGGACTAAGGCTAATTTCCTAATCGATACGAAGACTAAAACACCTATCTTTGTAAGAATATCAACTGTTCAAGGTGGTAGAGGTTCTGCAGACGTAGTCAGAGACGTGCGTGGATTCTCAATCAAATTTTTTACTCAGGAAGGTAACTATGACCTTGTTGGTAATAATATCCCAGTTTTCTTCATTCAAGATGCAATTAAATTCTCAGATTTTGTTCACGCTGTAAAACCTGAAAACCCAAATGAAATACCGACTGGGCAATCCGCACATGATACATTCTGGGATTTCATTTCATTAAATACTGAAACTGCTCATATGAGCACTTGGGTTATGTCAGACAGGGCTATTCCTCGTAACTTACGATCTATTCAAGGTTTTGGTGTACATACTTATCGGCTCATTTCTGCAGACAATAAAGCTGTTTTGGTGAAGTTTCATTGGACACCTCTTCAAGGAGTTGCTCAGGTAGTTTGGGATGAAGCTCTTAAATTAAATGGTATGGATCCAGATTTTCATCGTAGAGATTTATGGGATTCTATAGAGCAAGGTAACTATCCTGAATGGGAGTTAGGAGCACAAATCTTTTCTGAAGAAGATGCGAATGGATGGGATTTTGATGTACTTGATCCAACCAAATTAATACCAGAAGAATTGGTTCCAGTTACACCGTTGGGCAAGTTTGTTTTAAATAAAAATCCGGATGATTTTTTTGCTGAAACTGAGCAAGTAGCATTTAGCCCAGCTAATATTGTATCTGGTATCGACTTTACCAACGATCCATTATTACAAGGTCGTTTGTTCAGCTATACAGACACACAATTACATCGATTGGGTACAGTCAACTTCAACCAAATACCTATCAACAAACCTGTTTGTCCATTTCATACGAATAGACGTGGAGGCTATGCTAATCATGAAATATATCAAGCTAAAGCAAATTATGAACCTAACTCTTTAGATAATAATTGGCCGCGAGAAGCTGGCGATAGATCAACCTCTGCATTTCGATCTTATGAAGAAAAGATCGAGGGATGTAAATTACGAGTAAGACCAGAAAGCTTTGCTGATCACTTTTCACAAGCAACACTTCATTTTAGTAGCCTTGAAGAGCATGAAAAGCAGCACATAAAAGATGCATATTCATTTGAATTGTCAAAAGTTGCAAGTCAGGAAATTAAGCAGAGGGTTGTTGATAATATTTTAATTAATATTGATCTTGAATTAGCTCGATACGTATCTAAACAATTTGGATTACAAGTTAAAGACACTCAAATATCTCAGAAAAAGAAGGCTGGCAGCTTAACTTCAAAGAGATTGTCCATATCTTCATTTCCAGCCTCAGATATTAAACAACGGAAAATTGCAGTATTAGTACATAATGGTTGTAATCCCAACTCAATAAATGAAATAAAAAAATGGGCTGACTCTGAAAATGCCATTGCAGAAATATTAGGTCCTAGTGCAGCTCCAGTGAAAGATGTTAATAACAATCCTGTCGAAGTCGATGGCAGTCAAACTGGAGAGCCTTCAGTTACTTACGATGCAGTCGTGATTATTGATGGTGAAAACTATGATGAGTTCATATCTGATGGTGTTGCAAAGCACTATGTCCTTGAATCTTATAAACACCTTAAACCGATTTTATTGTTAAAAGATAAAGCTGAGCTTGTGGACTTTTTAGGTCTAAATCAAGATGAGGGTGTATTAAAGGCTGAAAAAGTTAAAGAAGCCAAAGATGCTTTTAAATTAGCCATTCAAAATCATAGGATATGGGATCGTGAGGAATTTATAAAAGCAATTCCTGCTTAATTTATTGGATGTAGTATTAGTATTTGAAATGCTAATACTACGTTTTCACAATAAGTAAGATTTAAATAGTAAAAGAATGAGGACTATGTATGGAAAAAGTATTAAATATTTTTGATCAGCTCAAAATAAGTCATGAAAAGCAAAGAGAATTATCTAATAAACTTATTCAGACTTCTGGAAATAGTTTGGAAAGAAAAGAATTGTTCAAAAACTTAAAAAATGAGCTGTTTGCGCATGCTGTGGCAGAAGATAGATTTTTCTATATACCTTTGATGATGACTGATGCAGGGCTCGATATAACTCGGCATGCTCTATCAGAACATCATGAGATGGATGAGTTATTAGAAAAATTAACTGAAATGAAGCTTAGTAGCCCTCATTGGTTGATTATTGCGAAAAAGCTTACCGAAACAGTGCACCACCATTTAGAGGAGGAAGAACACAAATTTTTTCAACAGGCAGGAAAAATTCTCGATGATAAGTCCAAGCAACAGTTGGCCAAGAAATATCATTCAGAATACTTAAAATATTTAGATAAAAATAAGACAAGCCTAACCTAGTATTTAATTAGACTGAAATTTATTTTAATAATTTTCAGTCTAATATTTTTAAGATTAGAAATTATTATTAGTTTAATTAGCTGCATATTCTAATTATTGCCCCAATTTATATTATATTTAATTTCTTTAAAAATTATTCATATATTAATGTGTATCCTTGATGCAATCGACCTTAAAAACAAAAAATATATAATTTATAAGGTCTTATGTTTTTTGGTATCATAAAAGCTATTTGTTCATTTTTTGAGATAAGGATATGAAAAATATATTTATATCAATAGCTATTATTGCATCTTTACTGATTTTAAGTGGTTGTTCACAAAAGCATATAGATGCTGTATCCGATATAACTTATATATTGACAGGCGTTCCTGGACCAAAGCATAAAAACCAAGGTTCAGTGGGATCAAATACTCAAACTAAGGTTATGCTTGAAAAAGAGCGAGAAGCCAATGAGTTTAAAAATAGAAGGCTGGCTTGGGTAGGTAAATCTATAGATGATTTAATTATGCAAAGAGGTAGTCCTTGGGGAGTTCATAAAAGGACTGATGGCGGTTCTCAATATACTTTCAAGAAAACTCAAAATAGTTCTAATGATCCATATTTAAATAATCCGCGTCTATGTGTAGATAATTTTATTACTGATAAAAAAGGAATAATTAAAGACTGGTCATCGTCTAATTGCCTTTACTAAATTACCAAGGCAGTTTGCGGTATGAATTTTTACCGTTACTTCAATAGTTCAAAGCAGTAAGGTCTGCCCTGTCCTGATTTCAGTTACTGAAAATCGGGACAAGGTTCTAAAAACTTAGCTAATATTTTGGGGATGAAGCTTTTGAGTTTACTCAGGTTTTAAGTTTTGATTTACAACTTCTTTATTAAAGTAATCATGATTAGTAATTGCATAAATAGCTTGGTATGATTCAAAACGTATTACTTGTCTTTCAAAATCAAAACCCACTCTCTCCAACAACTTGACTGATGATTTATTTATACTTTGAGTTTCCGCTACCAACTTTTGAAGCCTCATTTCATTAAACACATAAGATAAAACCAAACTAAGAGCTTCTTTGGCATATCCTTTACCCATAAATTCTGGAATCAATTCGTACGAAACTTCTATATCTAACCCATCATGATGATTATCTAAAGAGATTGTACCAATAAAATCATGACTATCATTAACTCTTATAGCCCATATAGGTAAATCTCGTAATTTTTGAATATCCTCTAAAGCACGTAACTGAGCTACAGAGTCTGATAAGGGGCCGCCTAAATATTTGCGGGTAATTGGATTTGTATAAATTTCAACTAAATTAGGCACATCAGTTATTAACAAATTAGTCAAATAACATCTTTTCATATATTTTGATAAAACTCTGTGTTCATAAACCCACATAATACACATATCTGAAATTTAGTCACTAGACTGAGTTTTTATTACTTAGGCCACCCTTCCCACAATCTCACTGCATCAACTGCGTGTACGTCAGCCGCTTCTGCCATCGTTCGATATTCAGTGATGCACTCTTTGAGTATGTCTGAGCTGGTATCGATGTATTTAATGATGGTTTCGCGGGGAGCTGTGGACATACGGCTTTTGGCTGTATCGAGTTGCCTTGACAGGCGATCAGCAGCGGACTGAGCACGATTAGCATCAGCCATGACTTGTTTGATTTTGACATTGTAATTTTGCTCCGCTTTTAACAGTTGTTCAGACCATTGTTTTTCTTTGGTTGCAGCTTCAGCCTTTGCTTTTTCAGTTAAGGCTTGTGAGATGGCTAGTTCGGTTTTGTACTTAGATTCCGCTTTAATCAACTCACCACCCAAATGATTGGTATAAGCCAACTGCCCCAAGCAGATAAAAGAAAGGACCGCGATTGCGATCCAGTATTTATATTTCCAGATGAGGTGTAGGTTCACTTCCCACCCCACTTTTTATAAGCATTGGCCAGCTTCACATCGTATTGATTTTTTGCATATGTTGGGCCGTTATAACCACGTGCAAAGGCTTTCCAGTCTTTGTTTTGCAACGCTTTGACTAAATTATTCACCTTGATATATCGGCACATAGCATCAAGTTGTGATGCTTCATCTCGATACATGGCATTGATGAAATTCTGTAAATTTGGATAACCCAATGACTTCCAGTGATAGCCCATCACCTGACCTAATCCCCAAGATGCCGATTCAAGTGCAGAATCACGATGATATTGAGTTGCAGCATTTAAACGCCCATGTTGAGCAGAATATAAACCATACCCACCTGCAGTTTTATTGCATAGATCTGGTCGCTCACGCATCGCCTTTTCAGCAGTTTGCGCTTTATTATTGGCAATTAAACGCTGACGAAAAACATGACGTTCAAAAAGGATAACTGGCGTTTGGTCACTATTGAAGCCACTACCCTTACATTCAACCTCAATCACTGCTCGAAGTGCTGGCACAGAGATACCCAATGAAACAGCTTGTGTTTCAATTTGTTCAGTTGTTAATTTTTTAGACACTACTTTTCTCCAGAAATAATAAAACCGCCATAAAAGGCGGCATTTAACTTATTTAGACTATTCATCTTTGACTTTCTTTATCTCTCTCATCACCTCAACAATGGTTTTACCCTCTTGCCGATTTATGAAGTTAAAAGTCCAACGTACAATTGCCCATCCTGGTAAACCACAAACGAAAAAAAAGCCCCCGAGGGCAATCATTCCCCATATGTCTGTTACCCATTCATGTAAGCCCCAGCGAACAATAATAAATGAGCCACCTGCAAGGCTAGAGACAACTGTACAAATCAGGCCAACTGCCCACTCCTGTGGTGAGCGTGGAAAGCGCATCATGATGACAACTGTTGCTACGGCTGCAATTGCCAAAGTTACAGCAATTGCAGCCCCATAGAATTTTAAAAAGGCAGTTAAACTGCCTGTAGAAACTGGTTCCATTGGTTTTCCTAAATTTGAGATAAAAAATAAAAAGATGCACTGTATTTGGTTAAATGACTGAATTTAAAAATGAACCAATTTTATTTGCCCAGTGTTGATAGCCTGTGTTTGGTATTGGGTGAACGCCATCTCGCAAATATTTTTTATATGTCAATTCATTGACACCACTTAAGCGATACATATCGAATGCTGGAATATGATATTTTTCAGCTACGTCTAAGATAGCATTCTGGTATTCTTGAAGTGAATGACCAAATTTATTCAACCAATTATCAGAGTTTTCATCAGCATTTCCATTTCCGCGAAGTCTGAATGACATGCCAATTAATACAATCTGAATATGTGGAAACTTTTCTAAAACTTGTTCAATTGAAAAACATAAAGCACCAATAAAAGAACCACCAGTACTATCAACTGTGAAGTCACTGCCAAGGACAGAACCAGTCCAATCATTAGTACCAAAAGCGATACAAAGAATATCGACTGCATTCCAATCAACACGTGACATTGCCATCGCTTGTGGCGTGTTATCATCATTATGATGATCGCGTGTGTATTCTGCACCAGCAATCAAGCTTGAATAATCATTTGTATTGATGCACTTTGCAATATTGTACAAACACTGTTTGTCGTACCCTGGTTGGCAAGTCAACAGGAACGACCAGAAATTCATGCCATATTTGCTTTTGCATAATAAAAAACCGACCTTGGGTGGGTCGGTTTAGGATTTGATTGCAGCAATTAACTCTGGTGACTTCCACGTTAAAATAATAAGAACTATAAGAAATGTTACTTTCCAGAAACCATATTTATCCATCAACCCAACCCCATGTTAAAAAGTAAAGCCTAACCATTACAAAAATATGCTAAAGCAAATAAGAATGGACTTGCTGCAATTAGCAACATTGCAGTACCAATACAAAATCTTAAATATGGTGACAAATTTCCTTCCATTTCCACGCCCTCTTCTTGTGGGTGAATTTTTACTTTACCTTTGGTAAACTTGGTCATAAGTTCTCACTAATTCCTGACTAATTTGTGGGAAACAAAAACCCCAATAGCTCTAACTATCGGGGTTTTGCTTTTTCTGTGCATCAACTTCAACTTGTATATGAGTTATATACAAACCGCTTACTTCTTCCGATAAGCCTCTTCTAAAAAAAGATTATCCAAAGTAATAATGCAATCATCGAACATCCATGGTTCACACGGCGCTTCATACTGATCTAGGTATGCAGTAATGGATGCCAGATCAATTGGCATCGGAATACCTTGCTCATACTTACGCGATCGTGAAATCACGTTATAAGCATTTAGAATGGCATTAGCCACGTGTGAATATTCAGGCTGTTCAACATAATCAGGTGGTTTTACTCCAGCCCGCTTATAGATTTCTAACGCTTTCGAGGTCGACCATTTCTGTGTCTGGTATTTATAGAGCGTGGTGACTTTCCCAAGACTTCATCCTTGACCTGATTCGCTGACTTTTGAATGCGATCAGACTGCTCCGCTACAAATAAAACAAGGGCCATTGATAACCCTGTTTTAGTCACTGGATCTACTGCCATCGTACAAACTTGCTCAGCCATATCTGATGAATACTTGATAGGTTTACCTTCAGCATCAACAACACCCTCCCAATCCAAGATTAGATCAGCAAAAGCTTTGTTGTAGTCAAGTGGAGTGAGCTGTGCGGATTCATCTGTGATTTCACGGTAACCATTAAGCTCTTGGTTAATCTTGGCACTAAAGATTTCCATCTTACGACCAAAAGCAGGCTTACTAGTTCCAGCAATTAAGAACTTTGCACCTTCAAATGAACACCATTCACTTGGCACATCAATGGGTTTCTTTTCTTCAATCTGAATTTTCATTATGGAGTCACCACTACAGGTACGCGAGTAATCGTTGGGGCAACATCAGCAACGGTAAAGCTAAACTGTGTTGTTAGAAGATCCGCACCGCCACCACTTGGTAAAGGTGCTGAAAGCAAGACTTTTGGTAATTTGATGATGTATTTGTTACCTGCTGAATCAATCAGAGGCCATTCAATACCAATCGGCTGGTTTAAGAATTGTTTTTCATACAATGCTGCAGTGTTCTTTGACCAAGAAATCGTAATAGATCCTGAGCCTTTCATAATGGTTTCAAGAATCGCACCAATACCATTGTTGTCTTTTTTGCCAAGGCACTTCTGAACCTGCATTGAGTTATCAATGGTTAGATCCAACTGAGAGGCACACATGCCATCTTTAACTGCACCATCAATAAGAATGTCACCTACTGATAAACTGGTAAATGGTGTAGCAATAGGTGCCGCTGTAGTTGTTCCAGTTGGTGCTTTATCTGAAGCTACACGCCCCATCCCCATGATTGAGAACTTAGAGGTGACAATGCCTTGATCCGTAATGGATAAAGCCCACTGATTGATATGACAACCAGTAAAAAGATAATAAATATCAACATCGCTAAAACCACGAACTATCGAGAAGGTTTTGCGTGTAGTTCCTCCAAAAGTCAGAATGTTGTTATTCCATGAGTTGAATGCAACACACTCAAGAATCGCATCATGAATGCCATAAGCGAACTCTGTTTCAATATCGCCAGTAACCTCTACACCGGTGACTAAAGTGCCAGCAGCGATACGGCTGTCTTTAATGGTTTGTGATTCAGTAGTTTGTGGCGCTGCATCTAAGCTATTAGATACAAAACCTAAAGTTTGCCACGCTGTCGCAGCAACCCCCACCTTTGTTTCGACACCAATTCGTGTCAATTGTGAGCTACCCTTAGACATGATGTCTCCTTATTTTAGGCATAAAAAAAGCGCCCTTTTGGACGCTCATCGTTAAAAATTACTTTAGGTTTAATTCAATAAATTTTGCTTTTTTCGATCCTCAACTTCTTTTTGTTTCTTTTTCAATTCATTTAGCATTTCAGGAGTCACCTCTATGTTTAATGCTTCCAGCATTTTTATTGACATTTCTGTAGAGGAAACCTCTCGTCCACCATTTCGTGTTGATGAAGGTGTAAGTTTTATAGACTTAGGGAAATCAGGAAAAAATTCTTCAAAATCTTCTTTAAGCTCACTACCGATAAAACTATATAAATACCACTGATTATTTTCTAATTTTCTAACATAAATAATATCTGTATTGGATTTAAGTGTTTCACCCAAAAACACTGTTTGATTCTTTGTAGGCACCACACAAATCTCCCCAATGCTTGAAATAAAATTAGCTTTAGGTTTTAGGGGAATAGATTGAATATGCTTCATTTTTTCGGATCTAAACATGGTTGCCAATATCGCCAGCCCCGCTTCAGCTTCGCTTTCATCAATCCACTCACCATAGAAGTAACGTTGACCAGGGTGTTTATCACTGCTTAAATAAGTAAGATCATATTTATCACTATGTGCTTTAAGTTCTTCTAAGCTACCACTCTTCAAAAGTTTAATGCTTTCAGCTTCTATGCTCTCAAACGTCTTATACGAATCTGCACATTGAAGATCCTTAGCATATGCCCCACTCGATACCATCATTAAAATGCTGATTAAAATCTTTTTCATAAAATAGTGCTTCGTAAAATTTTGCCAATCTTATCCAAAAACAAAATGATAGGCAAAATAAATACTTAAAAGTTAATTCACCCTAAATTCTGCCCTTACGATTTTAGCGTAATAGTTCTCATCTTGAATATCTCTAGACCCATAAGCTAAATGAATGAAGATGTTTTCACCAAATATCAAATTGCTTTAATTCACTGTATATGGTGTATGCACATTAACCTGATAGAAGTCAGGATTATTAGGCACCTCAATTACGCTTGACGCCTGTAGTTCCAAACCACCAACACTATAAAACTGTACGTGTTCTGCAAGCTTTTCAGCAACGATAAGGGCTGAATCTGTTCCTGTATTTCGTGGAGCAAACAACTGGATGAACAGCATTCCTGTAGTACGTGTGCACGGTTTATCAGCTAATCCAACAATTCGCTTATCTCCACCACCAAAACTTACTTGAGCCCATATTTCATTGTGTGGTGCAGTAAAATGTTTACCACCATCAAGTGGTTGGTTTTGAAATTGAAAGTGTTCTTTTTTAATGCCCTTACTTACAAAGGATTCAATGCGCTTTCGTATCTCACGTTTTGCGTCAAAATCTCTCATTTATACTTACTCGCAATATACTGAAAAGCTAATGTATAGACACCATTGGGGGCTTGTCTTGAAAAGCCACCTGCAGACTTCTTGATATATCCACCGCCTTTGATTCGAGTACCTTTCTCTACTGGATCAGGATAACCACCATATTCAATAACATCACCATAAGGAGTGTTGTTTTGGATATAAGCAGTGTCACCCAACTTGAATGATGCGATCGCTGACACAGCCTCCTGTTCAGGATCTCCATGCCCTTCTCGTACTGAATAGTCTTCGGTATTAATCGAAACAATGTGTGAGAACCGATATGAACCAGTATCGATTGGCGAACGCACGGCAACCTGTTGTAAAGTATCAGCAATAATGTTTTTACAATGCTGCTCAGCATCTTCGGTAATTGTGTCAATAAAATCGGTTGGCTTGATGGACCATTTAGACATGTTTCACCCATAAAAAAACCCACCGAAGTGGGATCAAGATAAAACTACTTTTATCGGAATATAAATTATTTGAAGGCAGCCGAATCAACAAAACAAAGTACTTTTGTTATGTGGTGTCCTGTATGCGCCCTAAATAAATCTTTACAGTTAACTTTCACATGGTTTCCATGTTTCTTATAAAGCAAGTTATAACGCCCCATATCTGTATCAACTAGCTGAATTAACCTAGTTTTAACAAGACCTTCCTCACCATCGACATTAATCTCATTATCAAGCGTAACAGCTATTTCGTTACCACCAAATGTTTCTTGGTTTGGGTGTGTACTTTTTATTAGCAACAACTTACCACTAATAGTTGCTGGCTTACCATAATAAAAAGTTTCAGCATAAGAAACTGATGTGATAGTTAGGAGAATTAAAAAAACAAAATTTTTCATTAGATTACTTGCAAATTATCTAGCCCTTTGCATTTTAAGCATAATTTAATGTACTTTGGCTAATTAATTTTTCGTAACTGAATCTTCCAAATACTCCCAGTCGGATCAGCACCAATATCAATAATGCGAAAAAACCCTTTTTCAGTTTCCCATTCGTCATCAACCTGTGGTACTGCATTAACTTCATTTTGCAAGACAGTAGCCTTACAGTCTTCAACCTGATAATTCTCAGGTTTAACAAGGTCTTTGAGATACGAACCAAATAACACGCCACGACCTGTGTAAATTATAGTTTCAGACTCAGGATAGGTTTCTGTTTCAAAATCCATTTCACCCGAATTAATGACCTTTGTGCAGGTGAATGGATACACGGCGTCAGTAAGTTTGGTATTAAATGCCTTAGCTAACTTGGATTGAACTTTACTTCTAATCATCCCCGATACACTCCAAACGAAAAGCCC
>NZ_BBRX01000011.1 GCF_000829675.1 Acinetobacter rudis
ACGGAGAAATTTATGTTTTGCGTAAAATATAATTAATTACTTGGCAATAAATTTACCGGATCTGTTGGTTTTCCATCTAAACGAATCTGAAATTCCAACATGACACGAGTTGCACCACTTGACCCCATTTCAGCAATTTTCTTGCCTGCCGTAACATTATCACCACTTTTTACAAGTAATTTACTGTTATGCGCATAAGCACTGATGTAGCCACCATTATGTTTAATCAACACCAAGCGACCATATTCAGGTAAACCGTCAGCAGCATAAACCACTTGCCCATCAGCTGCTGCATACACTGGATCACCGACATTACCGCTATAACGAATACCTTTAATATCTTTTGCGGCATTAAAGTTTTCAATCACTGGGCCAGCAGTTGGACGTAACCAACGAATAGCTGAGCTATTGTTCGGTGCTGTGGTAATCGTAGTTGAAGGTACAGTATTCGGTACAGTCACAGCCTGTCTTTGAATTTGCCCTGTATTGGTATTTAATGCTTGCGTTGTTGTAGTACGGTCATTTCGTGCACTCCCCTTTAAGCGCAGTGTTTGACCGACATAAATTCGATATGGTTCAGAAATATCGTTCATTTGGGCGACTTTAATATAGTCCAACCCATAACGCGCAGAAATTGCACTTAGAGTATCACCAGAACGCACAACGTATCGATCAGGTGCAGCAGCATAACGATTGGTCGCTGTATATTGTGGCTTGGATGCACAACCACTTAAAGCAAAGGTGGTTAGGATTGCACCTGAAATTAATACACTATTTGTCCAAAACTTAGGCAATCCACGCATAAATTGTAATCGTGCCAAAAGCATGGGCTTCCTCTCTCTAATTGATTAATAAATTTAACATTATGTATAAGTTAGCAAAATTACAGCCTATTAATCGGCTTTACACGCTATGTTCACAAAGCTATAACACAAGTTTTTGCTAGTTATCCCATGCGACAAACTTTGCACGTGCTGACTGCTTTACACCTTAAATTGATACTTAGTCTACAAGACTATTTAACAAGGTATAGTTAGTCGCATCCATCTGAATAGGTGTAATACTGACATACTTATTGGCAATCGCAAAAAAATCAGATTGAATATTTGCAGCTTGCTTCACAGGATCTGCCACAGCTTCACCCGCCAAACCAATCCAAAAAACTTGACGACCTCGCGGATCAACTTGACTCGTAATTGGTTTTGATTGCGTGCGACGTCCCTGATAGGTATATAACATGCCCTGAATATCAGCTACATCGGGTATATTGATGTTTAATATATGTCGTGCTGGTAATTCAGGTAACCCTTGTACAATAAAATCATGAACCCATTGTGCAGCCTGTGCATAATCTTCGACATGTTCATGTGAACGTACATTCGGACCAGCCAAAGATACAGCGATCGCTGGATGTTTCATCAAACGCCCTTCAAATGCCGCGCCGACCGTTCCAGAATACAAAACATCATCCCCTAAATTGGCACCACTATTAATGCCACTAACCACCAAATCGAATTCAAAATCGAACATGCCATTCATTGATAAATAAACACAATCTGCTGGTGTGCCGTTCACTGCCCACACATCTTGTGCAACTTGTACTGGACGTAAAGGGCGGTCTAAAGTTAATGCACTCGAATAACCACTGCGCTCACTTTCAGGAGCAACCACCACGACTCGCCCTAATGGTTTTAGTGCTTTAGCCAAAGCTTGTATGCCCGGTGCGAATACACCGTCATCATTCGCCACTAATATATTCACTGCATGCTCCATTTTAATATTTAAATCCATAAACTATCACGCTCTCATCTCGATTAAACCCGCAGGTAAATACATTGATATGAGAATGAAACAGCAAGGGTATACTCGATTTATGGGGATAACAAATAAATGATGAATAAAAAAGCATCTTGCTTAATTTTTAATTACTCTAAACTTATATTAATCAAAAAATTAACTTTTTATTATATTTTGCATATAAATAGCACGGGTTGATTGAACATTCCTGTTAAAACCTACATCATCAATACATTTCATCCATTTCGTTTAGATTAAACTTGTTTAACCTAAACAAATCATTTAGTTAAGTTGAGCATCGATTTATTATGTCTATATTCACTACAACCACTCGAATCTCAAAAATATTGCTTGCACTGGTTATTTCAAGTTCAAGTTTAATTAGCTCGAATAGTTTTGCAGCTGATAATAATGCAGAGCAAGCACATGAAAATATTGAAGTGACTCAGCAAAATGTTACTCCTGAAGAACTCGCTGCAATTTATGTACTTTCTGAAATTTGCCCACCTTTATTAAAAAAACAACCTGGCTTTGAAAAGGGCTATAACAACCTGTTAAAGGACTACTTACCACAAGAGAAAAAACCTGCCGACTATTTAAGTAATCTTAGTCAGCAAAGCCATTTTAAAGCTGTACTAAAACAAGCTCGAGATGATGCTAAAAAGGCTGGAGACCAAGCCAATCTTGAAATTTGCCAAGATGTTGTCAACTACCAACCGTACAAGTAGTATCGTTACATTCTGTGCGCAATCTACCGTTACTTTTCGTAGCGGTTAGCGTTGCTTTGACCTAGAATAGCTATACCATCTCAATATAAAGTAAATTGGAAATACCGAGAATGATTCATAAAAGCGCCATTGCAGCAATCATGCTGATTCCTAGCTTTAGCTATGCTGCAACAGTCCTCTCAAATCCACCAGAATTGAACAATAAATCATATATTTTAATGGATTTTGAAACGGGCCAAGTTCTGGCTGCCAAAAATGAAAATGAGAAATTGGCACCAGCATCAATGACTAAAATGATGACAAGCTACATCATTGAACAAAAACTATTGAAAGGAGAACTTACGGAAGGCGAAAAGGTTCGTATGAACGAATCTGCTTGGTGTAAAGGAAGTAGTACTGAGTCATGTATGTATGTTCCGTTGAATGGTACAGCAACTGTCCTAGAGATGTTACGCGGCATTATCATTCAATCAGGTAATGACTCGTCTAAAGCGATGGCAGAACACATTTCAGGTAACGAAGGTTCTTTTGCTTATAGCATGAATCAAGAAGCCAAACGAATTGGTATGGTGAACACCAACTTTGTCAACTCAACAGGTATGCCAGCTGAAGGACACTATTCCACAGCTAAAGATATGGCTGTATTAGCACAGCATATTATTCATGACAGTTCTAAATACTACCCTATTTATTCTGAAAAAGAATTTACCTTTAATGGTATTAAGCAAGGTAACCGTAACGCACTACTCTATACTGACCCAAGTGTAGATGGTTTAAAAACAGGCCATACCAATGAAGCTGGATTTTGTTTAACCACTTCAGCTAAACGTGGCCCAATGCGTTTAATCTCTGTTATTTTTGGTGCGCCAGATATTCAATCACGTGCAACTCAAACTCGTGAACTTTTATCTTGGGGCTATTCAAACTACGAAACTATTGCAGTACATCCAGCTAAAAAAGTTTTGGCGACATCTAAAGTTTGGTTCGGTACTGAAGATGAAGTACAAGTAGGTTTACTTGAAAACTTTAATGTCACGATGCCTAAAGGTCAGGCAAATGAGATTAAAACACAAGTTTCGGTACAGCCAAATCTTGATGCCCCACTTAAACAAGGTCAGGTTGTAGGTAAGCTGATCACCACTCTAGATGGTAAAGTCATTGCAGAAAAACCGCTTGTAGCGCTCAATGCTGTTGAAGAAGCTGGCTTCTTCTCACGCATAATTGATCATATCAAACTGTTTTTTAGCAATTTATTTTAATTTTCTTTAGAAATCATCATCAATTGTTGTCTAAACATAGCATCATGGGCATAAATTTCGTAAAATACGTTTTTTATCCCATGGTGCTTTTTTTATGACGCAATGGATGCCACATGTAACAGTTGCAACAGTCGTTGAGCAAAACGGCAAGTTTTTGATGGTTGAAGAATCGACAAAGGGGCTCAGTCACCTTGTGTTTAACCAACCTGCTGGACATGTTGAGCGTGCAGAAAGTCTAATTGAAGCAGCACAACGTGAAACCATGGAAGAAACTGGTTATCAAGTCAGTATTAGTGCTTTGTTAGGTATTTATAGTTATACCCCGCCCATGTTTCCAGACCGCACCTATTATCGTTTCTGTTTTTTAGGCGAAGTGGTCGAGCATTTTCCCCAAGCGCAGCTTGATGATGGAATAGTTGCGGCAGTGTGGATGAGTCTGGATGAATTACAAGCTTCGGCACGTGCACGTAGCCCATTGGTCACCAAAGCCATTCAAGATGCTTTAAGCGGTCAACGCTATCCTCTTTCGCTCATTTATGAGCATCAAAATGTTCCTTTTAACTTAATACAGGATGCTTAATCCTATGCAACAACGTGTCATCGTCGGTATGTCAGGTGGTGTAGATTCTTCTGTTTCTGCAGCATTATTACTTCAACAAGGTTATCAAGTTGAAGGCCTGTTCATGAAGAACTGGGAAGAAGATGATGGAACGGAATATTGCACTGCCATGCAAGATTTAGCTGATGCCCAAGCCGTATGCGATAAAATTGGCATCAAACTACACACAGCCAATTTTGCAATGGAGTATTGGGATCGTGTATTTGAGCACTTCTTGGCTGAATACGCTGCTGGACGCACACCTAACCCAGATATTTTATGTAATAAAGAAATTAAATTCCGTGCATTCTTAGATCATGCGATTACTCTAGGTGCAGACTTTATTGCCACAGGTCATTATGCGCGCCGTGGTGCAACTCAAGTTAATAGTCGCGGCGAAGCCTATGCACCGTTACTGCGTGGCCATGATCAAAATAAAGATCAAACTTATTTCCTTCATGCCGTTCATGGTCGTGAAATTAATAAAACTTTATTCCCTGTAGGCGAAATTGAAAAACCTGAAGTACGTAAAATTGCGGAGCAACTTGACTTAGCAACAGCCAAAAAGAAAGACTCAACAGGTATTTGTTTTATTGGTGAACGTCGTTTTAACGATTTCTTAAAGCAATATTTGCCAGCACAACCAGGAAAAATCGTATTGGACGATGGTAAACACGTTGGTGATCACCACGGTCTCATGTACTATACGCTCGGCCAACGTGGTGGGATCGGTTTAGGTGGCATGAAAGGTGCTGAAGAAGGTGCATGGTTTGTATTACACAAAGACATTGCATCGAATCAATTAGTTGTAGGTCAAGGCCATGAGCATCCGCTCATGCACAGTAGTGAATTATGGAGCGAAAACATTGACTGGGTAGCTGGTGAAATGGATATCCCAAGCTCAGGTTTACGCTGCACTGCCAAAACCCGTTACCGTCAACCAGATCAAGCTTGTACAGTGTATGCAGATCCCGCACATGAAAATGCGGTACATGTAGTATTTGATCAATCACAACGTGCCGTGACACCTGGACAGAGTGTCGTATTTTATTTAGATGAAGTTTGTTTAGGTGGTGGTGTGATTCATCATACCAATGCGCCTAAACCCCATTTTATATAACGGAAATTCGACATGGTTGAGTTACCTTTTCAGCAACATCAATTACTAAACAATCGACAGAACCGTGCTCTCGCTTTAGCTGCTGTGTTCCAAGCAACACAGCTCACGCATATGACAGCACTCAATGGACGACAAAGTATTGGTGAGAGTGGCAATTACTATTTTGAACAATTATTAAAAGCAAGTCTAAATGTCCGACCAACTGCTAACTGTAGTTGTCAGACTTTAGATTTTTTTAATCAACTGACAGATATATCGCTCGGTTTAAAAACACTGGAAAGTAGCATCAACCAACCGTTTAGTACAACGCCAAAATCGCCAATTCCTTTGCCTAAACGTCATACCGTTAAATTGCCTATGTCTTATGCCATGGCTTTACTGAGTTTAGAAAAGAAAGTTTATAGCAAACCTGAGTTCGTCAAAATTATTGAAGCATCTCAGCAAAAGATTTTAAAGCAATTATCATTTTTCGATAACAACTATACACACCCAAGCATCTTAGCCAATCTTGCTCAGACCTATGTCGATACAGCAGGACAAATTAATCCACGGATCATGGTTCGTGGACATGCTGAAGCTTTTAAAGATCCCGCACATACCAACCGTATTCGCGCCTCACTTTTTACCGGCTTACAAATGGCGCATCTATGGCGCCAACTCGGTGGTAGTTCGTGGAATATGGTATTTAGTAAACGTAAATTACTGCAAGATATTCGAGAACTTGCCCAAATGCAGTATCAAGCTATTTGATTTGCACAAAGCAATTATTTATATGTTTCATAGCATAGTTTAGGACACCGATATGAATGCTTTAACCGCACTATCTCCACTTGATGGTCGTTATGCCAGCAAATGTGATGCATTACGCCCTTTCCTTTCTGAGTTCGGTCTCATCCATGCGCGCGTTACCGTCGAGGTGCGTTGGTTACAAGCTTTGTCCAATCATGCGGAAATTATTGAAGTTCCGCAGTTTAGCGCAGAAACTCATGCTGCCCTAGATCGTATTGTTGCTGAGTTTTCTGAAGATGATGCTAACCGCATCAAAGAAATTGAGCGTACAACAAACCATGACGTGAAAGCTGTTGAGTATTTCCTCAAAGAAAAAACTGCTGGTATTGCTGAATTAGACACTACTGGCGAATTTATCCATTTCGCTTGTACTTCTGAAGACATCAATAACTTGTCTCACGCCCTCATGCTTAAAAATGGTCGTGAAGTTCTCGTTGAAAGCATGCAAAGTATTATTGATGCGATTGTTAACTTGGCTGAAAAACATGCAGCACAAGCAATGCTGTCTCGTACACATGGTCAAACAGCAAGTCCTACAACGTTAGGTAAAGAAATGGCGAACGTTGCTTATCGTTTAGCTCGCCAAATCAAACAATTTAAACAAGTTGAATTACTTGGAAAAATCAATGGTGCAGTAGGTAACTACAACGCTCACCTTTCTGCTTACCCAAATGTAGATTGGGCTGCACATGCAGAAGCTTTTGTAGAGTCTTTGGGCTTACAGTTCAACCCATATACAACTCAAATCGAACCACATGACTACATGGCTGAGCTTTTTGATGCTCTACGTCGTTTTAACACGATTTTAATCGACTTTAACCGTGATGTTTGGGGCTATATCTCTCTAGGTTACTTCAAACAAAAGCTTAAAGAAGGTGAAGTTGGTTCATCGACTATGCCACATAAAGTTAACCCAATTGATTTTGAAAACTCTGAAGGTAACTTAGGTATTGCCAATGCGATCCTTGGCCATTTAGGTGAAAAACTTCCTGTTTCTCGTTGGCAACGTGACCTTACTGATTCAACAGTACTGCGTAATATGGGCGTAGGCTTTGCGCAAAGCTTAATTGCTTTTGATGCTTGCTTAAAAGGCATTGGTAAACTTGAACTAAATGCAAATAACTTACTTGAAGACTTAAACCAAGCTCAAGAAGTACTTGCTGAGCCAATTCAAACTGTTATGCGTCGTTATAACATTGAAAAACCATATGAAAAATTAAAAGCATTAACTCGTGGTCAAGCAATGACTCGCGATATGATGGTTGATTTTGTCAATGGTTCTGAACTTCAAGGCGTTCCAGATGCGGACCGTGCACGTTTAGCAACAATGACACCAGCAACCTATACAGGGAATGCTGAAGAACAAGCGCTGCAAATCAAAGCACTCATTGCAAAAATCTAAGCTTTAAATTGTTAAAATAGATTTAAAGTAAATCAGCGATCAATAGCTAAATTCTGTTGATCGCTTTTTAATATGTACTGTTTGATCAACCAGTTCATTTAGTTGGGTGATATAAAAAAATTAAGTTAGCAATACTCCAAAAGCAACTATTGTCTCGACCACCATAGGTTTGATTAGATCACCCTACCCAATAAAGCATTCTTTTTTGGAGTACTCATCAATTAAATCAGTGGGTTATATGCACTTATACTTAAACATGGATTTCTTTTTGTTTTGCTTTTTATTTTTATGAAATCGATTTAATAAAAATCAGCTACAATATAATTCAATAAATAATTCGTTATAACACATGATATTTTTTCAATTTAACTTAAAGCATTATCTGGCTTTTCTGCTTTTAGGCATAGCAATTGTGATTGCCAGTATTCAACCTCTTGAATTTGAATCTTATCTTCTTCACCAAGTCGGCACTGCACTTATGCTGATTGCCTTGGTCTTTGTACAAAAAAAATATGGCTTAAGCTTTTTAAGTTTTTGCAGTTATTTGCTGTTTTTATTGATCCATGTCATTGCGGCGCATTATCTTTATTCCTATGTACCCTATGATGAATGGTTTAAGCAGTATTTTGGCTTCGAGCTCAATAGCTATATGGGTTGGAGCCGCAATATGTATGATCGATTAGTACATTTTTGCTATGGTCTCCTGCTCTTTCCTTTTTTTCTACGCATTTTTCAATTACTTTTCCCTGAAACCACAGCCAATAAGCGTTTGTTTTTAGTGGTGCAATTCGTCATGGCATCCAGTTTGTTTTATGAATGGATCGAATGGTGGTTAGCTCTTAGTCTTTCACCTGAAGAGGCTGAAAAATATAACGGTCAACAAGGTGATATTTGGGATGCACATCAAGATATGCTTGTTGCAACTGTTGGTGCATTAATTGCGAGCGCTATATACACCTTTAGACAAAAAGTTAAATAGAAAAAAGCGCATCTCATTGATGCGCTTTTAGCATTGAAATCAACACAGCTAAACTTATAACTTAGGATCGCGAAGTTGAGTTAAAGACTGATTGGCTTTCGCCAGTTGTTCAAACATTTTATCAACCACAGTCGGGATAATTTGATCAACCACTTGCGCTGCTTGCAGTCCAAGCTTCTCACCTAAGCTTGGTTTACGTCGTGTTTGAATCAAATACACATCGTGTTGAGGCAATAGCCCCAGTAAGTATTCATCAGAGGTTTGTAATTTATCTACCAAGTTTAATTTCAGGCTATCTTCGCCATACCAGTGCTCACCTGTAGCAACTTTCTCAACATTAAGCTGTGGACGATATTTTTCGACAAAGTGTTTAAATAAAACATGAGTTTGCTGCAATTCCTCTTCAAACTTCTCTTTGCCTTCAGCTGTATTTTCACCAAACATGGTCACTGTACGTTTATACTGACCTGCTGTGTAAAGTTCAAAATCAACATGATGTTCTTTGAGTAAACGGTTGAAATTCGGTACTTGTGCAACAACACCAATCGAACCTAAAACTGCGAATGGTGCAGCGTATATTTCACTCGCAATACACGCCATCATATAACCACCACTAGCGGCGACTTTATCAACACAAATGGTCAGATGAAAACCTGCATCTCGCAAACGAACGAGCTGTGCAGCAGCTAGACCATAACCATGTACCATGCCACCTGGACTTTCTAAACGAAGTACAACACGATCACGCCCCGCTTTAGCAGTAGCCAGAACTAAAGTTACTTCTTCACGTAAATTTTCAACCGCAGAAGCCTGCATGTCTCCTTTGAAATCAATTACAAAAACTTTTTGATTGTTCTTTTTACGTAAGCGTGTTTCTTTAGACATTTGCTGAGCAAGTTGCAACATTTCAAATTTTGTTGCTGTCGCTTGAGCCACTTTTTTACGCTGTTCATTGACACGCGCATTCAAATGGCTGATACGAACTTCAGCTGGAAGTTTAGGTAGATGAAATAACATATATTGTATTTACTCGTATGCGTATCGTTATTGTTCTTAGATTAGGTTAATCCCAAAGAATTTCAACAGTGATTTCATTAAATTACATAAAGTGCATAAAAAAAGAGCCTCAAAAGGCTCTTTTTCCGATGAACGCATCATTAACCAAAACGGCCTGTAATATAGGCTTCAGTTAATTGATGATCTGGTTGAGTAAATACTTTTTCAGTTGAGTTTACTTCGATCAAATCACCCAAATGGAAATAAGCAGTACGGTCAGAAACACGTGCAGCCTGTTGCATCGAGTGAGTAACAATCGCAATAGTATATTGCGTAGATAATTCTGAAATCAGTTCTTCAACTTTTGCTGTCGCAATAGGATCGAGCGCAGAACAAGGCTCATCCATCAAGATCACTTCAGGGCTGACCGCAATGGTACGTGCAATACATAGACGTTGTTGCTGACCACCAGATAAACCTGTACCAGGTTGATTTAGGCGATCTTTAACTTCTTCCCATAAACCTGCTTTACGTAAACTGTTTTCAACAATTTCTTCAAGGTCATATTTATCGCGTGCTAAACCATGTAATTTTGGGCCATAAGCCACGTTCTCAAAAATCGACTTTGGAAAAGGGTTGGGTTTTTGGAAGACCATCCCAACTTGAGCACGTAGTAACACCACATCCAAATTAGGATCATAAATATCTTGATTATCCAACGTGACCTTACCTGTTACACGACAAATATCAATCGTGTCATTCATACGGTTTAAGGTACGTAGGAAAGTCGACTTACCACAACCTGATGGACCAATAAAAGCAATTACTTCATTTTCATAAACTTTTAAGTCAATACCTTTAATAGCTTCAGATTCACCATAATAAACATGTACATCTTCAGCACTAATTTTTACAGTAGAGCTTTTTTCTTTTTTAGTTGGTTTGCTTGATTCAAACTGCGACACAAAAGAAGTGCTCTGCTGTTTTTGTTCAAACTCTGTTGAAGTTGTTTGTTTCTGATTCACGGTTTTATCCTGTTCTAAGGAATTCTTAATTTCTGTAGTACTCATATGCTTGTGCCCTTATTACCAACGCACTTCAAACTTTTTACGTAGCCAAATTGCAAAGCTGTTTAAAACAATCATTAAACCTAACAATACAATAATAGCTGCTGCGGTACGACCTTCAAAGAAGTTACGTAGTTCATTGCCTTGCCATAAGAAAACCTGAACTGGCAATGCTGTCGCTTGATCTACTGGTGAGACAGGTACATTCGCAACGAATGCGCTCATGCCAATTAACAGTAAAGGTGCAGTTTCACCGAGCGCTTGTGCAACACCAATAATCGCACCTGTTAAAATACCTGGTAAAGCCAATGGTAGAACATGATGGAAAATGGTTTGTACTCGTGAAGCACCTAAACCTAATGCTGCTTGGCGTATTGAAGGAGGTACAGCTTTTAAAGATGCGCGAGTTGTAATAATCACTGTCGGTAAAGTCATTAAGCTTAAGACCAAACCACCTACCAATGGTGCTGAAATTGGCAAGTGCATCCAACCAATAAAGATTGCAGCGCCCAGCAAACCAAACACAATCGAAGGTACAGCAGCTAAGTTGTTAATGTTTACTTCGATAACATCTGTCAGCCAATTTTTCTTCGCAAACTCTTCAAGGTAAACCGCACTCGCAACACCAATCGGGATAGAGATAAATATCACGATCAACATCATGAACAATGAGCCCATGAATGCACCCGCTAAACCTGCAGTTGCAGGTGAACTGCGTGAGTCTGGATTGGTAAATAGCTGTGTATTAAAAGTACGTTCCAGTACACCATCAGCATACATCTGATCTGCGACTTTACGTACTTCTGGACTCAATTGCTGTTGTTCATCAGGCAAACTTCTATCGATATTGCCAGCTAACCATACATCAATATTCGCATCAGCCAGTAACTTAATATCTACTGTTTTACCAATTAATGCAGGATCTTTAAATACCATGTCTCGAACACGGTAGGCTTCAGAGCTGGTATAAATCGTGTTCAGTTCATCGCGATCTTTGGTTAATGCAGGATCTTTGGCAATCATTGCATTCACAATGATTGCATCCCAATCAACCATACCCATTTCGGTCTGCCAAGCGATATAACGCTCATTAAACTGTGCTGGAGTTTCATTTTTATTTTGTACAGGTGCTGCACCTGCATCAATAATTTTTGGATCAAAATAAACTGGAACCGTCATACTGGCTTGCCAAAATGCTGGTAAGCCTTTGTATAAAATACTACTAAATAATATAGCGACAAATGCTAGACCAAGCACCACTGCTGAGAAACCAAAGATACGGAAGGTCTTTTCTTTACGATGACGTTTGGCCAACGATTTTTCAATTTTTGCTTTACGTTTTTCGCGTAACTCGGCAGCAACGCGAGGATCAAATACATTTTGATCCGCAGGAGATGTATTTGATGTACTCATTCGTATTGCTCACGGTATTTACGCACGATATAAAGCGCAACAATATTAAGGCCCAAGGTAATGACAAACAGTGTTAAACCTAAAGCAAATGCCACTAATGCTTGCGGACTTGCAAAGTCTGTATCACCCGTCAATTGATTGACGATCGTTACTGTAACTGTCGACACTGCTTCAAGTGGATTGATATGTAGCAATGGACTATTACCTGCTGCCAATACCACGATCATGGTTTCACCAATAGCTCGCGAAGCTGCTAACAAGAATGCACCGATTACCCCTGGTAATGCAGCTGGCATCACCACACGGCGAATTGTTTCTGATTTGGTTGCACCAAGTCCTAAAGAACCATCCCGTAGCGAACGAGGTACTTGAGTAATGATGTCATCTGAAAGTGAGGATACAAAAGGAATAATCATAATTCCCATCACAAAGCCTGCTGTCAGTGCACTGGTTGCATTGATATTAATGCCAACTAGATCGCCTGCTGCTTTAAATACAGGCCCAATAAACATGAGGGCAAATACACCATATACGATGGTTGGAATACCTGCCAAAATTTCAATGGCTGGTTTTGCCCATGCACGTAAACGTGGAGACGCATACTCTGCTAAATAAATTGCGATCATCAAACCTACAGGTACAGCAACCAGTAAGGCAATGATACTAACCATTAACGTCCCCCAAAGTAATGGTAATAAACCATAACTACCCTCAGCACTTCCTGAAGTACTAAAGCCAGGGTTCCACTGTGTACCCAAGAAGAACTCTAATGGGCTGACGAAGTGAAAGAAACGTAAAGCTTCACTGAACATGGACATGACAATGCCCACAGTCGTTAAAATTGCAACACCAGAACACAGTGCTAAGGAGATATTAATAATACGTTCAACATGATTACGTGCACGATACTGCTGAGCAATTTTCTTTCTTGCCCAAAGTAAACCCAGTAACGCACTACACACCACAACTGCGATTTTCGCAAAAGCACCTACAGACTGGAATTTTTTGAGTTCTGCTGCAGCGGCAATTTCATAGGCTGCTGCTTGATCGCTCACGCCAAAACCTGAAGCAATCGCTTTGATTCGCTCCACCATCACTTGAATGCCAGCTGGATCTGTTGCATTCACTATTGATGCAGGCACGTGATTCAGAACCAAGTGTTTTAAAATATTTGGCTCTACAATATTCCAAACAATCAAAATTAAGAAGGCTGGAATACCACACCAAAGCGCGACCAAAGCACCATAATATCCTGGACGTGAATGCAGTGTTGCCGAATTACTCTCTTTACCAGCAATGTTTCGGCTCTTTCTGAGTCCAATTTGATATGCAATTGCCACAAGAGCTAATAACACACCAATAAGTAGCAGATTCATGTATTCTCCACAGTGTTCTTTCTTTTGCTGAAAAAACCTGACTTAGCACAAAAGGCTGATGATCGTTCCCAATCATCAGCCCTATATGTTTTGAATTACTTAACGCCTTGACCTGCTTTAAATGCAGCAAGCACCTTAGCACGCTCTGCGTCAGACATAGAGATTAAACCTGCTCTGTCTAACTTAGAACCTTTTCCTGAAACTTTTTTGCTGAGGAAGAATTCAGTATATTCTTGTAAGCCTTTGATTGATTTCAAGTGCTCACCTTTAACATAGAAGTATAAAGGACGTGAAACAGGATAAGAACCGTTTAAGATTGTTTGTTCTGAAGGAATCACGTTATTTACTGCTGCTACGCGTAGTTTGTCACGGTTTTGCTCATAGAAACCTAGACCAAATACACCCACTGCACTTGGAGAAGTTTTTAAGCGTGCCAATGTTTCAGTGTAGTCGCCAGCAATTTCAATGACACGACCGTCTTTACGGAAGTTAGAACATGCTTTCTTTTGAGCATCTTTATCAAGTGCCTTGAAGTAGGCATAAGATTCACAACCAGATTCAATCATTTTTTCTTGGAATACTTCACGTGTACCGTGGTTAGAAGCAGGTACAACTAAAGTGATTGGTTCATTCGGTAGTGAACTGTCGATTTGATTCCAACGTGTATATGGGTTTGGAACTAATTTACCATTTGATGGCAATTCAGCTGCCATTGCTGCAAACACGTGTTGTGGACGAAGTTTGTAAGCTGCTTTACTTGCATTAGAAGCAAATACGATACCATCGTAACCTGCTTTAACTTCTAAAATTGTGTTTACGCCTGCTTTTTTACATGCAGCGATTTCAGTATCTTTAATTTTACGAGATGCGTTAGCAATATCAATTGTATTGTCACCCACACCAGCACAGAACTGCTTAAGACCAGCAGAACTACCGCCAGAACCTACTACAGGCGCTTTAAATTGTGGGAAAGTATTGCCAAATTCCTCAGCAACAATACTGGCATATGGAAGTACAGTTGAAGAACCTGCAATTTGAATCGTTTCACGAGCTGCATTAGCTGCTGTAGCTAAAGTTGCACCAGTAACAGCAATAGCAAGTGCGATATGATTTAAGCGCATTTTTTCTCTCTTAATAAATAGGTTAGCTGCTCATCTTGTCGTAGCACCGATTTAACTATGCAGCGGTGTACTTGAATTAACTGCATTTTGATTTTAAATTATGACAATTAGGTGACAGTTACATGACGCTTTAATGATTTGTACAAAGCTTACATTTAATTTTTTGTATATATAACTTTTCATATCCAAAATTTAGAGAAAAATTATTATTTAATTGTTGTATTTCAAAATCTTAAAATCAATATATTTTTAACATTTCATAGTAATGCATAATTGTTAAAAATTCATTTTAGACACTAGATTGAAAAAATCTGTGTACCGTCAAACACATTAAATATGATCTACAAATTATGAGTACAATAATTTAACAGACTAAAAAGTTATTTTTATACAAATCCATCCTATATATTACATTTTATTGACAACAAAAAACTCAGCCCGAAAGCTGAGTGAATAGCTAAATAAAGTTTAATTAAACATCGTGAGATGCTCTTATTTAAAGATGAGACTTCACATCAGATAAAACCAAAACTTTTTTACGATATTTTAAAAGATAGATCACGGCTAAAATACCCAACCACACTGGCCCAAGCATGACAGCTACGCGCATATCAGGGGTCATTGCCATGATGATTAAGATAAAACAAACAAAGCTAATCGTTAAATAGTTACTCCACGGACTCAAAATACTTTTAAATTTGGTTTTCTGCATTTTCAAACGCATTGCTTTAGTAAACTTCAAATGCGTAATCGAAATCATCAGCCAGTTAATCACTAATGCGGTAATCACCAACATCATAAAAAACCCAAAGGCTTCTTCTGGCATAAAGTAATTGACCACCACACAAAGCCCTGAGATCGAAGCTGAAACGACCGCAGCAGCTACAGGGATCCCACGAGCATTAATTTTTTTCAATACGGCGGGCGCATTGCCCTGTTCAGCCAGCCCATGTAACATTCGACTGTTGCAATAAATACAGCTGTTATAAACTGAAATCGCAGCAATCAATACAACAAAGTTCAGTACATTGGCAACACCATTGTTATCAAGTGACTGGAAAATCAGAACAAAAGGACTTCCCCCCTCTGCAACCATGTTCCATGGGTAAAGACAAAGTAAAATCCCAATCGCACCAATATAAAAAATCAAAATCCGATACACAATTTGATTCACTGCTTTGGGAATCGTAGTTTCTGGTTTTTTCGTTTCTGCTGCTGTTATGCCGATCAGCTCTAGTCCACCAAAAGCAAACATAATGACAGCCAGCGCCATAATAAAGCCATGCATACCATTTGGGAAAAAGCCACCGTGTTGCCATAAATTTGCAATACCCGCTTGCGGTCCTGCGGAACCTGTAAGAAGCAAGTAAGCACCAAAACCAATCATACTTAAAATTGCCACAATTTTAATGCAGGAAAATATGAACTCAGATTCTCCAAAAAATCTGACATTGATCAAATTGATGCCATTAATCACAATAAAGAAAAATAATACGGTGATCCAAGTTGGAATCTCTGGCCACCAAAATTGTACAAAAGTTCCAATAGCACTGAGCTCTGCCATACTGACCAAAACATAAAGCACCCAATAGTTCCAACCTGACATAAAGCCTGCCATTTTGCCCCAGTATTTATTGGCAAAATAACTAAAAGAACCGCTCACAGGTTCTTCAACCACCATTTCACCTAAATGGCGCATAATTAAAAAAGCAATGAAACCGGCGATTGCATAACCCAATAATACAGAAGGCCCTGCCAACTTAATGGTATGTGAAAGACCTAGAAATAAACCCGTCCCGATCGCACCACCTAATGCAATCAACTGTATATGCCGATTGGATAATCCTTGTTTTAGCTCATGTGTATTTATATCCATTTTTTAATCTCCAACATGTGTCATTTCCTGTACACTTTTTTTGTATCCGATTCGAAGATCAAAATAAATTTTAAATTGTCATTTGTACGCTGATCAATTTATCAATCAAAATCCAGATCTTTGTTATTCTTGCTAGTTGCTCAGGGCTTTTTCACATAACACCGCTTTGGCTCGTTGTTTTAAAATGCTAAAGCCACGATCGCCATAATCAAAACGCGCAATCACTGAGGCAAATTTTTTCAAACTGCTTGGTGCATCCATCGCTGGAAGTTTTAACTCGATAAAACACATACCATCGTTTTGATCCAGACTTGCCAACACCTGTTGCAAGTGCTCTGCTGTTTCAACAATATGACTGTTGTAGTTTTTATTGCCATTAAAGACATTGGCAATTTCAGTATATTTCCAATTCTGAATATCGTTATAGACTGCATTCTCTCCCATGATCAATCGTTCGATGGTATAGCCGCCATTGTTAAGTAGGAAAATAATTGGTTTAAGCTCATGACGGATAATGGTAGAAAGCTCTTGTACAGTCAGCTGAAATGAACCATCACCAATAAAGAGAATCTGACGACGATCTGGTGCTGCCAACAAACTTCCCAATAACGCAGGTAAGGTATAACCAATCGAACCCCATAGAGGTTGTGCAATATATTGCGCTGTTGCAGGTAACTTCAAACCAGAAAGTGCTGAGTTAGAAGTACCGACCTCACCAATAATGACATCATCGTCCTTAAAGAAACCTTGTATATGACGCCAAAGAATCTCCTGACTCAGTTTTTGCTGCGCTAGGACTTCAACTGTTTTAGGTTGATTTTGTAGAATAGGAGTTGAAAGCTTACGAGGTGTTATTTTTTTGTTGAGTTCAAGCAACAATTGACCAATCTCAATCCCTGGGAAGTCTTGTCCAAAAATATTCAATGAATAAGGTCTAATTTCAATATAGTGCTGTGGTTTAATTTGATGGCTAAATACTGCTGTTCCGACATCACTAAAACGAACCCCCACTCCGATTAAACAATCCGATTGTTCAATTCGACTAAGTACATGCGCTTGGCTTGCTCCACCTGCATAGGTGCCCAGATAAAGTGGCGCACCTTCATCCATCACATTTTTCGCAGTTGACATGTTGGCATAAGCCATAGAACACTTTTGTGATAAGTCCTCAAGCAAAGACGTTACACCAAATACAGATGCCTCTTGATCAACCAACAAGGCTGGGCTCTGTGCACGACTTATAACGTCACATAATTTAGACACAGCTTCTTGCAACAGCTCAGGTTCAACTGTTGGGTAACTTAAGTCAAGTGGACGATCTGAAACTTCAATTTTGATGTGTGTGATGTCAGATGCGAGTTGAATATGTACAGGACGACGATCAAGGAAGCATTGACGCAGTACACGATCAATTTCAAATGCGGCATTTGCAGGGGTTAAACGTGTTTGTGCAACAGTAAACTCTTTCATGCAATTCATGATGTTGTCATAGTTACCATCCACCAAGGTATGATGAAGTAGAGTTCCTTTTTGCACTGCATGCAGTGGAGGAATACCTGAAATATGAACTAAAGCAACATTTTCTGCATAAGCACCAGCTATGCCATTGATTGCACTCAAATCACCAACACCATAAGTGGTTGCTAGTGCAGAAAAACCATTGATACGCGCATAACCATCTGCTGCATAGGCAGCATTGAGCTCATTACAATTACCAATAAATTCAAGCTGTGGATCAGCTTCAACTTGTTCTAAATAAGAAAGATTAAAATCACCTGGGACCCCAAAGAGATGTTGAATACCCATTTGTTTTAAACGAAGATTTAAAAAATCACCAATTTCTATAAACATCGCTCTATTTCCTTTAAAGCCATTTAGTGTGTATAGAAAAATAATATTTCATCTGCGAACTCAATTTCGTGCATAATGGAAACGCATTTCAATAAAATTACAAGATTTGTGTATCATAAAAGGATTTGATGCAATGGATAAGTTCGACTGGCAAATCATTCAGGCATTACAAAAGAATGGACGACTGACCAATCAAGAAGTTGGAGATTTAATTGGTCTATCTGCCTCACAGTGTTCGAGAAGACGACAGGTGTTAGAACAAAAAGGTGTGATCTTAGGATATGCTGCACGCATTCACCAACAAGCCCTTGGTTTGGAGGTGACTGCCATGATCCATATTAATTTACGCACACATGAAGCCAAGTCACAGCAAGCGTTTCAAGATCTCATTGAAACTGAAGATCATATTCAAGATGCTTTTTCAATTAGCGGTGATGCAGACTTTATTTTAAAAGTTGTGGCAGAAAATCTTGAACAACTCTCGCAGTTTGTGACCGAACAACTGCTTTCTTATCATTTTATAGGCCATGTAAAGTCTTATATTGTGCTTAAAAAGATTAAAGAACAGAACTACTTTGTGGCTAAGCTCAAAAACCATCACCATCACACAACAATCATTTAACATTATGTATTTCAAGATATTGAATTTAAGAAGTTAAAATCAATATCGCGCTATGAACGTTGACATCCTCACCCCCCCCTAAACGGGGGTGATTCCTCCTACGAGACGCTCATGTCCGAGCGCAAGTATGTTTAGTGCGGAATTTATATCCCGATCATGGAATGTACCTGAGCAGCACTGCTGCGCAAGATGCACTGCCATGCTCTTATTCCAAGACCTAATCTACCTTTCGGACTACTGCTTGATATGATCTTACAGTACGAACAAGTTTGGGTGGTATAGGATTCATTGACTTCTTCAAACAATACTCCTGCGTTCTCGCATTTATACTTGAGCATTGTTTTGAGTGCCGAAAAACCAGTATCCAAAACAGACTTGGCCATTTTTGTTTTTACCAGTTGGGCAGCACTTAAATTACCAACGACAATCAGTGCATTATTCTTAACAAGCATCGTGCTTGCTTTATGCAAGTAATCTTTTCGACAGTTTGCAATCTTGGCGTGTAATGCACGTACACGCTTTTTATTCCTTGCTCGTTGAGCAATTCCTAGTTGCTGTTCATATTTTCGATAGAATTTAGGATTAGAAATGACCGTACCATCGGAACAAGTCGCCACATCTTTTAAGCCGAGATCAATACCTATAGATTGCTTTGCCTTGGACTGTTCTTGCTCTGGCGAGTCCACAACAAGGCAAACATACCAACGACCACGGCTATCCTCAACGAATGAGCCAGTCTTTACAGTATATTTTGATAGCCCATAGCTATCCCATACTTTGAATTGACACTTGCCATATTGAACATAGCCATCGGCATATTTCACAGCAACTTTTTTAAATGGTATCCAACCAAGTGAACGTCTAGCCGATTTCTTGTTACTCACACGCCATTTAAGTTTGGCTTTTTTAAATTGCTTTCTACGTGTAACCAATTCTTCTGTAATTGCTTGAATAGTTTGGCTATGCAAATTACAGAATTTTGATGTACCCGAAGTATATTCATTAACATCGTAGGCGCTAAAAAAATGCCCTGTACGTTTAAGATGTTTGAAGCACAAATCATTCACATAGTTCCAGACAAAATTAACCTCTGATGCGAGTTGATCTAGCATCTTGCAATGTTTGTCTTTAATACGTAACTTGAGTGTTTTCATGTCTAAACTATAGCAGTTTAATAGGCTAAAAGCCTTATGACTTATGGTATATGCTACACTGAGCGACAAAATATATCGTATGGCTTGCGCCAGTCGCTTATATCCTCACCCTGAACGGTAAGGTTTTACGCTCCATTGGATAAATTATTTAAGCAATAAAAAAACTGGGCTAAATCTTTAGCCCAGTTTTCAATGAAATAAACTTTTAGTTTACTTCAGTACGGAACATACATTTATCAAGCAATTGCAGGCGTATAGTTACCTTGTTCAATTGGACCTTTAATACGTTCAGCTTCTGTAAGAACTAAATCAAGCAAAGCTTTCACGTTATCTAATGTTGCAACTGGACTTAAGGTCGTCATTTTCAATGACTGCACTTGTCCAACCTTAGTTACACCAATATTGGCTTCACCACGCGCAAATAACTCATCTGCAACGTTTTGGTTCAGTGTATCGAGTAACTCAACAGGATAACCTTCAGGCACAACACGGAACAGTACTGAGGCAAATTGAGGTTCAACCAACAACTCTAAACCATTGCTCGCCTTGATGTAATCTGCAACATCACGTGTTAAATCTACACCATGGTCAATCATTGAACCATAAAGCTCTTCACCGAGGGCTTCCACTGTCATCCACAATTTCAATGCATCAAAACGACGCGTTGTTTGTAAAGACTTAGAGACCAAGTTTGGTACACCATGTTCTTCATCATAAGCAGAGTTTAAATACTCCGCCTCATAGTGCATAAAGCGGTAATTTGCTTCATCTTTTAACAAGAATGCACCACAAGAAATGCTTTGGAAATAGTGTTTATGGAAATCTAAAGTGACAGAGTCAGACAACTCAAGTCCAGCCAGCATCGAACGGTAATTGTTTGATAAAATCAACGCACCGCCCCAAGCAGCATCAATATGCATCCAAGCACCATACTGATCCGTGATTTTACGAATACGCTGTAATGGATCGATTGCACCAGCATCGGTCGTACCCGCTGTTGCGACGACACATGCCACGATTTTGCCTTCAGCCTGTAGATGCGCCATGGTTTTTTCCAAGGCGTCCACATCCATTTGTGCAAATTCATTTGTGGGTACAGTCACAACAGATTGGAAACCCATCCCCATCATGGCCATATTCTTTTGTACTGAAAAATGTGCATTTTCAGAACAAATCACTTTAACTTTTTGCAAAGCTTCAGCAGGAATACCTAAACGCTGTGCTGACCAAGCTTGACCATCTTCATCTTGCCAATGCTTAGCGATACAAGCGTCACGTGCCAACAAGACACCCATCAAGTTAGACTGTGTACCACCAGAAGTGAATACTCCAGCTTGTCCCGAACCATAGCCAACTTTTTGACGAAGCCAGTCAATCAATTGTACTTCCATCAATGAACCCGCTGGGCTTTGATCCCAAGAGTCCATAGATTGGTTCGTAGCATTAATCAAAACCTCAGCAATTTGACTGGCAACCATTGTTGGGCAGTGCAAATGCGCTAAAGAATGAGGATGATGTACTTTTAGGCTTTTATTGAGAAAGAGTTCAACCATACGCTCAAGCGACTGTTGAATCCCGATCCCCTGTTTACTCGGTTGAAATGCAATAACTTCACGTAATTGCTTAATACTACCGCCAGTATACATTTTGTCATTTTGCAACCAGTCTGCAACGGATTTAACCGCTGCAGTCATCGCTTGCTCATAATCTGCAATAGATTGAGCATCGTTGCATAATAAAGCCTGACGATGTTGAGCAAAATCCACCATATTACGCGCCTCGAACTGCAACAAGTGCTTGTGCTAATGCTTGTTTAAAACGAGCAATTACTTCAACACACTCTTCTTGATTGATAATCAATGGGCAAAGTAAACGAATTACAGTACCGTTACGACCACCTTTTTCTAAGAGTAGTTTGTTATCAAAACAAGCTGTTTGAATTGCAGCAGCAAGTTGAGAATCAGCAGGATAAGCGCCAATATGGTTTGCAGCTTGACGCTCATCAACGATTTCAACGCCGATCATCAAACCTCGACCACGAACATGACCAATACATGGGAATTCAACTGCAAGTTTCTTCAACTCCGCTTGTAGAAAATCACCACGTTCCTGAGCATTTTGCGCTAAACCTTCGGCTTTGATGGTTTGCAAAGTCGCAAGTCCAGTTCCCATAGCCAATTGGTTACCACGGAAAGTTCCCGTGTGGCCAGCAGGTTGCCATGCATCAAATTTACGTTTAATACCTAGAACAGCAAGTGGTAAACTCCCCCCTACTGCTTTAGACATCACCACAACATCAGGTTCAATTCCTGCGTGTTCAAAAGCAAACATTTTGCCTGAACGTGCAAAGCCTGCTTGGACTTCGTCCAAGATCAACATAATATTATGTTTTTCAGTCACTTCACGAATTTTTTTCAACCACTTCGTCGGTGCAGTAACTACACCACCTTCACCTTGAATAGCTTCAAGAATCACGGCAGCAGGTTTGGTTACACCGCTTTCAACGTCTTCAATAAATTGTTCGAAATAATAAGTTAATGCATCAACACCTGCTTCACCACCAAGGCCCAATGGGCAACGGTATTCGTGAGGATAAGGCATAAATTGCACACCTGGCATCAGGTTATTGACAGCATTTTTAGCACTCAAATTACCTGTCATTGCTAAAGAGCCATGCGTCATGCCGTGATAACCACCAGAGAAACTGATTACGGTACCACGACCTGTATAGGTTTTAGCAAGTTTAATTGCAGCCTCTGTCGCATCAGCGCCAGATGGACCACAGAACTGTAAGCAGTATTCTGCTTGACCGCCCGGTAAATAAGATAATAACGCCTCAGTAAAGGCATCTTTCAAAGGTGTTGTTAAATCCAGAGTATGCAAAGGCAAACCGCTTGCGATTGTGTCTTGAATACTTTGAATGACCGCGGGATGATTATGGCCTAATGCCAATGTTCCCGCCCCAGCTAAACAATCGAGGTACGTTGTACCCTCAACATCGGTAACCCAGCAACCATGTGCTTTCGCTATCGCTAACGGTAATTTACGTGGATAACTACGAACATTTGATTCCATTTGACTTTGGCGAGTCAAATAATATTCGTTAGTGTTATTGGTGGCAGGATTTACAGAAGTAACGCTCATATCGAATTACCATCTCTGATATGGGTTGATAGAAATAAGTCGGGTGACTTGTGGTCCTTTGACTCGGTGCTTTTTTAACTAGTTTAGTGATGTTTTTAGATAATCCAAACTAGGAGCGCGATAATACAGCTTTTTCCCAAAAAAGAAACAGCTAGACTGTTGATATCACGCATTAGACGATTGGAAAAAACACTAACTTCAGTTAATTTTGAATTATCATCATACTATGTGACAAGGCAAAGAAAAACACAGTAACTTTCGTAACTCAATAAGTTTTTTCTTTACTCTGCCTACATCACAAATGTATAAGATAAGCAGTTGATATACTTATTAAATATTGAGGGAAGTTTTCAAATTTATATCATTTGTCTACAAACTTACCACAATACTTTCACAGCATATCATTTTTCAGCGCTTAATATCCGTTAAACCATGTAATTAACATTAAATCCATCAAACCACTCACTCATTTCTTGGGGAATTGTATGCGTCAGCTCATCTTATCTAGTTTACTTGTTGCTGGTACATTCAGTAGTATCAGTCATGCCAACAGCACCAATGACATCAACTACAATATTGTTTCGGTTCAAGCCGAAGCGACACGTGACGTGGTCAATGACGAAATGCTCGCAGTATTATTTATAGAGAAAAGTAATAAACAACCTGCTGTATTAGCGAATGAAATTAATCAACTCATGAACCAAGCAACTCAGCTTGCGAAAAAGTATCCTCAAGTTAAAATCAAAACAGATAGTCAAAACACCTATCCAATTTATGATAATGACAACCGTAAACTCAAAGAATGGCGTTCTCGTGCCAATATTCGTCTAGAAAGTACCGATTTTAAAGCAACCAGCCAACTTATTAGTGAGCTACAACAGAACTTCCAAACAGAATCAATTAACTTTACTGTTTCAGATGTACAGCGTAATAAAGTTGAAAGCGAGTTAATGGTTGAAGCTTCTAAGAATTTCCAACAACGTGCACAAACTTTAAGCCAAGCATGGAATAAAGCAGGATATAACTTAGTTAATCTCAATATCAATACACGTAATAGTAACTACCCTCAACCAATGATGATGCGCGCAGCAGCTGGAAAATTTAGCGAATCTGACAGTATTGCACAGCAAAATGTTGAAGCAGGTGAAAGTAAAATCACTGTCAGTGCGAATGGTAGTATCCAATTTAAATAAGCTTCATTTTTAAAATAGAAAAAAACCAAGCTCAATATGCTTGGTTTTTTTATCAATAAAGAAAAATCGTTCTTACTTTTTAAATGGAAAAGCGTATTTCGCAATACGACCTAATACTTGTCCATATTGTTTAAACAAGCTGGCATTGTTGTAGTTTAAACCAAATTTCTTACATACTGCTTCGACCTTCGGTGCCATTTGACGATAGCGACGTGCAGGAATATCAGGAAATAAATGATGCTCAATTTGGTGGCTTAAGTGACCTGTCAAAATATGGAATGCTTCAGAGCCTGTTAAATTCGAAGAACCGCGAATCTGACGCATATACCAATGACCACGACTCTCTTCCTGCATCACTGATTTTGGAAAGACTTCAACATCCTTGGTAAAGTGACCACAGAAAATGATACTAAATGTCCAAACATTACGAATACCATTTGCCGCTAAATTGCCCAAAAATACGGGTGCTGCCGCAGGGCCTGCAATGAGTGGAAAAAACACATAATCCCTAAACATTTGCGTTGCTGCTTTTTTCTGAACTGGCTTCCAATCTTGATAAAGTTGTTTTTTAGTTTTTTTACCAATCAGTAACTTACCAATTTCTAGGTTTTGTATCGCTACGCCCCACTGAAATAACAAGCAAAACGGAATACTATAAATTGGTTGTAAGAGATAACCAGGTTTCCAGCGTTGTTCTGGAAATAAACGAAGTAAACCATAGCCAATATCATCATCCATACCCTTAATGTTGGTATAGGTGTGATGTTTGAAATTATGCGTCTGGCGCCAGTTATCCGAAGTCCCCACGGTATCCCATTCGTAATCACTGCCATTAAAACGAGGATCATTCATCCAGTCATATTGACCGTGCATTACGTTATGTCCAAGTTCCATGTTTTCCATGATCTTGGCAAAACCGAGTAATCCTGTACCCAACAACCATGCAGGAGGGAACCAACCTGCAAAGAGGCAAGCACGACCTAAAATACTGCTATAACGAATCGATGCATAGACACGTTTGATATATTTAGCATCTTTTTCACCAATATCATCTAATACCTCTTGGCGAATCGCATCTAACTCTGCTGCCAATTGGTCAAGTTCAGACTGGGTTAACTCACGGTTTTTCGGGTTCTTAAAGTATTGCAATTTCACTGGCATATTCATAAATTGGCTCGCTTATAGATCGATTACAAGGTCAGTTTCAGCAGTATTCACGCAAATTTTCAGTGCATTACGTGGTTCATGATTGGTACTTCCATTGACCAAATTTCGACTCGATCCTTGAACTTTTTGACATACGCATTTATTACAAATGCCCATGCGGCACCCATGTGTGGGTTTTAAATTTTGTTGTTCTAAACCGACTAAGATCGATTGCCCTTTGGGAATGGTCACAGTCGTATTAGACTTGCTTAAAGTCACCTGAACCGTACCTGTTGTTTCAGAAGGTTCAAGATTTAAACTAAATGCCTCGCTCTTAAATACTTCAGCAGATGCAAGTAATTGCTCTGCTTGAGCAACAAAAGCAGCTGGGCCACAAGCATAAACATGACTTTGTTCAAGTGAACTTAACCCTTGTAGGTGTGATTCATTTAAACGAGAATCAGCCTGCGGTTCTTGGGTATAAAAAAGATGAACTTTAAAGTTGGCATGCTGCTGTTGTAATTGTTCTAGATAACTCTTAAACGCAGCGTCTTCATGTTTTTTTACCCAATAAAACAACTGTACTGGATATGATGCCCCATCAATAAGCCACTGGGTAATCAGACTGTACATCGGTGTAATACCACTACCTGCTGCAAATAAAAGCAATTCTTTACACTGATTGGTTAAGCACATATCACCGTATGGCTGACCAAACTCAAGCACATCACCAACTTCAATTTTTTCATTTAAATAGCTACTGACAATACCTTCAGTCACTTTTTTGACACTGAGTAATACGTGCTGCGCATCTATCTGGGTCAAACTGTAGCTTCGCTCATAGCGAGATCCTGCGATCTCAACAATAACAGGATGGTGTTGTCCAGCTTGACCAAATTGAAAGTGACGATTGACTTTAATTTTTAAACTACTCATTGAAGCAACGCTTTGATCAATTGCCACAACACGACCTAGCGCTTGGTCTACAGACCAGATTGCATTAAAACGCTGCAACCAAAAGTTTGCCATATCCGTATCTAACACACTGTTTAGTACTGGCATTTTAGATTTTATTTGACTTATCGAGGTTTGCATAACCGAGGGTCCGAAGCAAAATTTAGTTTACTATACACTTGTATATATATTCGTATATACAAGTGTTTTGTATCTATTCGTTTCACAAGCCCTACTTCCATGGCTATAATAGCGAAGTCGTTTAAATTGCATTCTTTTATGAACCCTAAATCCGCGCAACTCACTGTTCCTGTAACGAAACTTGATGCTGAAATGCTTCAAGAGAAGGCTGTTACTCGTCCTGTGGGGCGTAAAGCGACGATCACCAAAGATGAGTTATTCCAAGCTGCGCTCAATCTGATTGGTCCACAAAAAAGTATCTCCTCACTGAGTTTAAGAGAAGTGGCACGCGAAGCAGGTATTGCACCAAATAGCTTTTATCGTCACTTTCGTGATATTGATGAACTTGCTATTGAACTGATTGATCGTTCAGGTATCGTATTACGTCGTATTTTACAGCAAGCACGTATTCAGGCGAGTAAACAAAACAGTATTATTCGAAGTTCAGTTGAAGTCTTTATCCAACAACTAGATAAAGATGAAGGTAATCTTAGCTTATTGCTCCGTGAGGGCTATACAGGCTCAACATCATATAAACAAGCTGTTGAACGACAACTCATCTACTTTGAACAAGAACTCAATGAAGACCTTATTCGCTTAGAAAAGCTCAATAACAGTCATCTTTCTCATCCTGATATTGTGGCTAAGGCCATCACACAATTGGTCTTCAATATGGGTGCCAAAGTGATTGATATGCCAAAACAAACACGTAAAGAAGTTGCTGAGCAGACCATGATTATGATTCGTATGATCTTAGAAGGCGCTCGCCATATCGATCAATCGAAAATTCAGTAAAAATAAGATATTTATTTGCACCACTTTAAAAGCCAATGTGTAAATTTACAAATTGGCTTTTTTTGATTTCAAACACATATGGCGAATCTCGTACATAAACATGTATAGTAGGCACCATAACAATTTTTTGCTCACGCTTTAACCTCAGCCCATTGGGATCAAAATGTCTATTTCTCGTATCGATCAATACAGTATCTTTGCCAGTTACCTCCTCATGGCTATATTTTTGATCTTACTTATACCCATGCATTTACTGGCCTGCTTTTTTGCAGGTTTTGTGATCTATGAAATAATCGATAGTTTAGGTACATACTTAGAAAAATATATTGATGGGCAACGTGCGCGACTGAGTATTAGCATTATTTTAAGTATAGTGGTGGTGACTTTTCTGGGTTTAGCCATCAGTAGCTTGATGAGTTTTGTGATTCATGATTTACAAGGTCCTAATCGTGAAGTTATTGGGCAAAAAATGGATATTGCATTACAAGGTCTACAACAAGAAATTGTGCAGTATATTCCAAGTTTTATTCCTTATACCTTAACTGAAATTAAAGATACTTTTTTCAATCTGATGAAAGAGAATATCACCACACTAAAACATACAGGTACAGAGCTAATGCATAGTTTTGCTACCATGATTATTGGTATGGTGGTCGGTATTTTAGTCTCTCTTAATCGCTTACATCACGCGCATGATCAACCAGTATTTAAGCATGCCCTAATCCAACGTATACGTAACCTATCAACATCTTTTAAGAACGTAGTCTTTGCTCAAGTTAAGATCTCAGCAATTAATACCTTGTTATTTATGCTGTATGTTCACGCGTTCTTACCGATCTTTGATGTCCACCTACCCTTTGCTAAGACCTTGACCATTTTAACGTTTATCTTTGGTCTGATTCCTATTATCGGTAACTTGATTACCAATACCTTAATCACCCTTTCAGGATTGACCATTTCTATGGCAGTTGCTGCGATGTCTTTGGGTTACCTGATTTTTATTCACAAGCTTGAATACTTTATTAATGCCAAAATTATTGGTGGTAAAATTCATGCAAAATCATGGGAAGTCCTGCTTGCAATGCTAATTTGTGAATCTATCTTTGGCTTCACCGGTTTAATTGCAGCGCCTGTGTTTTATGCATATATCAAATTAGAACTGAAAGAGGCGAAGCTGATCTAAACTTGTTATTGACGTCAGTAAAAGCCCAAAAAATGCCTGACATTGTATATAACAAGTCAGGCATTTTTATATCCGTGATGAGTTAAGCAGCTTAAGGCTTAACGACCACGATCACACGAATGGCTTCTGGTGTAACTGCCAAACCATCAAGTAACTCAAGACCTTCTTTTTGCAACTTCTCAAGACCTTGAATCTCATCTTGACGAATACTTGGATTGAACTGTTTTAAATAAGTTAAACGATCAATCTCATATTGCCATTTCTTCGCAAAGAACGTTTTCGCTTGCTGCTTCATTTCTGGTAAAGAACCACGAGCAATTTCAAGTGATTGTGCATAACGTTGTTCAATCACTTCACGGCGCGCTTTCACCACTTGACGACCGCTATTGCCATCTAGATGATGTAAATAAGGTTTAATGATTTCAGGATCAATTTTCAAAGAAAGATCTTGGCCATTTTCGCTAAGCAATACACGAATCAACTGCTTAGGTAGGCTTTCAGGTAAGTTCAATGCCTTTGGAGCAACGACATCAACCTTAAACCACACTTCAAGTAAGATCGTTCCTGGTTTCAACGCATTGGTTTTTAACAAAGCAACGTTAGTACTACCAAATGATTGAGTTTGGATCATCTCAACCACACTTTCAGTAAACGGATGTTCCAAGGTTAAATACTGTGCATCTTCACGAATTAAAGCTTGATCACGATAGAAAGTAACCGTCATGCCTTCTTCATCAATATCCAAACCTTGAACTTGCATCTGATCGGTCGGTTTAATAATCACCGTACCGTTACTTTGCTCATCAAAATCAATATTGGTTGAAGCCATAAAACGCTTCATAAACATAGGTAAATGACTATTGTCATCGTAGTCTTCGAGCGCTGTCACAATCTTGTCAGCCACGACAGGTCGACAAGAGTTGTACTCAAGCAAACGATCTCGGCCTTCTTGTAACTCAGTTTCTAAGGCTTCACGTTGAACACTTACTGCTTCTAACAAATCTTCAAACTGTTGACCTAAATCTGCCAATAAGCAGTCTTTAAGTTCAACAATAAAGTTTTCTTGTAGAGTTTGTGCTGTAGGTGAAATATTCCCAAAAATATTCAGTGCTTCGTTATACCAACGGAACATACGCTCCTGCGCAGTACCGATCAAATAAGGCACATGAATCTGAATACGATTTTCTTGACCAATACGGTCTAAACGACCAATACGTTGTTCAAGCACATCAGGGTTAGCAGGTAAGTCAAATAAAATTAGATCTGAAGCAAATTGGAAATTACGTCCTTCTGAACCAATTTCAGAACAAAGTAAGATCTGTGCACCATAAGAATCTTCTGCAAAGTAAGCCGCTGCTTGGTCACGCTCCAATAAGCTCATGCCCTCATGGAACATCGCTGTACGTATACCCGCATGTAGACGCAGCGCATTTTCCAATGCTTCAACCACTGGACCACTACGTGCAATCAACAATACTTTTTTATGTTTCAGATCCTTACGTAAAGCTTCCATCAACCATGTAACACGTGGATCGTATTCCATCCATGTACCGTCAAGTTGTGCTTCCTCAGGCCACATTTGTTCACGTAATTTACCGTCCATTGACCATTGTTCTGGTGCAACTAACGCAACTGGCTGGCAATCACGCCCAGGGAAACCCTGAATCGCTTCACGAGTATTACGGAATAAAATACGTCCAGTACCATGACGATCGAGTAGCTCATGAATAGCGCGATAACGTTGTTCTGGCTCATCTTGAATCGCATGACCTAAGAGTTGCTCAATCGTTGCTAAATGCTCGTCTTGTAATGCTGCATCAGACATCAACACTTCAGCAATTTTGGCTGTATGTTGATACTGTTGTTCTTCATCCAAGAAGACTTCTAGGCTACTAAAACGTTGTGGGTCAAGTAAACGTAAACGTGCAAAATGACTTTCAACACCAAGTTGTTCTGGGGTTGCAGTCAATAACAGTACACCCGGAATGCTTTCAGCTAATTCTTCAACTAAATCATAACGATCATTTGCGCCTTCTTCTTCACTCCACATCAAATGGTGTGCTTCATCTACCACGAGGACATCGAATCCAGCTTCAACAGCTTGTTCACGTAAGTCATCATGATCGATCATCAAATCGACACTAGCAATAATGCATTGTTCAGTTAAGAAAGGATTTAGCTCAGGATCATGTTCTTTGATCGAAGCCGTACGGGTCAAATCAAAGATAGAAAACTTCAAATTGAAACGACGACGCATTTCAATCATCCATTGATACTGTAATGAATCTGGTACTAATACCAAAATACGTTCAGCACGACCTGTTTTAAGCTGTTGATGGATAATCAAACCCGCTTCAATGGTTTTACCTAATCCCACCTCATCGGCAAGTAAGACACGTGGCGCAAACCGCTTACCCACTTCATGTGCGATATATAGTTGGTGTGGAATGAGTCCAACACGTGAACCAATCAAACCACGTAAAGGGCTGCTTTGCATATTGGCTTGCATTTGCAACGCTTCAATACGTAAGTCATACCATTCTTTATAATCAATTTGGCTTGCCAAAATACGCTCTAAAGGCTTTGACAATTGAATCTGTGCACCAATACGCGTTTCATTTAACGCTTTTTGGATTTTTTCACCGTTTTCATTGGTGCGAACAACGTTATAGCGAATCACACCTCTAACATCGTCTAGAGATTCGACTAACCAAGCATTACCTTCTTGATCGTGTACTTCATCATTGATATTGAACACAATACGTGACAATGGCGCTGTGTTTCGCGCATAGACTCGTGTCTCATCACTTTTAGGAAATAAGATACTGATCGACCGCTCGTCAACATCAATAAGTACACCCAAGCCGAGCTCTGTTTCCGTGTCTGATAACCAACGTTGACCAATAGCAAATTGATGCAATTTTTCCACCTTTAATTCTTTAAATAAGGACAATCAAACAACCCAACTTGCGAAATCTATTGATCCAGCCAAAAATGAGCAATCTAAGTGTCTTGCAACGATGTATTTTGACATAAAGCACATACAATAGTCAGTATATTCGATGAGTGTTTAGACTTTTTTAACTTAAAATGGGACTTCACATAAGTATTGAAGCCTTTGTCCTGTAATAGGATGATAAAAACTCAATTGTTGTGCATGTAAACACAATCTTGGCATGAGTTGTTGTTGCTCAGTTGTTGCATATAAAGTATCCCCAACAATAGGATGCCCTAGATATTGCATATGCACACGCAGTTGGTGTGAACGACCAGTAATCGGTGTCAATATGACTCGTGTCACGTCATGACCATCGATCTGTTCATGCTGTTGTACTTTCCAATGTGTTAGTGCAGGCTTTTTCTCATTGGGATCAACCTGATGTAACGGTGGGCGAGTTGGATCATATACCACAGGTATATCTACAGTCCCCTCACCCTCTAGTCGACCTGCGACTAATGCTTGATAAGTCTTATCGGTTTGACGCTCTTGAAATTGACGAGAAATATTTTTTTGCGCGTCTTTATTTAAAGCAAAAACCAAAAGACCTGACGTATCTCGATCCAAACGATGAATCAATAATGTGCGTGGTTCTAGTTCAAGTAATCGATTGATCAAACAATCTTGTAAATCTGGGGTTTTTCCAGGCACAGTCAACAGACCAGCAGGTTTATGAATCAGCATAAATGCATCATCACGATGAATGAGGTGATCTGTTAGAAAATTATTCAAAACTCGATTCCAAGTAACGTAGACTTTGGGCGAGCAATAATAAAAAGCTTGAGACTAAAATACAATGGAAAATTTTTAACTTTATACTTGTAATTAGTGAAAGCACCATAGGCTAGGCACTTCACTCAATCTTTAAATAAAATCAACAGCCCTTAAGGACTGTTGATTTGATGTCTAACCTAATTTGTTGACAATACTGAGCGGTAAAATCTTCATTGCAAGTCCCAAAGGTTGCCATGGCCATTGTGGTACATAAGCTTTAACAGGCTCTTTTTCTATCGCTTTAACCAGTAAACGTGCTCCAGTTTTTTCATCTATCTCAAAGGGCAGCTTTTTCGCGCCCTCATTAAGTTCAGTCCGAATATAACCTGGGAAGATGGTTGAAACTTTAATCGGTGTATTCAATAGATCTGCGCGAATACCTTCAGCCAAGTGGGCAACAGCAGCTTTACTCGCAGCATAAGTGGACAGATGCTTTGGTAAACCACGCATTGCACTCATTGAGGAAATCATAACTAAATGGCCATGATTTTGCGCACGAAAAATCTCAACAGCAGCCTCACATTGTGCCAATGCTGAAATAAAATTGGTTTCAGCAGTTGCTCGGTTAATCTCAAAATGTCCTTTACCAATACGGCGACCTTCTCCAATTCCAGCATTGACAATAATACGATCGATAGTACCGCACTGTTGTTGAAAAGCTTTGAATACTGCGAATACTTGATCATAGTCTGTCACGTCTAATACCTGAGTGGTAACTTTGACCGAAAACTCGCTTTCTAACTGTTGCTTGAGTTGATCTAGGCGCTCTAGACGTCGTGCACAAATTGCCAAATTATACCCTAGACGAGCAAACTCTCGTGCCATGCCTGCACCGAGTCCAGAACTTGCACCTGTAATTAAAATTGTTTTTGTCATCATGCTTTCCTTCAAAATGCTTTGCTTTAAATCACAAGGATGATCTACTCATCACCTTGCAGATTATTTCAATCCTGACTTCGGTTGATCTATGCAATCAACTCGATCAGCTATACCCAAGTCAATAACGTATTTGCTGCGGTGTTCAGTTCAGGTGGCAACGCTAAACTAAAGCAATTCGCTGCCTTTAAATAATGATGCTCGTTTACACTCAATAGATTGGCATTGCTCAATGCAAGTGAATGAGATGGCAAATGTACGCTACTAATACTGACATTGGCCAAAGTGCTGTTGAGCTGAAAAATTTTCGATTGATTTAACGCTAATATCTGCCCAAGTAAGGTAGCAATCACACCACCTGAGCTAAAAACGATAACTTCCTTGGCTTGATGCTGTTGAATACTGATCAACAAATCATCTAGAGCACATTGGACTCGCTGCTGAAAAGCAGACCATGATTCAGTGTAATGAAGATCATTTGTTGCAGACATCCAGTGTAAGACAGCCGATTTAAACAATTGCATGAATTGTTTTTTATCGGTTTGGGCCTGTGCAACAGCAAGCTTAAGTTGCTGAGTTTGTCCACATGCAGCCGCATACTGTTTCAAAATTTCAGTATGATCAAACTCATTCCAACCGCTATGACTTTGCACACTTGTTTCAGTAAAACATTGTTGCAATGCCAAGTGAGCTGTATCACGGTGACGCTGCATTGTCCCTGTAACAACATAAGGCTGCTGTTTAAGTATATGGCCCAAATAATGCCCAAGTACTTTGGCTTGTAATTGCCCAGTTGTAGAGAGCTGATCATAATTGGCCTGCCCGAAACTTGCCTGAGCATGACGAATCAAATAGATCGTGGTCATTTTGCTAAGATTTCCTCAAGTTGAGGCTGATACTGTTCGATCAACTGCTGTGCTATTGGCTGCTGAGTCGCCAACAACTGCAATGCCCGAATATGCAAAGCATGAATCACAATCCAGAAATCTTTAAATGCTGGATTTTGAGTTTGTTTGTGGTAATAGCGATAGTAAATCTGCTGTGCAATAACAGCTAGACGAAATACCCCAAACACTTCATAAAACACCCAGTTTTCAGGTTTTAAACCCGTCTTCTCTAAATAATAATCAACAACTTGTTTTCGGGTCAGCATGCCTTTTAAATGAGTGGGTTGACGACGTGTTGCCTTAAATAATGGACTATCCGTTGCTTCAACCCAATACGCTAAAGCAGCACCCAAATCCATTAATGGATCACCTATGGTTGCCATTTCCCAGTCTAGTACACCAATAACCTTTGTCGGCTCATTGGGATCTAAAATAACATTGTCAAAACGCCAGTCATTATGAATCACGCAGCTGGTTGAATCTTCTGGAATGTTTTGTAGTAACCACTCACGTATATACTTAAATGAAGGCACATTTTCAGTATATGCCTTAGCATAACGTTGGTCCCAGCCTTCGACTTGACGACGACAATACCCTTCTCCTTTACCCAACTGAGCCAATGCTGTTGACTGATAAGGCACTTGATGTAATTCAATGAGTTTATCAATAACATTGATGCACAAATGCTGGATATCGTCCTCAGTTAAGGTCAATTCTGCTGGTAAATTAGCCCGTGGAATCACCCCTTCTATGCGCTGCATCACATAGAAGTCGCAACCAATCACACTTTGATCCTGACACAGCGCCACCATCTTTGGTAATACTGGATAATATGCCGCAAGATTATTTTGCACTTCATATTCACGCTGCATATCGTGTGCTGATTTAGCTTTAGTCCCTTGTGGTGGACGACGCAAAATCAAATCCTGATTCTGATATTTCAAACGATATGTCCAATTCGACGCACCACCAGAATATTGGGTCAGCTCCACATCACCAATTAAGGTTACACCTTGGGACTTTAACCAGTGTTCCACTGCTTGAATATCGAGTGCTTCACCTGCTTTAACTTGCCCGCCCACATCAATCACTGACATCTTTATTATCCTTAAAGCTATTGATCTATCACGTGATGCATCATGAATAAAATAAATACTTCAACACCACGAAACTGCACCTGTTTTATTTTGTTCGGCTACTATAGCCACGTTTTTTTAATTCAAGTTTAGCAATCATCGCCTTATGTACTTCATCAGGACCATCTGCTAAACGCAATGAACGTGCTTGAGCAAAAAATCCAGTCAGCATGCTGTCATGAGAAACACCAGCTCCACCAAAGATCTGAATTGCCATATCTACCACTTTTTGCAACACACTCGGTGCAACGACTTTGATTGCAGAAATCTCAGTTAAAGCAGCCATATTGCCCAAACGGTCCATTTTATTGGCCGCATATAAGGTCAACAGTCGTGCTTGATCTATAGCAACACGGGCTTCTGCCACACGTTCTAAGTTACCACCGAGTTTTAAAATTTCAGTACCAAAAGCACGGCGCTGCATACCCCGATCGATCATTAGCTCTAATGCTTTTTCAGCAGCACCAATACATCGCATACAGTGGTGAATTCGTCCTGGTCCTAAACGACCTTGAGCAATTTCAAACCCTTGCCCTGCACCACCAATAAAATTTTCTAGTGGTACACGCACATTTTCAAAGTTCACTTCACCATGACCGTGAGGAGCATCATAGTCACCAAATACTGGTAACATTCTTTCAATCGTCACTCCTGGACTATCTAAAGCAACCAAAACCATAGAATGTTGATGATGGCGATCTTTACTTGCATCGGGTGTATGAGCCATAAAAATCGCGATTTTCGCATTTGGATCACCTAAACCCGATGACCACCATTTACGACCATTGAGTATAATTTCATTGCCTTCGACTATCGCTGTTGCTTGCATATTGGTGGCATCACTTGATGCAACTGCGGGTTCAGTCATACAAAATACGGAGCGAATTTTTCCATCCAGTAAAGGCTGTAACCATTGTTGTTTTTGTTGCTCTGAACCATAGCGCCACAGGACTTCCATATTGCCACTATCAGGTGCGTTACAGTTAAAGACCGTGGGTGCAATTAAACTACGCCCTGAGATTTCAGCAATATGTGCATACTCTTGTACAGTTAAACCCGCTCCCAATTCGGAATCAGGTAAAAACATATTCCAAAGTCCGGCGGTCTTAGCTTTGGTTTTTAAAACTTCTAATTGCGCAGGCCACTGCCAAGTGGTCCAATCACCACCTACATTAAGCTCTCGAACTTGCTGCCAAAATTCGGCCTCAATCGGTTCTATTTCTTGTTCTATAAAGGCTTGGCTACGCTGAATGAAGTCTTGTGCGCGTGCAGATAATTCAAACATACTGCAATATCCCTAAAGTCAGATGAAGTGCTGTACATCAACATAACCTAAAATATATTATGAATTAAATGATTTAATCCCATACACAACTATGCACAACATTCATAATCAAAATACTGCCTTAGACATCCTAGATTTAAGCCAATTTCATGGTATCGATATTAATTTATATCCGCTCTTTATCGCGATTTTTGAACAACAAAGTATCTCTAAAGCGGCGCATATACTGTGTATTAGTCAATCAGCTGCAAGTCATGCTCTACAACGATTGAGGAACCATTTAAAAGATGAACTGTTTGTTCGTAGTGGTCATAAAATGCGGCCTACAGCATTTTCAGAACAGGTCTACCCCAGCATTCAACATGCACTATTACAAATTCAAGCCATTAGCCGTCCTCAAATGCAATTTGCTGCGGATATGTTACATAACCTTAAAATCGCCGTACATGATGAAGTTGAACCCATCGTCTTCCCTAAAATTGTTCAACACTTTAAGCAACTGAATAGCCAAGTACAGTTCGTGAGTATTAAACTCAATCGTAAAAATGTACTTGCAGATCTCAGTGCTCAACAGATTGATTTTTTTATTGATGTTGAACAAAACCTCGGTGATAAAATCATGACGCAAACGCTGGTTCAAGACCAATTTGTTGTGTGTAGCCAACAAACAACAATGGATAAAGATCTTTATTTAAAACTGCAACATATTGGGGTTTCATCACGACGTAGTGGTGTATTAATCGAAGATATCTATTTAAAACGCGAGCAACTCCCAAGACAGATTTTTTTAAGATGCCAACATTACTCAACAGCACTACAAATACTTGCTCAGCAATCCAACGCCGTATTAACCATCCCAAGACATGTACTCATGCACTTGCAAGTCGCAGATACTGTGAATGTCTTTCCTGCACCCTTTGATTTTCCAACCATGAATCTTGATTTATTTTGGTTAAAAGATCTCAATGACAATCCGAGAATCCATTATTTAAAGCATCAGATAATGGCACTATTTGCTGAAGTCATTTAACAATGCAGTAACTACCTGATTCGTAGTGCTCTGAATCAATCGCACTGCCAGTAAGCAGGACAACCAAATTTCTCAATAAAAAAATCGATGACTGTGCGAACTTTAGTGGGCATTTTTTTCGTATGTGGATAAATCACCGAAATAAATTGAGGTTCTGTATAAATAGTGCCTTGATATTCACTTAACAATGGGATCAATGTCCCTGCTTGGATCTCTTCATAAACCAACCAATCTGGAAACAAAACCAAACCCATGCCCTGCTTTGCAGCAGTTGTTAGAGCTGCAGCATTATTTGAAGTCAACGTTGCTGATATGGCCGTAGCTGTTAATTGTTCATTGGTCTTGAAATACCATTTATTTGGGCCATACACACCTTGATAGACCAAACATTGATGATCAATTAAATCGACAGGACTGTTTATCGTAGCGTGTTGTTTTAAATATTGAGGGCTAGCCAATAAATAATATTGAACTTGATGAAATACTCTTGCATGGAAATTTGAATCAGGTAGATGATTCATCCCAAAGATAATATCTGTTGAAGATTTAAAAGGGTCAATAAACTCATCTGTAAGGATCAGCTCAAATACCAATTTAGGAAAACGTGCATTGAGCTCAGCAAGCCAAGGTACAATATGTAATTGACCAAATAATACAGGTGCATTAAGCCGTACTCGACCTTGAATTTCACAGCGCTGCTCACCGATTTGATCAAAAATATCTGTTAAATTTTGGCTAATATTACGAGCGTAATCTATCAACATCTCAGCATGTTCAGTAGCAATCACAGCACGTGTATTGCGATGAAACAATTGACAGTTAAGACTCTGTTCTAACTGTGAAATCACCCTAGAAATGGTTGAAGGTGCAACATGCTGCAGCCTTGCAACAATAGAAAAACTTTTATGCTCATAGACTAAGCTAAAAATCATTAAAGCATAACCATTGATGTTCTTTAACTGTTCCATTTGTGCAATATCCGCAAAAGTCTATTTGCATATTAGTCGGTTTTCTTGATCAGGCACAACGCTATACTGCGCAATTATTTCCAATGAAATCTGATCATGCAAATTATTATTATCAGTCTAATTGTGCTTGCAGGCATGGGGCTGTCTGTCGAAGCAGGAATTTTAGGCCCACTCGGTCAACGTGTTGGTGATCTTTGGGCGACACTCAGCATCTTTGGTATTGGCGCAATATTAACTTGCTTACTCATGTTGTTTTTCGCACCTCGTCAAGTGGTTTCTTACAGTACTCGCCCTGCATGGGAGTTACTTGGTGGCGTACTTGGACCTATCTATGTAGTTGTACTTACGCTAGCTACGCCTGTCATTGGGGTCGCCTTAACCATGCTTGGTGTACTGGCTGGTCAGATTGCACAAAGTATATTGATTGATCACTTTGCTTGGTTTGCAGTACAAAAACGCCCTATAGATCGTTTTCGTATGATGGCTTTAATCCTGATTGTCTGTGCAATGAGTTTAATTTAGGAGTATCAGCATGGTGATATTAATGTTGTTCTTAGCTGTGTGTGCTGGTGCATTACTGAGTATACAAGCAGCGATCAATGCTCGCTTAAGTCAGTCGGTAGGCGTATTGCGCACCGCATTTCTAACTTTTGCATTAGGTGCATTAATAACCACATTATTGGTTATCTTTTTAGAACCGATTCATACTGAAAATTTAATGACTGTGCCCAAATGGCAATTAATAGGTGCCTTTCTTGGTGTACCTTATATCCTGATTATGGCCTTTGCTGTACAACGTGTCGGTGTGGCAACAGCTACAGTTGCTGTTATTTTTGGACAATTAGTGATGAGTTTAATGATTGATCAACAGGGTTGGCTTAACAATACCGTCATCGAATTTTCATGGCGTCATGCTGTGGCCAGCATGTGTTTAATTTTGGCTTTGCTCTGTATTTATAAGAGTAGCCAAGCTACTGGTGTAGAATCAAAAAATCCTACCTCAGCAAATTAAAAATCTTAGTCAGCTGAAGTAAAAAGCCCCGCAAAATTCTAGATCATCTCTAAACTTTGCAGGGCCAACACAATGAACTTAAGATCAGTTTAAATAAATTCAACCCATGAACTGATCAAATCATCGGTCTTAAAGTACATGGATCATCACCGTGGTAATTCGAGTGCCTTCAAGTTCAGTCACCTCAAAGTCAATTCCTTGATAGCTTAAACGTGATCCAACACTGACTATCCCCTGACATTTATCCAAAATCAACCCTGATACACTTGTATAGTCAGTATCCTCAGTCACAACATCTAACCCAAGAGCTAATTCGAGTTGATACAGATCAAGCATGCCTGATGCTTTCCAAGTTTTTTCGTCAATTTTTTCTAAATCAAGTTGTTCATCTGCATCTGGGAATTCACCAGCAATTGCTTCAAATACATCAAGCGGCGTAATCAAACCTTGAATCATACTAAATTCATCAGTCACCAATACCAATGAACCTTTAGAATTACGCAAGGTATTAATCGCATCGATAACTTTCATTTTTTCGAATATATAAATTGGACGCTGCTGTTTAATTAAATCGTGTAACTGTTGTTCGTTGTCTAATACTGCCAACAATTCTTTAGCACGAACTACCGCTAATACCTTATCTAAACTCCCGCGACATACTGGGAATAAGCTATGCGGCACAGATAAAATCTGTTCACGAATTTCAGCTGGACTATCTTGAATATCTACCCATGAGATCTGATTACGTGGCGTCATAATTGTCGCAACAGATCGCTCAGCTAAAGTTAATACCCCACCAATCATATAACGTTCTTCATCAGCAAAGGTTTGTTGTGCCTCCTGATGTTGCGCAAAGTCGCTCACTGTTTCTACATTGCCACCCATAAGTTTAAATATAGATGCAGCCGTACGGTGACGAATTGGAATTTTTGCAGCATGTTTCGTCGCATTGCGGTGTGTAAATTGGTTAAATGCTTCAATCAAGATCGCAACACCAATACCTGAGTAGATATACCCCTTAGGAATATGGAAACCAAAACCTTCTGCGATTAAGCTTACTCCGATTAATAATAGGAAACTTAAACACAAAATAACCACTGTCGGATGACGATTAACGAACTCAGTTAATGGTTTTGAAGCCAATAACATCATTGCCATAGCCACAACCATAGCCACCATCATTACATAGATATTGTCTACCATACCAATTGCAGTGATCACGGAATCTAAAGAGAAAACTGCATCCAATATGACAATCTGTAAAACAACGGCACTAAAACCAGCATATGCTGCATTACTGGTGACCTTTACTTCAGGTACACCTTCTATTCGTTCGTGCAACTCACTGACGGATTTATATAAGAGGAATAAACCACCCAAGAGCAAAATTAAATCACGCCCAGAGAATGTCCAATCAAAAAGAGTAATCAAAGGCTTAGTCAATGTGACTAACCAAGAAATAGCAAATAATAAGCCCAAGCGCATAATTAATGCGAGGGAAAGACCAATCACACGCGCTTTATCACGCTGCTCTGGTGGTAATTTATCTGCCAAGATGGCAATAAAAACTAGATTATCTATACCTAAAACTATTTCTAGTACGATTAGGGTAAGTAAAGCAATCCAAATGCTTGGATCTAGTAGAAACTCCATTATTTTTTACTCCTAGATGTGCGAGTAAAAAAAATACAATATTTTAATTTTTTAACAGACGAGGGGTCCATTTAATGAATAACACCATTCAACTAAAGATAAATTTATTATGCATAAAACTCTCTGTATTGCTTAATATTTTTTTAGTTATTTTTAGTAATAATTTCCGATCTTGTCATATAAAAAAAACCGACCTTAGTTAAAGTCGGTTTTCATCTTTCTATACTAGAGGCAAGCTATTTAATTCAAATATAGAATTTAAGCTTGAGCCTTGATTTCAGCAAAAACTTCCTGAGCAGCTTGAATCGTAAAATCAATATCTTCATCACTGTGTGCAATTGAGATAAAACCAGCCTCAAAAGCGGAAGGTGCAAAGTTTATTCCGCGTTGTAACATACCATGGAAGAACTGACGGAATTGATCAACATTACATTTCAAGATATGGTCAAAACTACTGATCTCAGTTTGATCGGTAAAGTACAAACCGAATAAACCACCCGCTTGTTCAGTTTTTACAGCCAAACCAACTTCGTCCGCAGCCTTTTGTAAACCACTCATCAAA
>NZ_BBRX01000010.1 GCF_000829675.1 Acinetobacter rudis
CCGCAATTAAACAAGCGACTGCAGTTACGACTCCGTCAGCTGTTAGTACAACGGTTGAAACCAAGGCAGTTGAATCTAAAGTTGTTGATCCTGTCGCAGTTAAACAAGCGACTACAGTTACGACTCCATCAGCTGTGAGTACAACGGTTGAAACCAAAGCAGTTGAATCAAAAGTTGCTGAACCTGCCGCAGTTAAACAAGTTACAACAGTCGAGATGCCATCAGCAGTCAATACAACAGTTGAGGAGAAGCCAGTTGATTTTAAATCTGTCGGGCCTAATGCAGTTGTTCAACCTACAATTGTTAATGAGCCATCAGCTGTAATAATGCAAACAGACAAAACTAAATGAATAATAGGTATACAAGTCTAGAATTAGATGTAATTGAATTAAAAAATCATCTAATTTAGATAAATATAAAATTGGGTTTTATTTATGGAAATTATGAAATTTGTATTGTTGGGCTGGGTACTAGTATTCTTGACAGCATGTTCAACATTATCACCAAAAAAAACCAATAGTGAGGGAATATTGGATGTATATGTTTTTGCGGATAATGACATCAACCAAAACTTATTAGGGGAACCTTCACCTGTAAAACTGAGTATTTTACAGTTAATCAGTGAAGTAGAGTTTAATCAGATGAACGAACTCAGCTCTTCTGGGTCCTACAAAACTCATTTGGGTTCAAGTGTGCTTGAAGAAACTCATATTATGGTACGCCCAGGCCAAAAACTCGATTTTAAATTACCTATGAATGATCGGGCTGATTATCTAGGAGTTGTAGTAGCACTTAGAGATGTTGAGAAAAAGTGGAAATTTTCTTTATATAAACAACACCTACGTTGGTATCAACGAGGTGGAGAATTTTTATATTTAGAAGTTAAAGATGAAGGTGTCGTTCAACTATCTAAAAGTGAAGCTTTAGATAAGTTACTTGAAAAGAAATTAGCTGAAGAAAAAGTTAATTTGGATGAAATGACTGAAAAACAGAAATTAAAGTTGAAAGACAGTATTGAAAAAATGATGGATGAAAAGAAACCAGCAGATTTGAAAAAAGGTATCTATATCCAGTCTGAGCCAAACTTATAGGAATTTAGAAGTATATGTCAATTGAACACAAAGTGGTTTGGAATGAAGGTACCTTAATCGCTCCTCAGCATTTTCAGCAAACAGAAAGATATTATGATTCACTCGTAAATCATTATTATGCTGTAAGTCATGCTTATGGATGGGGGATTCAGGAACTTGTTTTTGATTTGTCTGCATTAAAGTTAGGTGCTATTTCTATTGATAGAGTTATTGGCTTTTTTAAAGATGGCAGTTTTTTTAATGGGACATTGGAAAATGCACCCAATCTCACTTTGAATGTACCTCCTAATACTGAAGATGAATATATTTATTTAGTATGGGCAGCTTCGTCAAGTTATAAACAAAATTATGGTTTCATTGAGGATCATGGTAGCGAACTATTTCGTTACATTCTTAAAAATGTCGATTGTGAAGACCATACCGATTTAAGCTTACCTAAAAGAGAGTTGTTAGTTGCTTCACCAAACTTAAGGTTATCTCTTGGTAATGCTCTCAATGAGAATGAAGCAAAACTTGCAATTGCTAAGATTTCCTCGGTAAGTTCAACAGGTGAAATTTTTCTGGATGAAAGCTTTATTCCATCTACATTAAACTGTCATGCAAATACAGCATTAAAACAATATCAGTCAGAAATTATGGGCCTGTTAAAACAAAAGGCGATGGCATTAACTGGAGTTTTAAATAATCCAAACTTAAGTAGTGCGGGTGATGTACGTGATTTCTTAATGCTCCAGACTATAAACCGTTACTATGCTTATATGCATAGTGTTACCACAACCCACCTAGTTCACCCTTTTATTTTCTTTGAAAATCTATTAAAACTTTATGGTGATTTAAGTACATTCAATTTAGATAAATCTAATTTTAATTTACCCGTTTATGATCATGATAGATTAAACACTTGTTTTAAAAAAATCGTATTAATGTTGCGAGAGGTATTATCCATTGTACTTCAGCAAAGAGCGATGATGATTCCACTAGAACTTCGTGATGAAGCAACTCGGGTAGCAATAACTCCAGATCCATCTTTATTAACTACGTGCCGATTTGTTCTCGCAATCAATGCCAGTTTACCTTCTGATGCATTGAGACAACGAATTCCAACGACAATTAAGATTAGTTCAGTTGAGAAAGTACGAGATTTGATAGCTTACCACTTACCTGGTATTCATGTTCATGCATTATCAACAGCACCACGTGAACTTCCTTATCATTCAGGGTTTAGTTATTTTGAAATCAGTAAAGATTCTGAGTTATGGGATGATTTAAGTCAGTCTTCTGGTATGGCAATACATTTAGCTGGTGAATTTCCTGATCTAGTAATTGAATGCTGGGCAATTAAAACTTATTAATTTTAATAAAGAGATTCGGAATGAGTACAATAAGGTTTGAAGAAATTGAAAAGAATATCCTTTCACAGGAAGGAGAAATAAAAAAAGTTAGTGGAGGTAATGTTATTGTTGAGTCGGCAATACCTTTATTAAATAAAGCATCTCAGATGAAATACTTTCAAAGTAAGGTTTCTACTCAAGAGGTACTCAATGGCTTGCGTAAAGATATTGAGCTTTTTGAAGAAACAGCTGAAGAGAAAGGTGTGCGGTACGAAACGATAAAGGCTGCAAGATATTGCTTGTGTACTTTGCTAGATGAGTTTGCGGCAAAAAATAGTTGGGCTGATCAAGAATGGGCGGCTCATAGTTTACTCGTTACTTTTCATAATGAGACTTGGGGTGGTGAACAATTTTTTAAATTGATAGACCGCATTAAACAAGAACCTCTTAAGAATATAAATCTAATCGAATTGATGTATTACTGCTTGGTTCTAGGTTACATGGGGAAATACCAAGTATTAAATAATGGCAAAGTATCGATTGAAAATATTAAGAAAGAGTTAGAGAAAATAATCCGTGAATATGGCACGCCTAGTTCTCCGATCTTAATTGATAACATAAACAAAAATAAATTATTGGCGAAAAAACATCGACATATTCCTTTTTGGATACTTGCTGTCATTGCAGGAGCCGTAGTTTTACTTTCATACACAGGATTAAATTGGTATTTAGCTCAACAAACGAGTGAAATTAATTCTCGTATAAATAAGTTGAGTGTGGCGCCAGTTCAAAGCAATTCTGGTGAGCAAATCCAATTATTATCACCCTTGTTGAAGAATGAAATTGATAATAAATTATTACAAGTGGATGAGGTTCCTGGAAAGAGTACCATTACTATATTAGGAGATGGCTTATTCACTTCTGGCGCAGATAAAATTCAGGATCGTTATTTCCCTGTAATGGCAGCTGTTGGCCAAGCATTAAATGAAGTGAAAGGTAGAGTGGTTGTTTCAGGGTATACAGATGATCAACCTATTAGCAGTACCCAATATCCTTCAAACTGGCATTTATCTCAAGGACGTGCAGATGCAATTAAAAAAATCTTGTCAACGTATATGAATGATCCAGCAAGAGTACGCTCAGAAGGTAAAGGTGCAGAAAGTCCTAGATACCCAAATGATTCTAATGAGAACAGAGCTAAAAATAGACGAGTTGAGATTACAGTTTATATTCAGAATGAATCGGCACAATAATTTTCAGCGTAAAAGCATTCTGTTCAAAATTTAAAATATGATGAATTAATAGGTATAAATATGGGTTTCTTAACAATGTTCAGTTGGGTATCGATGTGGAGTGTCTTTGGACTAATATCGATTATTACAACGATTTGGTTTGCTGGGCCATTAATCGCTATTGCTGAAAATAAGCCTTTAGAGTCGGTTTTAGCTAGGGTAATAGCAATTGTTGTTGTGTCTTTAATTTTTCTTGGTGTTTATTTATATAAGCTTTATAAGTCAAGAGCAATGAATCAACATGTTATTGATGAAATCAAGGCAAGCGATCTCAGTGAAGAAACTCCAAAGAAGGGTCCAGAAAAAGAAAGTGATTTAAAAGAACAGTTTAATAATATTGATCTTTTACTTCAAAAGCAGGAAGGTAAAGAAAATAAAAATATATTCCAAAAATTATTTGGTTCATCGAATGAATATATCTATCAGAAACCATGGTTTGTAGTTATTGGTGCTCCAGGAGTGGGCAAGACAACAGCAATTCTCAACTCAGGTCTTTCATTTCCTATCGGGTCTACAGATCACGTATCTAAATTGGCTGGAACCAGAGATTGTGATTGGTTCTTAACAGACGAAGCTTTATTGTTGGACACAGCAGGCCGATTTGTAGAGCAAAATGATGATCAAAATAATACCAATGATTGGAATGAATTATTAGGCTTATTAAAACGTTGCAGACCTAAACAACCTATTAATGGTTTAGTATTAATGCTGAGTGCTGAAGATATCTTGAGCGCAAACGATGACAAAATTAAGCAACAGCTTCAGCAGATTAGATTGCGGTTACAAGAGATGCAAACATCTTTTAATACCACTTTCCCTTTGTACATTATTGTCAATAAACTAGATTTGGTAAGTGGTTTTAATCAATATTTTAATTACTTAGATGATCAGGAAAGAAAAAAAGTTTTTGGTGTTCCATTAGATCCTCTTTCTGAGACTACAGCTGAGAAGATCAATATCATGACTGATGAAATTGATCGAATTGTTGGTAGAATACAGCAGAATATTTTTAAAAGTGTGTCGTATAACAACCAGGTTAATGATCCATCAGATTTAGCAATTGGTTTCTCTAATGAGTTCAACAAGTTTTCTCATTCATTAAAATCTTATCTTAAAAGATTGTTGAACCTTTCTCGTTATGATACTGACATTAATTTAGCTGGTGTGTATTTTACGAGTGCCGAACAAGTAGAAGATCAAAGTTTTATCTTAGATGAAAATCAAAATACTTTAATGCAGCCCAAATACTTAAATAATATAAGTACTAAATTAAGTGAAAAGGCAAGATCATACTTCATCAATGATATTTTTCAGATTCTATTGCTAGATACAGCAAATATTGCAGGAATCGATGTTGTATGGCTTAAAAAGCAGCGTAAAATATATTGGGTAGGCGTGGTTGCACTTGGTATTGTATTTATTATTTTGCTTAGTTTGCTGATTAGAGCATTTAACTATAATGGTAAGTACTTGACTGAAATTAGTAAGCAATTAGCTCTATTAGAGGTTAATTCTAAGAAAGTAGATCCTACAGAAATATCATCAGTATTAAACTTTACAAACTCGATCTATCTTCTACCAAAGAATAATATTAGTACAGACCTATTAGATCGCTCATTTAGTAAGAATCTAGGACTGGGTCAGCATAGTGATATTGAAATGGCTGCTTTTTCAAAGCAGCAAGGTTTAATTGATGAGAATGTTTTACCTCTTATTTCTAATGAAATTGAAAATAAATTAAGAGGTAGTATTCAATCGAAGGATTACAAAGATATATATAATGATCTGAAAGCATATCTAATGCTTTATGACAATAAAAAATATGATAAAAAATATATTTATCAATGGTTGCTTAATAATGTTATTTTGAAAACCAGCACTAGTCCAGAGTCAGTAAAATCACTTGAAAAGCTTTTAAGTGAAACAGTGATTACTCCACAAAAAAGTTATGATGCGGAATTGGTGACAATTGCCCGTGAATTATTAGCAAACACAGATATTGCTGAAATTATTATGCAAGACCTTAGTACACATACAAAGGGTCTTGATCAAAAAGGATTTCCAGTAACTTCTTTTGTAACTATGGGGGGTGTTTCTGCAAATAATATATTTAGACGGGTATCGGATAAGACACTAAATGATCCTGTGAATATTTTGTATACTAAATTTGGGTATAAAAATATATTTTTACCCTATGTGAATAAACGTTTAGTCGGATTCTATAAGGAAGAAAAATGGGTTATAGGTAACGAAGCCCAAATGAAATCTGTCGATGAAGTTGTAACTGACATATATCGTATTTATAGCCAAGCTTATACAACAGCATGGAAAAACTATATTCAAGATGTAAGAATGGTTCAGCCTAAAGATTTACAGCAAGCAATTGTTATGTCCAAGCAATTCTCTGAAAAGAACTCATCTTTAGCAGGAATTATCAAAGGAATTAGTCTCAATACAAACTTAATCGATCCCGTTGCAGTTAAGTCACCACAAGAAAATCAAACAAAACCTGAATTGAATGAGTTAGAGAAGAAGGCGACAGCTCAGGTCAATCCAAAGGTGATGATTGACGAAACTAAAGTACAAGGATATTTGGAAAATATTTCTGGTAATTTTTCCCAATACCAAAATTTGACACAATCCTCTCAAGAATCTGAATCTCAATTAGATGAAATTATAAGATCAATTAATGACTTATATGTCTATTTAGTTGCTTTAGAGCTCAGCATGCAGAGTGAAGATCAATTGATGCCGGATGTGCGTCCACTTGTAAATTATCGTGCTCAGGTGAATCGCTTGCCAGATCCATTTAGACCTATGTTGGATGCTTTTGTGGGAAAGGTCACAGAGTCCAGCCAGGCCTATAAGGACTCTCAAATGTCGAGCTTGGTGAAGCAACAAGACCAGATGTTACAAGCATCTTGTAAGAGTCTTGTTATGAATAAATATCCATTTTCAAGCAATGCTGTACAAGATTTATCTATACAGGAATTAGGTCAATTGTTTGGTAAAGACGGAACATATCTTACGGCTTTATCTAGTAACGTGACGGTAAGTCAAAATAGCAAAATACCGTATCGCTATTTTCTAGATAATAATGTAATCACACGTACACAACCCTATAAAGATGCGGAAACTATTAATATGCAGCTTTTTGCAGGTAAAAATGTACCAAAAGTCGATGTGGTTATGATTATACGTGCGATGGATAAGGAGATTGATAATCTAACAATTAGTTATGATGGTCAAAAATATCAGTATTATCACGGCCCATTAAATGAAGTGGTGCTAACATGGCCTGTTAAAGAAAACCGCTTTACCTTGGATGCTACTGCTGCTAATGAACGTCCTGAGCGATTAGAAGTTAATGGGGATTGGTCATTGTTTAGATTAATCGATAAAGCTTCAAAAGTTATTAACACTCCTGATGGACGTGGGGTGTTAGCTACATTTGAATTAGGTGATAAAAAAGTTTATATCGAGTTTCGTGCAGTATCTGGAAAAAATCCATTTAATTTATCAACTTTAAGAGCTTTTAAATGTTAGAAGATTTAGGGTGGATTGGAAAGCTACCAAATTATTCCGATTTTATTCAATCTGGAAATTTAGTTTCTGTTCAACGATCGTTAATGTCTTGGTTGACAAGAGGTCAAGATCATATTGGTGAACAATTTTTTAAATTGAATAATAATGATTCTGAAGTCTTTATTTATTATTTTTTTGTAGAGAGTTCTATTTCGGATCATAAACGTATACATGGTTTCTTTTTTTCTAGTAGAGATGCTCTAGGAAGAAGTTGTCCATTTATATTTTTTTCTCATAATCATACAATTTCAGCGATTGAAATGATTCCTAAATTAAATGAGAAGTTAAAAGAACTCGGTTTTAATTGGAATATGTTATCCAATAAATTAGATGATAGTTTTATTGATTCAATCCTAGATAAACTATCGGCAGTAGACTTAGAGATTGGATTTGTTGAGAATTTTGATACTTGGTATGAGTTACATCCTGAGTTTTGTAATTTAAATTTTAAAGTCGAAACTACTAATCATGTTGTATTTAGAAAATTGCTAATAAGGTAAGGTATATGATTTCTGAAGATACTTATAATAAACCAATCGATGAAAACAGTCCTGCTGGGATTAATGTTGAATACGATGAGGATTATCAAAAGCTATTAGTAATGCTTCAGACGAAGCCTGAGCAGCAGTTTGGTGACTTGATTGTAGAGGCTCAAGAACCTGATTGGGAAAAGGTATTTCACCTTTCTAGTGATATTATTTTGAGTAAAAGTAAAGACTTGAGTGTGATGAGTTATTTTACTCAAAGTGGTGTGATATGTTATGGTTTAAATAGTTTATCTGGTGGGTTAAAAGTAATTTTATCTAACTTAGAGTCTTATTGGGAAGATATTTATCCTAAATTACATGATGAAGATGAAGATTATGATCCTGAGTATCGTATTAATGCACTTTCATTATTTAACTCTTTAGATGGAATAGTACGTGACGTTAGAAATTCATTTATTGTAAAAAATGGTTTATCACAAACGTCATTTAACATTAAAGATATTGAAAATATTTTAGATAATCCTTCTAGTAGTCATGAATATTACCCTGGTGGTTTAGAACGTTTAAATATTGATATTCAAATTTCATCTGAACAATCTAATTCAGCAGTGAAGGCAGTAATTGAATCATTACAATATTTAGAGGATATCAAAACTTTATTTATCAAATATACGCCAGGATATGAAGTTAAGTTTGAGAATTTAGAAAAAATTCTTTTAAAAGTTAAAAAATTATGTGTTGTTGAGGCTCAAGTGAATGATATTCAAGTTGAAAACTCTCAAAAAGAAATAAATGTAAGTAATGAAATAAAGCCTGAGATTAATCAAGTTTTTAACTTGGCCAATTACACGGTTTCATCGCGAAAGGATGTTGATTTACTTTTAGAGAAAATTTATTTATATTTTGAAAAACATGAGCCTTCACACCCAGCGCCTTTATTTATTCGGCGTATACAAAGATTAATGAATTTGAATTTTTATGAAATTATGAAAGATATAAGTCCAGATTCATTAAACCATTTGGAAACATTAGTAGGGCAACCTATTGAAAATGATACTGACTATTAAATGTATAGGTGAAGCATGAGTAAGAACTCTGGACAAAAAATTTTAGCAAAAAACCGTTCTCCACGTGTTCAAATTGAATATGATGTAGAAATTTACGGTACAGAAAAGAAGGTTGAACTTCCCTTTGTTATGGGAGTGCTTTCGGATTTGGCAGGTAAGTCAAAACAAGAACTTCCTAATTTAAATGAAAGAAATTTTTTAGAAATTGATGTTGATAATTTTGACGACCGAATGAAGTCAATTAAACCGCGAGTTGCGTTTAGTGTAGAAAATACATTAACCAATGAAGGAAATATTAATGTTGATCTTGAATTTTCAAGTATGGATGATTTCTCTCCAAACCAAATTGCTCAAAAAGTTGAGCCCTTAAAAGAGTTGTTAGACGCGCGTACAGAGCTTTCAAATCTATTATCTTATATGGATGGTAAGACTGGTGCAGAAGAGCTAATTAGTAAGGTTTTATCAGATAACTCAATGCTAAAATCATTGGCTAATCTATCTAAAAATACTGATGACTCAAAAGACTAAATAATTGGAAGGAATAGGTTTAATGGCCTCTACTCAATTTGAAAATCAACTTGATAGTTCATTGTCTCAAACGAATGAGTTTGAACAATTAATTAATAAAGAATTTAAGCCAAAATCAAAACAAGCAGAATCAGCGGTTCAAGATGCAGTTAAGACTTTGGCTAAACAAGCTTTAGAGAGCGTTGTTCAACACTCTAACGATACGTATCAAACAATCGAAGCAATTATTGCTGAAATTGATAAAAAGCTCTCTGATCAAGTCAATGAAATTATACACCACAAAGACTTCAAAGAGCTTGAGAGTGCTTGGAGGGGATTGCATTACTTAGTTAATAATACTGAAACGAATCATTTATTAAAAATTAGATTCATGCCTTTAAGTAAAAAAGAACTAAGTAAAAATCTGAAAAAATTTAAGGGTGTAATGTGGGATCAAAGCCCAATTTTCAAGAAAATTTATGAAGAAGAATATGGTCAATTTGGTGGTGAGCCATTTGGTTGTTTAGTTGGTGATTATCATTTTGATCACGGTGCGCAAGATGTAGAGATTTTGACCGAAATGGCAAAAATTTCTGCGGCTTCACACTGTCCATTTATTACTGGTGCAAACCCGAGTTTAATGCAAATGGACTCGTGGCAAGAATTATCTAATCCACGTGATATCACTAAAATTTTCCAAAATACAGAATATGCTGCATGGAGAAGTTTACGTCAAAGTGATGATGCCCGTTATTTAGGTTTGGCTTTACCACGTTTTATGGTTCGTTTGCCTTATAGCGCTAAAGAAAATCCAGTCGATGACTTTAATTTTGAAGAAGTGACAAATGGTCATGAAGATTATTCTTGGGTAAATGCTGCATATGCTATGGCAGTTAATATTAACCGTTCATTTAATGATTATGGTTGGTGTACATCAATTCGTGGGGTTGAGTCTGGTGGTGTTGTTGAAGAACTTCCTACACACACATTTGAAACAGATGATGGTGGTGTTGACCTAATTTGCCCAACTGAAATTGCGATTAGTGATCGAAGAGAAGCAGAATTATCTAATAATGGATTGATGCCATTAATTTATAGAAAAAATTCTAATTTAGCAGCATTTATTGGCGCACAGTCTTTACAGCAACCTGCTGAATATCATGATGCAGATGCAACAGCTAATTCAAAACTTTCTGCACGGTTACCATATTTATTCGCATGCTGTCGTTTTGCACATTATTTAAAATGTATTGTGCGCGATAAAATCGGCTCTTTTCGCGAACGAGAAGAAATGGAGCGTTGGTTAAATGATTGGTTAATGAATTATGTTGATGGTGATCCAGTCAATTCTTCTCAAGAAATGAAATCTAGAAAGCCTTTGGCTGCAGCAGAAGTTATTGTTGAAGAGATTGAAGATAATCCAGGATTTTACACATCTAAGTTTTTCTTAAGACCTCATTATCAACTTGAGGGGTTAACAGTATCTTTACGTTTAGTATCGAAATTACCCTCGTTGAAGAGTGAATAATTATTGTTTTGTGTGATTAGTGTGATAAAATTCAATAATTAATAAATTATTGTTTTATTAATAACTCATACAATTATTATATTTTATTCATGGTAGTTGTATTAAATTGTATTTCTATAATATTTTTTAAATCTAAATAAGGTAAGTATATGGCTATTGATATATTTTTAAAAATCGATGGAATTAATGGTGAGTCTAAAGATTCAAATCATAAAGAATGGATTGATGTTCAAGATTTCACATGGGGCGCTAGCCAACCTGCTACATTAACTAGTGGTGGTGGCGGTGGCGCTGGTAAAGTTAATTTTAAAGATTTAAAAATTACTGCTGCAATCGATAAAGCTGCACCAATTATTTTGAAACATAGTGCAATTGGCCGACATATCCCGAAATTAGAAGTTTCTGTTTGTAAAGCGGGTGGTGAGCAAATTGAATATTCTCGCATTACATTGGAAGATGTAATTGTTACGGGTGTTGAGTTTGCTGGTTCAAAGACTGATGAAGTGCTTTTCGTTAACTATACATTCCAAGCTGTTAAAGTGAAGAATCAGTATTGGGAGCAAACTGAGCGTGGTGGACGTGGTCCAGAAACTCAGATGGCTTACGATATTAAACTCAACAAGTCTATTGGTTAATTTATTTAAAAAAATTAGCGTAGATTCTTACGCTAATTTTTTTTGACATTTATCTATGAAAATTAATATTAAAATTGATAGTTTAATTGATTCAATTAAACGTAATCCGTTAAACCAAGATTTACGTTTGGAATTAATCCAATATTATTGTATTGATGGTCGATGGGAGTCTGCTCTTAAATCAATACAACAGTATATAAAATTAAATCCTAAAGATTCTCAATCTAAAGAATTGTTTTACGGAAATATTAATTGTGAAATAAAACGTCAACAGGTTTTATTAGGTCACCAGAAAGCTGAAGTATATCCAAGATTATCTGTTGAACTAATTAATCATCAAAATGAGATATTAAATAATTATCTTTTAAAGGATTTTAATTTATTACAATCTCATTTTTTAAATACCTTATCAAAAGTGAATAATACTTTTGAATGTAATACTGGTAAGCAAATATCTACTGGTAGTTTTATTGATACTGATTGTCGATTGGCATTTGTTGTCGAAATTTTTTGTCAAGATAACTATTATTGGATCAGTATTAATGATATTGAAAAAATTATTTTTAAAGATAATGAGTTTTTGACAGATCTTATGTGGCGACGAGGAGAAATATTTACCAAGGATAATCAACATATTCCATGTTTTTTCCCTGTACGTTATCCTCTTACTGAATCCATTGAATTGGCTGATTCATTTAAGTATTCAACGACAACAGAATGGTTTAACACTGGTGAGCTCTCTACAGCAATTGGACAAAAAGTATTGTCTAATGGAGATGTAGACATATCATTTCTTGATATACATAGTTTAAATTCGATTTAATATTTATATGTCTAAGCATCAAAAAATTAAAAACTCTATATCTATTTTTGATCGTCTGATCGAAGAACACCACATAGAGGGTGTAAACGGTGTGGATAATCATAAGTTAAAGCAAATAGTCATTCGAGATTTGCTTTTTTTATTGAATACTCCAAGTTTCTACTATTCTAAGGATGATGCACAATCCGTTGAATATGAAAAATCCGTAATTAACTATGGTATAGAACCAATTTCTGGTAAACGTGTTGCAGAGATAGACTGGAGCCATGTTGAAAGAAATATTAAACAGGCAATTTTATATTTTGAACCTAGAATTTTACCGAATAATTTAGAGGTGAATTGTATTTTGGGGATAGATGTTAAAGCTAAATATAACCAAATGAATATTGAAGTAAAAGGTTTTATTAAATCTACACCATTTCCGGAAAGATTTGTGCTTCATACTAATTTGGATGTTGAAACTGGTAATTTTAAATTAACAAATTAAGGGTGCACTCTTGGATAAAATATTTTTAGAAAAATATCATCAAGAATTAAAGTTTTTTCGAGATGCATCAAAAGAATTTGCAGAGGAACATCCGAAGGCTGCAACTCGGTTAGGTCTATCTGCGCCAGAAATTGAAGATCCGTATGTAGAGCGTTTAATTGAAGCTGTAAGTTTTTTAACTGCTCGGGTAAATTTAAAAATTGATTCAGAGTATCCTCAGTTTGTTCAACATATTCTCAAAGTAATACATCCTGATTTGACTCAGTCAATACCAAGTGCGGGAATTGTTCAATTGGTGACTGATCATAAGCGTGCTTTTAATATACCTAAGCTTGCACAAGTTGTGACTTATGATCATGCAAAGGGTTTTCCAACTTGCCAGTTTTCTGTGTGTAATTCTCTACAAATAGTGCCATTTACAATAGAAAAAATAAGATATTCTCAGGATATCTCGCAATTACTGATTAAAAACACTTCAAAAAAAACATCAAAAGCCGTACTAAATTTTGATGTCTGTATTCCCGCAGGATTTTCATTTGAGCATCTTAAATATGCTGACTTACGTTGGCACATCGGTGCTGCTGATCTCAAGGTAAGTTCTGAGCTGATGTACTTTCTGGTTGAAAAATTAGAATATATGACCGTTGAACTAGAAGGTGTGGATGATTGGAAATATAGATTTATTCCAGATTTATATTTCTTGGGATTTGATGAGTATCTATCACTTCATAACAATAAATCTGCCAGTTATTTAAAACACATTGTTGAATATGCAGTCTTACCTGAAAAATATCTTTTTTTCACTATTAAGAACTTAGAAGCAGTTTTTAAAGATCTCTTTTTTAAAAAAACTGATTTAATGAATGTGAAAGACGATGATAAAAGTATATCAAATCCGATTAAACTGAAATTCAATTGTGTTTTTAACGATACATCTGAAGTTTTAGATCGTTTCTTAGATAGTGATAGCCTCAGCTTTAATAGCGTTGTATTAAACAATATTTTTAAAAGACGTACACGTGTAATTGTTGATCAGTTTAAGAATGAGCAGCATGTTGTAGTGGATAAATTAAGACCTGCAGACTATGAGGTCCTCAAGATTGATAAAATTGAAGGTTATAGTAAAAATAATCATAAGGTCAAAATCTTTGAACCTATTTATAAGCTAAGCAATGACACTGATCATTTCGATGATTCTAGTTATGGTTTTTTTTCAGAGTTACATAAGCAATCCTTTCTTTCATCTAAAAAGAATTCTTATAAAGGAAGTGAATGTTATGTGATGCTTACAAATCAGCTTAAAGCTGTAGTCGAAGATGAGCTAAATCAACTCTCTATTACAGCTTGGTGCAGTAATAGAGCTATACCAAGTGAAATTAGTTGGAGTCTAGACAAAGACTTGAAGATGTCTAACGATGCTTATAAGGTCACACAGATCAGACGTAAAACAAGTTTTAGTCAGCCGATTTCAGCACCATTAGAAAATGCGTCATTGTGGCGATTACTTAATTTGGTGTCTTCTAACTATATACCACTTCATTTGGACGATACCAAAGCTCTGACGCAACAAATTAAAAACAACTTATATTTATTTTATGAAATTACAGGAATCGTGTCTTTTAAGTCACAGGTCAATGCAATTCTAAATATTCAAGCTTCCAGAGTACGAACAATTAAAAAAATTAAACAGCAGTTAACTCCTGTAAATGGCTTGAAATTTGAGATTATTATTGATGATATGTTAATGAGCCATGTACACCCATATTTATGGGGGCGTATTCTTTTAGAATATTTAAAATCATTTGCACATATTAATCAGTATGTTGAGCTAAGTTTGAAAAGTAAAAACAAAACGACTATTGCCGATTATATAAGTCTTTAGAGTATGTGAAATGAGCGATAACGAAGTAGAGTTCTCAGATTTAAAGATTGTCAATGAGCAAGTTTATTTAGGTAAAATGCAGCTTTTTGCATTATTACGATCTTTAGAAACACTCTGTAATTTAAAGAGCGAGATCGGTGATGAAAAAAGGTTTGCTGATAGTCCACTGAGATTTGGACAATCAGCTTTTCTAGCCTTTCAAGATAAACAAATAAATGCACTGACCCTTAAAGAACGATATTTGAAAGTTGATATTAAGGGTTTTGGGGTTTTTGGGCCTAATGGTGCTTTGCCATTACACATTTCTGAACAGATCTATGAGAAAAAATTACATCAAAAGGATCAAACCTTTAATGATTTTGTTGATATTTTTCATAACCGTTTAATAGCTTTATTTTATAAATCTTGGCGTAATGCTCAAGATATTGTTTCTTTAGATGGGCAGGATTCTTGGCGGTTTAGTCGTTTTATCGGTAGTATGGTTGGAGTTGCAGATCAACAAGATTTGATTGGTGATATTAACTCATACTCTAAATTTTATTTTTCAAATTTACTTTTGAATGTAAATAGACCCAAAGAGAACTTGGAATTAATTCTGAGCCACTTTTTTAATATGCCAGTTAAAGTTATCGAAAATATTGGGCAATGGATTGATGCTGCAGAGTTTAGTACTCCACTATCTAATCCTAAAAAGGTAAGGCTTGGTGATGGAGTCATGATCGGGGATAAAATTTTTGATGCAACACAAAAGATTCGTATTGAAATTGGCCCTATTAGTCCAAAAACATATCTGAGTTTTTTACGTGGAGAATCTGCAGCGAATAAATTGATTGCTTGGGTTGATCATTATCTCAAACATCAATTTCAATGGGATGCTGAATTTATTATTGATAAGGATCAAATTGCTCAACAAAATTTAGGTTCAGGATTAGCTTTAGGATTTACATTATGGAATGGTCAACCAAAGATTAATCCAAGAGTAATAATACAATATTAAGCATAAGAGGATAAAAGCATGTCTGATGTAAGTCGTTCAGCATTGTTTGCCAAGTTAAATAAGTCATTATATAAAAGTTTAGAAAATTCATTTTTTTTTGCAAAATTAAGAGAAAATCGTTTTGTAGAAATACTACATTGGATTTATCAACTGGAGCAGCAAGATAATAATGACTTATTTTATATTGAGAAATATTTTAACTTAGATCATCAGAAAATATTGACTGCTTTAGAGACTCAGTTAAATCAATTGAGAAGTGGGCATAGTTCGGTAAATGATTTTTCTGAAGATATTATCCAGCTTATCGAAGAAGCATGGCTTTATAGCTCTTTAAAGTTCTCAAAATCTAATATTCGTAGTGCGTATTTGATTTATAGTTTATTAAAATCATCGCAATTTAAACGAATCTTGATCAATATATCTGATGAATTTGGCAAAATAAATCTAGAAATTCTTGAAAATGAAATCAATATAATTTGTAAGGATTCTATTGAACATGCTGAAACACTAACTGTTGATTCTTCAACTGGAAATATACATTCGACATCTCAGCTAGCAAAATACTCTACACATTTGACGCAACAAGCTCGTGAAGGAAAGCTTGACCCAGTCACAGCACGTGATGATGAAATTCATCAATTGATTAATATTTTGTTGAGGAAAAGACAAAATAATCCGTTACTCACAGGCGAAGCGGGTGTTGGAAAAACTGCAGTAGTAGAAGGGTTGGCTATTCAAATAGCAGAAAAAGATGTACCAGAAGCGTTGCTTGAAGTTGAAATTTATTTGCTGGATATTGGTGCATTAAAAGCTGGTGCAAGTGTCACAGGTGAATTTGAAAACCGTTTAAAGGCTGTTATCAAAGAAGTACATGATAGTCCTAAACCAATTATTTTATTTATTGATGAAATTCATACACTAATTGGTGCTGGTGGTGCAGCTGGAACGGGTGATGCCGCGAACTTGCTTAAACCAGCCTTAGCGCGTGGTGAATTGCGTACGATTGGTGCAACAACATGGGCTGAATATAAAAAGTATTTTGAAAAAGATCCAGCTTTAACCCGCCGCTTTCAAACAGTGACTGTTGCTGAACCATCAGAGTCTGATGCGGCTGCAATGTTACGTGCTCTGGTTGAGCGCTTAGAAAATCATCATCAAGTTGTGATTTTAGATGAAGCTATTGTTTCAGCTGTTAAACTTTCTAAACGTTATATTCCTGCTCGTCAACTTCCAGATAAGGCGATTGGAATTTTAGACACTGCATGTGCAAAAGTATCTTTAAGTTTAAGTGCATCACCTAAACATTTGTCTGAACTTGAGCAAAAAATTAATGCTTTGGCTACAGAAAAAGTTCATTTAATTAAACAACAAGATCTAGGCCATGATATTAACTTTAATGTGCTTGAACATATTGATGCACAAATAGAAGCTTTAGATGCTGAAAAAGCACTATTTTTAATTCAATATGAAAATGAAAAGTTGCTTGTTGAAAAGCTTCAAAATGTTCGTGCTCAGTTGCATGCACCTCAAGAGTTATCTGATCAACGTCTTCCCGACGATGTGCAAGCATTAAAAGATCAACAACACAGTTTATTACTTGAGCTTCGCGCTATTCAAAAAAATCAAGCTCTGATATTTCCAGTTGTAGATGCGGATTTAATCGCTCAAGTTGTTGCAGATTGGACGGGTATCCCAGTAGGTAAAATGCTAGGTGACGAGATTGAACGAGTTTTAGATTTAGCTAATGTTTTAAATCAGCGTGTTATTGGACAGCAACATGGTTTGGAAGCCATTAGTAAACGAATTCGAACATCTCGAGCTTTATTAGATGATCCGAATAAACCTATTGGTGTATTTATGTTAGCGGGACCATCTGGTGTTGGTAAAACCGAAACAGCAATTACACTTGCAGATACGCTTTATGGGGGTGAGCATAATCTTATCACCATTAATATGAGTGAATATCAGGAAGCACATACCGTATCTACGCTAAAAGGTGCTCCTCCAGGTTATGTTGGTTATGGTGAAGGTGGTGTACTTACAGAAGCCGTTCGACGTAAACCTTATAGTGTGATTTTGTTGGACGAAGTAGAAAAAGCGCACCCTGATGTACATGAGGTATTCTTCCAAGTATTCGATAAGGGATGGATGGAAGATGGTGAAGGGCGCTATATCGACTTTAAGAATACAGTGATTATTCTGACGACAAATGTGGGTTCTGAATTAATCATGGATCTATGTCAAGATGAAGATCTTATCCCAACAGTTGAAGGTTTACAGCAGGCATTAAGAGAGCCTTTATTAAAAGTCTTTCCAGCAGCATTATTAGGTCGTATACAAACTATTCCGTACCTACCACTGTCTAAGGACATGTTGGCTCAAATTGTGAAATTGCAACTAGACCGCATTGTAAAACGTGTATTCGCAAATCATGAAATTGAACTTAAATATACCAATGATGTTTTAAATCTGGTTGTAGAGCGTTGCACAGAGTTGGAGTCAGGTGGTCGTATGATAGATGCGATTGTAACCAATACAATTTTGCCGACATTAAGTTTAGAAATACTTTCACGTATGGGTGGCGAGAATAAGATTACAAAAATTTGTATTGATGTGAATGATTCCGAATTCAGCTATCAATACGTTTAAATGAATGATTTTAAGCTCCGGCAATAGAAAGGCTTGCTTTCTATTGCCGGTGTTTTTAAATTTTGGTCTGGTAACAATCTCTTTTGTGTGGATTATCCAGTCGAAGTCACTGACCCCTGACTTGAAATAAAACTTGCACCACAACTTGCTTTGTCGCCTTGTAGTATCACTGTGCGGCCATTCAGCTTTGGTGTTTTTCCACTAGCAATAGCTGTTACTGTTGTCTTGCAGGTGGGGCAGAAGTGTGACATTCCCTCTAGGTGGACAGCAACACCATTGATTTTAAGATTTGAGTCCACTTCAGTAATTACGCCACCATGAGATGTGGTGCTTCCTAGAGTAATCAGTGCTTTCGTCATTTTAAAAAGTCATTCTTTTAAATTTTCAAATGAGGATATTAGCAAAAAAAAGACGCTGCTGCAGGAATATCCATATTTCTTAATCCAGAGAAGTTTAACTCACTTTTTCACCAAGTAATTATTCAATAATAACAATTACTAGGAGTATCTAGCGTATTTGAATACCTACAAGATACTCTTTTTTTAGTTTAAATTTGTAGTTGCCTAATGTAAGTTAAGAGAGTAAATACGCCCTTTGGGAGTGCATATTGAATTAAAATCGTGTGATAAATCATGTTCGATTACTCACAAAAAAATAATATGATTCACGAAATAAAATTTATATAATTTACGCATTAAAATTTATTTTTCATAAAAAATGAACCATCAAATAAAGTTATTCGGCGAGGCGTTGCCAGAAAGTGAATATGGAACTGCTTATTTTTGGTTTGACTCTTTGTCTGGTTTTGAGAAAATCAATGAGTTATTTGAATATCAGTTAGTGGTAAAGGTTCGTGATGAATTTCATCAACCAGCACATGGCTATCAGGGACTTGAAGGTTATGTTCCTAAACAACTTGCACAGTCTGGTGGCAGTCCTGCTTCTGATCTTAATTTGCAAAGTTTGATTGGTACTGAAATCTCAGTTAGATTGCGTTTAGATGGAATTAAAGTCGAGTATGGTAATCTCGATGGGATTAATAACATCACCTCTGAAGAAAATTATCAAAGTAGTTTAAATGGTGCCCGTTTTTATCGAGGTATGGTGAGTCGAGTTGAGGCATTAAATGTACGTAACCGTCATGCAATGTATAAGATCACCTTGGTGCCATGGCTATGGTTACTCACTAAAAAATCTAATTATAAAATCTTTCAGCAACGTACCGTTTTGCAGATTATTGAAGAAGTCTTAACACCTTATCCTTATCCTGTGGATTTTAGATGCAGTACAGACTATTCGGCAATGGATTTTCAAATCCAATATGGTGAAACGGATTATGATTTTATCTGTCGGCTGTTGCAGGAGCATGGAATTAGCTTCCATTTCGAACACAGTCAAAATCATTTAACACTGGTACTATCAGACCATAATGCAGCCTATAAAGAAATGGATGCAGCTGGTTATCGTAACTTGGCTATTTATCCACCGAATCAGCGTTTTCCAGATCACTCTGAATATATCGAGCAGTTTGAGCCAGCTCAACAATTGGTCAGTGGTAAAATACAACTCAGTGATTATTTGTTCAAACAGCCTAGTCTAGTGCAAACAGCTCAAGAACAGTTTCTTTGGGAGCATAATCATGCTGAACAAGAGATTTATGAATGGCAGCAGGGTGATTTTTTAACAGTTGAAGACGGTGGACAGGTTAGAGCTAAGAACCGTGTTGAAGGTCTATATCAGCATGGTTATCGAGCGGAAGGACAGGCACGTTTAAAAGGTTTACAAACAGGTTATCGTTTTAATTTGCAAAATCATCCTAATAGTGAATCTAATCGTGGTTGGTTGGTCTTGGGTACACAAACGGTGATTCAAGACATCAGTGAAGAACGTGCAGATAATCAATTTTATGATTCAAATGTCAAATTTTTAGCCCAGCCTGATGAACAGATTCTACGTCCTGATTTAACTCGAAAAAAACCTCAAGGTCGACCACAAACTGCTACTGTTGTTGGACCTGCTGGTGAGGAGATTTATACTGATCAATTTGGTCGTGTCAAAGTGAAGTTCCATTGGGATCGAAGCAATTTTGAAACGGGTGAGGATAGTGAGTTTGAACAGGGTGATGGCTTCAACTGTTGCTGGCTTCGTGTTTCAACAGCTTGGGCCGGTCATAATTTTGGTACGATTCACTTGCCTCGTATAGGTCAAGAAGTCATTGTGGATTTCTTTAATGCTGATCCAGATATGCCCTTTATTGCAGGACGTTTAACTAACCCAGAACAAATGCCTGTTTGGGAACTTCCTGATCAAAAAGCACTTTCAGGTATTAAGTCAAAAGAACTCGGTGGTAATCAAGCCAATCAACTTGTGATGGATGATACCCAAGGTCAAATGCAGATACACCTTAAGAGTGACCATCAAGCCAGTGAGTTGAACTTAGGTTATATCACACGTATTCCAGATAGTAAGGGCCGTAAGGATTTTCGTGGAGAGGGTTTTGAGCTTCGAACCGATGGACATGGTGTGTTGCGTGCTGAGAAAGGTTTAATATTTTCAACGCATCCGAAGGCAAATGCTGAAAGTTATGTTAAAACATTAACGGATGAGGTAAAAGGCATAGAGTATGCGGCTGATTTACATAAGGCGCAAATTGAGGCAGCAATAACTCATCAAGCAGAACATAGAAATATTGAACAAACGGCACAAATACAACTTGTACAACAATTAAATGCTATTAAAGGGCAAGCTCAAAAAAAATATCCAGAACTTGAAGAACCACAAATTGTTATTGGTTCTTCAAGTGGTATAGCAGTCTTTTCTGAAAACACTACACACTTATGTAGTAATGAGCATATCGCGCTATCTAGTAAAAAAGATATAAGTATAGCCAGCGAGCATAATCTATTTGCAAGTGTTATGAAGGGCATTACTTTATTTGCTCAGAGCCTAGGTGCTCGTTTATTTGCGGCCAAAGGAAAGGTTGAGATTCAGGCTCAAAGTGATGATGTTGAAATCGTTGCAGATCAAAATATCAAGTTAATGAGTTTGAAGAAAAAAATAGAAATCGTTGCCGCAGAAGAAATTATGCTTAACGTCAATGGAAACTATATCAAAATTGATAAAAATGGTATTGAGCAGGGCAGCCAAAATGATTGGGTTGTGCATGCTGGCCAGCATCGTTTCCAAGCTGCTAAAACCCTTTCTTATGTATTACCAGCTTTCAAGTCAACAAATGACGAAGCTTTTAGGATTTTAGATGACAAAGGTCAGATTCTTGCAGGCTTTAAATATAAAATTATTGTTGGTGATAATGAAAAAATCTTTAGAGGTGAAACAGATGAAAATGGATTCACTTCACGGATTAATACGGGCTTTGATACCAAGAAAGTCACAATTTACCAAGATGTAGATGAAGAAAATGAGAGGGAATAGTTAATGGGCATTGTAGAAAAGAAACCTGGACAGCAGCCATTAAATAGTGGAAATACCTCTCTGCCTGCAGATACTTATGTTGATGTTAGCCTAGAGACTTTAACGATACATGTTTTTTTTGATGGTACTCGCAATAACCGCTTTAATACTGCAGCAGCACGAAAAAATACTCAGTTAAAAAGCAAAGATGTGAGTTATGAAAATTATTACTCTAATATTGCATTGTTATTTATGGCCATGGCAACAAGTGCTAATGTAAAAAAAATATACATTGAGGGATCTGGCACTAGCCAAGGTGACACAGATTCAACATTTGGCTTAGGCATGGCATCAGGAGATACCGGTCGAGAGAAAAGAATGGCAGCAGCGATTAAACAGCTAAATAGTGTTGCTGGAAAAATAGATCGCAGTCTGGTGATATTGAATGTTTATGGTTTTAGCCGCGGTGCTGCATGGGCGAGAAACTTTTGTCATTTGATTAAATTATCTTCTGGTGGAGCATGGCGTAAAGCCAAAATCAATTTTGTTGGTATTTATGATACGGTTTCTTCTGATGGGGCTGGTCATTATAATGACGTAGAAGAATTAGGCTTAGATATTGGCTCACCACAGGGTATAAATTATATTGCCCATTTAACCGCACAAAATGATTATCGCGAACATTTTCCATTAACACCTATTCATGGTGCTATAAAGGATGGTGTTGGTTTTGAATGTAGTTTTCCTGGGGCACATTCAGATGTGGGAGGCGGTTATTCAGAGAGCTTTTCAGAGAAAGATAAATCATTGGGAATAAAAGGCCAAGACCCTCGATATCAAGGTGCTGAATATATCGATTATAACTGGTTTATTAATACAGGCTACTATACATTGGCTCAAATCAAAGAGACCAAATCAATGCAAACAATAACTAATATGGTGACTAAGCTTTACGGCAATCGAAAAATTAACTATCACTATCAGTTTATTACTGGTGATATTATGCGCGCGATAGCAGAAAAAAAGGCAGGTTATATACAAGTTGCAAATACTGATTTGGGGGCTGGTGTAGCGGCAATGAAAAAAATCGCGTTATTAAGTGACTTTTACTCAACATCTTACAGTTATGTCATGCAAAATTATAATACGAAGAAAGGTGGTTTTGTTGTGCCTAATTTGGCAGCTGATCAAATGAAACAACTTTATAATCTGTATATTCATAACTCACTGGACTATGGGGATATAGCAAACTGCGGAACGTTAATAAATAAAAAGAAAAAGGGTTCTAAGTATGACTATAGCAGTCCAGTTAGACCACATGTTACAGAGGGGTTTCGCTAATTGAGTAGGCGTTTAGACTATTATCGTATTAGCTTGGGCTTTATTGTTTTAATTATTTTATCTTTTATTTTTGTGAAAAAAAATATGGCAAATGACGCATTTTACGGGGTATATATTGGTTATCCCCAAGGTTATATTTCAGAGTTTAATGGTCAGCACTCTCTATTAAAAAATGAGCAAGGACAAATCATTACACCGTTTGGTGGTCGAAATGCCTCTGGTGCAGGTTTGGGAGAAGGTGTGCAAAACTCACCAAAGGCGAATATGCCTATTCCTGCTAAAATAGAAGTAATGTGGTTTTCTGTAATTGAAAATAAATTTTGGCAAGGTGAGTTTTTATTACCAAAGGATCAATTGGAGAAAGCATTCACTCAAGACAAAATGTTGGGTGTGTTCACAGGTACTGGTGGTAGTAAGATTAATAAATATGATGAGTTAATTGTGAATGTTGCACCAGAAGGAAAGGTATATATTTATGTTGGTGGCTTTGCTACTAAACTCATCGGTAGCTATCAGGCTCAGGCAATCGATTATGACTGGTTACAACATGTCGAAGATACCTGGGCGATTATTGACCGAAGTCATATCGAGAGTCAGGAAGAATATAGAGAAATCGCTATTCGAGCGGATAAAAAGCTTATTGATAATATTTCTAAAAACTATAATGAAGACTATTTCACGCCTGTGAAATGGACTTTTGATATTAAAGGAGATAAAAAAATATCAGCTTACGCAGCAAATACAATAAATGGTGAATATGTACATGTTCTAGATAATCCAGTCAGTCAGGAAATGAATAGTATTCCCAAAGAAATTGTATTTGATGTTAATGAAAATAATACAGTTAACCGATATAACCTCGTCTTACCCAACATGTATGAGTTCTACAAAAAGCATTTTAGAAATGATGAGTTGGTTGAAATCACTGTAGATTTTCCTAGACCTGATTATTGTATCCTTTACTTTAAACAAGGTGAGAAAGTGATCGAGCTAGAGGATTTTTCTTCTCAAGAAGTGAATCGTAATATTTAGAAGCAACTCTACGACTCTATTATCGATTTATAGAGTGGAGTCTACATCCTTGGGGCTGTTTTTTTGAAAGCTATTCAATGAATATCGCAGGGTTAAGGATTGGCTCATAAGAAGTTGAGGTAGATATCCTATATTGATCTATTATTGTTTTAAATGATAAACAGAGATTGTAAGGCTCATAGATTGGTCTTAGTTATTTTGGGTGTGAAGTGAACGGTGTATATTGGGTGTATATTTTTAGTTGATTTTTTATATACTTATATGTGCTACACATCATGTTAAAATTATATTACCAATATAAAATCACAAAATGAGATAAATCGTATACAATTCATTCATTAAGATTTATTTATATTAAAAAATGAACCATCAAGTAAAGTTATTTGGCGTAGCCTTGCCACAAAGTGAATACGGGACGAGTTTTTTTTGGTTTGATTCTTTGTCAGGTCATGAAAAAATCAATGAATTATTTGAATACCAACTTGTAGTTAAAGTTCGGGATGAATTTCATCAGCCTGCACATGGCTATCAAGGACTCGAAGGTTATGTCTCAAAACAGACTGCTGAGAGTGGCGGTAGCCCTGCTTCTGACCTGAACTTACAGAGCTTGATTGGGACAGAGCTTGCAGTTCGTTTGCGCCTCGATGGTACTAAAGTAGCCTATGGTAACTTTGATGGTATTAATAATATTACTTCAGAAGAAAACTATCAGAGCAGTTTAAATGGTGCACGTTTCTATCGTGGACTGGTAAATCGAGTGGAAGTGCTTGGTGTGCGTAACCGCCATGCCATGTATAAAATCACCTTAGTGCCTTGGCTTTGGCTATTAACCAAGAGTTCAAATTATCGTATTTTCCAACAAAAAACGGTATTACAAATCATTGAACAAGTACTTGAAAGCTATGCTTATCCTGTCGATTACCGCTGTAGTGCTGACTATCCTGTTTTGGATTTTCAGGCACAGTATGGCGAAACGGATTTTGACTTTATCTGCCGTTTGCTACAGGAACACGGGATTAACTTCCATTTTGAGCATAGCCAAAACAATTTAACTTGGGTGCTGTCTGATCATAATGCTGCCTATAAGGAAATGGAAGCACCTGGTTATCGTAACTTAAGCATCTATCCACCCAATCAACGTTTTCCAGAAGGTGCTGAGTATATTGAGCACTTTGAGCCTGTTCAGCAGTTGGTCAGTGGTAAAATTCAGCTCAGTGACTATCAGTTTAAACAGCCCACTTTAGTCCAAACAGCTCAAGATCAATTTCTATGGGATCATCAACATGCCGAACAAGAAGTCTATGAATGGCAGCAGGGTGATTTTCTTAGCGCAGAAGAGGGTGGTCAAAGCCGTGCTCAACAACGTGTTGAGGGCTTATATCAACATGGTTATCGTGCTGAAGGTCAGGCACGTTTAAAAGGGCTACAAACGGGTTATCGTTTTGAATTAGAAAACCATCCCAATAGTGAATCTAACCGTGGATGGTTGGTGTTGGGTACGCAAACCCTGATCCAGGATATTAGTCAGGAGCGGGCAGACAATCAGTTTTATGATTCACAAGTCAAGTTCTTGGTACAGCCAGATGAACAAATCCTACGTCCAGATCGGACTTTGTCTAAACCTCATGGACGACCACAGACCGCAACAGTTGTGGGGCCTGCAGGAGAAGAAATTCATACCGACCAATATGGCCGAGTCAAGGTTAAGTTCCATTGGGATCGTAGGCAAGGTGGTCTAAACGATGAATATCAAGCGGGTGATGGACTGAACTGTTGTTGGTTACGTGTCTCTACAGCTTGGGCAGGCAATAACTTCGGTACCATTCATTTGCCTCGTATTGGCCAAGAAGTGATTGTGGATTTCTTTAATGGCGATCCTGATATGCCCTTTGTGGCAGGACGTCTCACTAATCCAGAACAGATGCCTGTTTGGGAACTGCCTGATCAAAAAGCACTTTCAGGGATCAAATCTAAAGAATTGGGTGGTAATCAAGCCAACCAATTGGTGATGGATGATACCCAAGGCCAAGTACAGGTTCACCTGAAAAGTGATCATCAGGCCAGTGAACTCAACTTAGGTTATATCACCCGTATACCAGATAGCAAAGGGCGTAAGGACTTTCGTGGCGAAGGTTTTGAGCTTCGAACCGATGGGCATGGGGTAGTGCGTTCAGCTCAGGGCTTGATTTTAACCAGCTATGAAAAAAACAAAGCGGATAGCTATGTCAAACACCTTGAAGAAACCATTAAACAGCTACAAGGTGCAGTTGAACAACATAAGTCTCAGATTCAGATTGCGATAGATCAAAAGGCGGATGAACGTGAGATTGAAGATACAGCGCAGCAGGAGTTAAATACTCAGTTTGAGCAAATCGAAGGTGAAAAAGGCACTCAACTGAGTGAGCTCAATGAGCCGCATGTAGTGATGAGTGGTCCTGCTGGGGTTGCCGTTGTTGCAGAGCAAAGTATTCATTTAAATAGTGTTGAACACATCGCACTGACCAGTGGTAAGGATATTAGTTTAGCGACCAGTAACCGTTTATTTACCAGTGCCAGTCAAGGTATTCGTTTATTTGCTGAAAATAATGGTGCGCGATTATTCGCTGGTAACGGTGATATTCAACTACAAGCTCAAGCGGGTGGTTTGGATGCACAAGCACGTAAAAAGGTGCAAATACATTCCATCGAAGAACAGATTGAACTCAGCAGCCCCGATGAGATCATGTTTACTGCGGGTGATTCCTCGATCAAAATCAATGGTTCTGGGGTATTCATCTCGACCACGGGTGTCTTTGAAGTTAAGGCAGCGGAGCATCTTTTGACCTCAGCTGCGGGTGCTGCTGTACAGCGCCAATTACCACAGCCCAAACCAACTCAAGGTGCATTAGAGTTATTAAGAAGTTATGGTGGAGATCACTTCTTTAAACAAAATGCCTTTAAAGTCATTGATATACTCGGTAAAGAGGTCAGTGGTAACTTAGATGAAAATGGTTTTGCTCAAGTGACAGGTATTGCACCTGGGACAGCTAAAGTTGTATTTGAAAAAGATGAGATGAAAGCGTGGGATCAGGCGAGTGATTTTGGGCGTGACTATACTTGGGCGGATGACAGTATTTTACAAAAATTAAGCTCAGGCGGTGCCTTAGCTGCCTTGGGGAACAATATGATGTCCAAACTCAAAGATAACGTATTTTCTTTAAATTCAAATCGTCTCAAAGATATCGCTCAAAATGTACTTAAAGATGGTGCAGAGCAAATGAAACAACAGCTCATGTCTACGGCACTAGAAGCTGCATCGAATACATTGAATATAGGATTATCTCCAAATCAATTGGGAAGTATTGCAGAAATGGTGAATCAAGTGACTAAGCCACAAGATTTAAATGCCGCTACAACCATGACGGGATATCTACCCTAGTATTTTGAATTATCTTAAAAGATACCATTGAATAGATTTTACAATTTTAAAAATGTGACTTGTAACGATTGAGATCACAGTAATAAGGTTTAAAAAAGACATGACGACAACGAATAACGATCAAAAAGCAGCAGTTGAGTTAGCGGTTTTTAATCTGGACAGTGTGACCCATTTGAATGATCAACAAATGATTGCTCATCAAATTCAACGCTATTTACAGATCTGTGGCAATACCAGTTTAGAGCGCGTACAAGGCAGTGCTAGTGTACCGATGGTCGCTAATATTTATGCTTTAACGGGCAGTGTATTGGATTTGATGTTGTATGCGACGCAACCTCTAAAAGGTGATGCAGGCACACAGCAAAGTGCAATGTTGGCAGCCAATCTGATTGGCTTGTTCCTAACGCCACAAAATGAAGCCCATGCACGAATTGCGCTACGTCCAATGTTTGGTTTAATGGCGGAATGTTTATATAAAAAAGGCGGTAAATTACGTGCCAGTGATTTAAAGCGTTTAGAACTCCATTTAAATGCACATATTGCTGGGGATCTCGCAGACTTTTTACAAGATACTCAAGCTAAACTGAGTGGGCTTTTAGCAAGCGCAAGTGTACTCGGTACAACAATTTTAACCAGTATGTCTGCATCAAGTGTTGGTGTTTCTATGGGAGTTGCAGTGAGTGGTGCCTCTGCAGATAAACGAGATCCTAAAGAGCTGTTTTATAACTGGGCGAGTCCACTGGTTGACCTGCTTTCAATACCAAGCCAAGCAGATCTTAGTGCTAAAATTGATGTTACAGCGGCCAGTCATTTACAAGTCAGTGCCACAAAGGCCTTAGCAACGCTGAGCAATGCGATCTCCCAACAAGCCAATGCAGGACAGCAATATAGTTTAGCTTGGTTGTTAACGCAGACTTTACAAGCACTCAAGGATTTAAAAACTCAGGGCAATGCCAGTGTGCCAATCAATCAAACCGGAGAGTATGAGCGACATACCAAAGGTGATACCTTAGAGTTTGTCACTTTACAAGCCAATGCACTCAATGCACCGCCTTGTGAAGGGGCTGCCTATGGTTCTGGTCAGAGTATCAGTTACTCAATCGGTGCTGAACGAGTGAATCACAGTGATTTCTACCTGCCTAAACTCGGTTTTAGCTTCACGCGTTTATATCATTCTCAACTGGATGCCTTGGATAATAGTGCCATCGGGGCGCGTTGGATGACGCCTTTTTCCAGTCAGATTATTCTTGGAGATCATGGCCTTATTTTTATTGATGGTAAAGGCCGCCAGCATCATTTAGCACCAAGTCTATTTACTGAGGCCTATGAAGTACCTTATGAAGGGATTACAGCACAGGGTCTAGATAATGGGCAGATCGTATTAAGTTTTGGTGGTGATTGGTTATATACATTTGAAAGTTTCAATAGTGGATTAATTTATCAGCTGGTTTTACAGCTCAATGTGAAAACTGATGAACAAGTCGTATTGAACTATTTAAACTTTGGTGGGCATGCTTTTTTACAGTCTGTGGATTTTAAACTTAAAGCGGCTACGCAGAGTTTAAAATTTGCCTATAACAAACAAGTGAAGATTATTGCGATCTTTGTCGATGAACAGGCTGAACCACTGGCACGTTATGAATATGATGCTGCGGGTAATCTTATTCAAGCCTTTGATCAAAATGCCCACCAGCGCAGTTATGAATATAACGCTTATCATCAGTTGACTCGTTATACCGACCGTACTGGTCGAGGGCAAAATGTACGTTATGCCTCTACATTGGCGAGTGCCAAAGCAATTGAAGAATGGGCGGATGATGGCAGTTTCCATACTCGACTCGAATGGCATGATCGTTTGCGTCAAGTCACTGTATATAATGCCGACCATACCCCAACCCAATATTACTTTGATATTGACGGTTTTACTTATCGGATCCGTTTAGCTGATGGTCGCGAGGAATGGTATTCACGTGATGCACAAAAACGGATTACGCGTCATATTGATTTCTTTGGCCGAGAGACTCAGCAAGAATACAATGCACAAGATCAACTCAGCAAAGTCATACAGCCCAATGGAGGTATTATCCGTTTTGCTTATGATGAGAAGGGACGGTTACTCGAAACTAAAGACCCAGAGGGCAATATCTGGAAGCAAAGTTATGACAGCAAAGGCAATGTTATCGAACAAATTGATCCTTTAGAACGCAGTACTCAGTTTAAATATAATGACGATGGTCAAGTGATTGAAGTCATTGATGCCAAAGGCGGCTCGAAAACACTTCAATATAATGATTTAGGGCAGCTTACTGCTTTTACAGATTGCTCAGGAAAGACCTCGAGTTGGGAGTATAACGATGAAGGGCAATTGATTGCTGAGACTTCGGCTGAAGGGCAAAAATTGCAGTATCAGTATAGCCAGCAAGGTCGAGATAAAGGCCAACTACAAGCAGTGATTTATCCTGATGGTTTAAAAGAGACGTTTGAACGTGATCAAGAGGGACGTTTGCTTAAACACTTAGATACCCAGAATCATGCAACGCAGTATGTTTATAGTCAGTTAGGCTTGTTGCAACAGCGTATCGATGCCAATCAACACCCAATCAGTTATTACTGGGATCGGGCTGGACGGCTCTCTAAACTGGTCAATCAGAACCGTGCTGAATACCAATTTCAATATAATCAGTATGGGCAGTTGATTCGTGAACGAGACTTTTCTGGTGAGGAAAAGCAGTTTAAATATTCTGAACAAGGTTTATTGGCTGAACTACAGCAACCGAATATTAAAACCATATTTGGCTATGATGAAGGTGGACAACTGAGTCATAAACAGTTTATTGATGTGCAGACTGGACTGAAACAAGAACAAGCTTTTGATTATAACTTTAACCAACAACTTACTCGGGCCAGTAATGAGCATAGCCAGATTCAATATTATTACAACCCTGTAGGGCAAGTGGCTATTGAGCATCAGCATTATCGCTTGCCGAATATTAAGCCTGTGACAGCGGTGCTGCGTTATGAATACGATGAGTTGGGTAATCTGAGTAAAACCATCCGCCCTGATGGACAAGAGCATGCGTTACTAAGTTATGGATCAGGGCATGTTTATGGCGTGGCATTTAATGGTCGAGACATGGTCGGTTTTAAGCGAGATGACCTACACCGTGAAACTGAACGCTTCCTTGCCAATGGCTTAATCCAGCGCAGTGAATATAACGATGTGGGTTTACTGAGCTCACAACACATCTATGCAGAACATGATCATCCCACCACTCAGTATCAAGCACACCGACATTACCAGTACGATCAAAACTATCTACTGACCCAAGTCAATGATAGTCGCTTGGGACAGATTGATTATCAATATGACCCAGTTGGGCGTTTAGTCCGCACCCAAGGTGAGCGTCTAAAAGAAAGCTTTCAGTTTGACCCAGCAGGGAATTTAATCGATGCAACAGCGGGTCAGCATGGACAGATTAAAAATAACTTGATTCAACAGTATCAAGGGGCAAGTTATCGTTATGATGCTCAAGGTAATGTGATTGAAAAGCAACATCAGGGGCAGAGCTTAAAACTATATTGGGACAATCTTAATCGACTGAGTCGCAGTGAGTTGAATGGTCAAACAACACATTATGGTTATGATGTATTTGGTCGACGTCTCTTTAAACAAACTCAGCGAGATTTAACTTTATTTGGTTGGGATGGGGATTTAATGATTTGGGAGTCTGTTAAGCGTAATAACAGCAGCCAGTCCTATACCAAACATTATCTGTATGAACCTGATAGTTTTGTGCCTCTAGTACAAACAGGCTATAGCGGCTTTATTAAATTGCTTGATACACCTGACTATCGTCAGTATCAAACTCAAGCTTATATACGAGATCAGGATCCACTCTGGAAAACAGATACTCGATATAAACGTGCGGAAATCGAACGTGCAGTATTTTATCACTGTGACCAAGTGGGAACCCCACAAGTATTAAGTAATGAAAGTGGTGAGCAAGTTTGGGCT
>NZ_BBRX01000009.1 GCF_000829675.1 Acinetobacter rudis
CAACAAACCCCACTAAATCCTAAGCTTAAATGAGCTTGGGATTTTTTATGGGACAAAATAAAGTGTCTGAGAATAAAAATGCTCTGTTTGAGATGGCAACAACGTCATCACCATCAGTTGCAACACAAACAACATACTGGTCCACAGTTGGTGGCCTAGCGGGCTACCTCGCTCAAGTCGATGTTATCGCATGGTTTGGTATTGGTATCGCGCTATTTACGGCAGCAATCAACTGGCATTACAAGCGTCAAGAAAACAAACGTGCTAACCAGATCCACCAACTAAAGCTTAAAGAATTAGAGGGGCAGTGCAATGTCAAAGACTAAATATGCCGTTACCTTGGCCACTGCTATTTCTGCTGCAGGTGTTCTATTTACATCGAACTACGAGGGCTTTAGCTCTAAGCCTTATTACGACTCTGGAAAGGTGGCAACAATCGGTTATGGATCTACAGTGCATCCAAATGGCCAAAAGGTAAAAATCACGGATAAACCGATCGATAAAAAGACCAGTATGGAATATCTGCAGATCCACATGACCAAAGATGCACAACGATTTAATAAATCGTTGCAAGGCGTAAAGTTATCCCAAGCTGAATATGATCTGTATATGGATTTCACCTATCAATTTGGTACTGGAGCTTGGTCTGGATCTTCAATGCTTCGTAACTTGAAGTCTGGCCAACACGCTCGAGCATGCAAGTCATTGCTCAAGTGGAAGTACGTCAGCAAGAAAGACTGCAGTATTCGTTCAAGCAATTGCTATGGCGTTTGGACTCGTCAGCAAGCACGTTATGAAAAGTGCATGGGGGAGAACTAATGCAGATCCTCGCATTTATTTTAAATAACAAACGTTGGACCATGATTATTATTTTGTTGCTGTATACAGTTTGGCAAACCGCCCAATTAAACAGCTTAGCTGGTGATATTAAAAAGCTAAAAGTTGAATGCCAAGACAAAGTAAAAACCGAAGTGACCAAAGCAGTAAAACCATATGAGCAAGCCATAGCTAAAGCACAAGCCGAAGCCTTGGCCAAGCAAAAAACATATCAATCCAATCTATTAAAGGCAGAACAAAATGCTAATCAAAAAATCAAAGCTGCTAACGATGATGCTCTTGCTGCCGATCGTGCAGCTAACAGCCTGTCAAAGCAACTCAGTGAAGCAAAGCGCAGTTTGTCCAACGCTTCCCGAGAAACCATTATTAAGTACATCATCATCCAGTCAGACGTATTCGAGCAGTGCACAGCAGAATATACAAAAATGGCAAGAAGCTGTGATGCAGAGCGAATTGATAAAGAGAAATTGATAGACGCTTGGCCCGAATAGGCATGATATTATTGGCTTAATTACATGGTGTTAACCTGTGGATAACTATGTGTTTACGCCTGATTTACGCCAATAAAATATAAGTTATTGATTTTGAAAATAATTAAGTACCTAAATTAGGCGCTTTTTATTTGTTTTATTGCCACCTGTAATTAAGTTTCGTTTTAACTGTCCATAAGGTTTTAAAAGATTTAAATGAGTTCGGAAGTTGTCAGTCCAAACTTTTTTTTAAATACATAATAGAAATGTGATAAGTTTTCAAAACCCAAATCAAGGTAGAAATCTACAGGTTTTTCTTGATTATACTTGATACGATACATTGCTTCTTCAAGCCGCTTATCTCTTAACCATTTTCTGGGAGAGGTGTGAAATATTTTTGAAAAATCACGCTTAAAACCTGAAATGCTTCTGCCTGTTAATTGTGCAAATGTTGTTATAGGTACGTTGAACATATAATTTTGATTCATAAATTCTTCAAGATCAATTTTATAGGGTTCAGAAAAGTCAAATAGAATATATTTAAAATCTGGATTGGATTGAAGTAAAAGCTCAATTGCTTCCCTAATTTTTAATGCTGCCAATTTAGGTGTAGCTTGTTTGGTTTTATGAATATATGGACTGAGTGACAGAAAGTATGTGTTCAAAAAATCATTTGCTTCAACAATCATTATCGGTTCAATATCATATTGGTCATCGATGATGATTTTATTCTCGAAGGCATATTGATAAAGTTCATCATGATCTAGCGTGATGGAAATAAACTCATATTTTCCAGATAAGGAAGGATATTTAATTGTTCGTATGAGCTGATTTTTTTTTACCAAGATAATGGTATTTTCTTTGATGACAATTTTCTGATCTGCGTGGAAAGCATGGGTTTCACCTGAGACTTGAAACCCAAGAAAATATTCTGATATAAAATCCTCAAATCCTCTATATTGCTTAAAGGCACAGGAATACACTAATTTATCAAATATAATTTCTGTTTTTGCTTCCATCTTCTTCAATGCTTTAAATTAATGAAAAAACTTTTGCACCCGTAGCTGCAATTTCCTTATCCTGTTCAGGGGTTCCACCTGATGAACCAATCGCACCAATAATTTTCCCTTGTTTATCTTTTATAACAACGCCACCTGCTACGGTTAAAAGCCCGCCATTGCTGTTCAGCATACCATAGCTATTCATTTCTGCACTATTCATAATATTTCCCATGATATCGCTATCTAAACCGAACATCATTGCAGTTTTAGCTTTTTTAATTGCAAAATCTACTACACCGTACACACTATCGAGTCGTGCCAGTGATAATAAATGTCCACCTGTATCAACCACAGCAATGGTCACAGCAACATTGAGTTGATTTGCTTTTGCTATAGCAGTATTTAAAACATTTGAAGCATCATCATAGGTCATCGTTATTCTCATTGAATTGATCAAAAAAATACACTGATTATGGTTTTTTGCTTAGATTGAATAACTTAACTTTTAGCTATCCATGCATCTGCTTGTAATTGTTTCACAAAATCTTCAGTTTCTTTAGGATGCACATTTCTGAAATAACACTGATCATCCAATGCAACATGAATAATGGTGTCTGCCATTGACTGCGGATCCAATTGATCATGAAGTGATTCAGCTATGTCATCAAAAACTGCAGCTGGGGTAAAGTTTTTTTCAGGGTTATACCAACGAAAAATTGAATCCACACCACGATCATTAAATCCTGTACCAAATACCCCTGGATTACAGGTTGCAATTTTAATATTGAACGGAGCAAGCTCTGTTTTTAATCCTTCAGCAATAGACTCCATCGCATGCTTAGATGCACAATATGCTGCAACATAAGGCACAGTCCAAAGTCCTCCCATTGAAGTTGTAAAAACAATTTTTGCTGGTTTACTTTGTTCAATCCATTTTTTGATAAAGCCCTGTGAAAGTTTAAGACCACCAAAAACATTCACCTCAAACATAGAGCGAATCAAATCCAAGGGTTGCTCAGCAATTGGTCCACCTTCCATAATTCCCGCATTACTTATTAGGATATCGATTTCATATTTCTCTACGATATATTCAATATCACGAGCATCTGTAATATCTAATTTATCAACGACAAGCTCAAGACCTAATTCCTTGGACTCTCGGATGAGATCACTCATTTGAGGGTATACTTCTGTCGTTGCAATAACATTGTATCCTTTTCTGGCCAAGTCAAAAGCAGCAATTTTTCCAAAGCCACTTGCAGCACCAGTAATTAAAATAGTTTTACTCATTCTCTAAATTCCCTAATGCACATTGCGGCATGGTTGAATATTGATTTAGAGTATCGCATGTTGAATTGACGATCTTATTTTCAAAAAGCCCAAATATGTATTGCTAAAAAGCTCAGTAGACAGGTAAGTACTTGTTATGCTCGGATATACAATGATTTCATCTTTTTTTAATGAGGCGAGATGTATTGCTGATGTAATATGATGAGCTAATCCCTAATCAGAATAAATATTTAAACTTATTTTGGTTTTAACTAATATATTTAATGAAACAATAAATAGTGAAGCATAAGGAGTGTTGTTAAAATTTAAACAATGCTTTAAAAGCAATCACGATGAATAGATTAAAAAAATATTCGAGGTGATTTTCCTTATAAAGAATGAATATTTGGGGCAAGCTCAATCTATAACAACTATGGATTGTTGAGCAATATTTGCTTTAGAGTCTAGAGTTAAGATCGTCTTATCTATTGCCAGTTTAAATCTTTAATTTGATTGATTAGCCAAGTCTGAGCGGGGTTCAATTCGTCTTGTTTTACTGAAAATATATTAACTTGATATTCTGGAACACGAAAAGGTAATTCAAAAAATTCTATAGAATAAAAGTCTTGAAGTACAATTGCTGCTTTGTACGGTAATGTGATAATTAGATCTGAGCCTTCTATTAGGTAAGGGCTACTCATGATGTTAGGTAGTTCAACGACTATATTTCTTTTTAGTCCAATTTTCTTTAAGGATTGATCAATAATTCCATTGTGTTCATGCCATGCATTAATACGTATATGATTCGCTTGGATATATTCTTCCAAATTAATAGATTGATATTTGCCTTTAGGCGCAACTACAACATACTTATCTTTAAAGCACTTAAATGACTCTAAATCCTTGGGCAGCTCTTCGACTTGTTCTGAATAACCAATAGTAAAATCAATTTTTCCCAACTGCATATTTTTAAAAGAATTTTCTCTACTTTCATGAATAATCTTCAGGCTAATATTGGGTGCTAATGTTCTACATCTTTTAATCAGTGAGGGTAGAATACTAAAAATGGTATATTCTGTTGCTGCGATAGAAAATTTATAACTGCTTTTCTTATAATCGAATTCCTCATTGTTAAATAATTGAGTTGATAGTATTTCAAGGCTATCAAAAATTGCTGGAGCTATTTTTTCAGCTATTTTTGTTGGTTTCATTTCACCATCAACTCTTACAAAAAGAGGATCTTGTAATGCGGATCGGAGTCTATTTAGAGCATGGCTAAATGCTGATGGGCTGATAAATAAGGACTCTGCAGCATGACTGACATTTCGGTGTTTATACAAAGCACTAAATACGATGAGCAGATTAAGATCAAAGTTATTTGGAATGAAATGCATAATATTCATTTTTTAAAACAATAAATTGCATCTTACACACTCTAAAAGTATTTTAAAATATCAAGATTTCTTCTTTTACAATGAGTAAGGTGCTTTAAATGAATCTTTCAACCCGTCAAGTTACACCAAGTGATATTGATCGCTGCTTTGAAATAGAGTCTTCAGCTTATCCGCTAGAGGAGGCTGCTACTCGTGAAAAAATTAAAGTACGGGCAGAGCAATATCCAGAAGGGTTCATTGTTTTAGAATCGGATCACAACATCATAGGTTTCATTAATAGTGGATGTACAGATGAGGTTGTGATGTCTGATGAAAACTTTAAAGAGCTAATAGGTCATTCGTCTACTGCTGCGAATGTTGTAATTATGTCTGTGGTAATTGATCCCGTGTTTCAGGGACTTGGTTATTCTTCTCAATTGATGAATGCGTTTATAAAATCAGTAGTCGATTTAGAAAAGAGAGCAATACACTTAATGTGTAAGGATCAATACGTTAAGCTATATGAAAAGTTTGGCTTTAAATATAGTAAAGTTTCTGAATCAAGTCATGGTGGCGAAAAGTGGCATGAAATGCTTCTAGAAATTTTGAAATAGTTTCAGAAAAACGATATTAGATTTCTCCTATTTATTTGCAAAAAAATGCAGCAAAAACTGTCGATGGATAAACTTCAATAGCTTCTTGTGATTTACTTATTGCTGTTTTAGTTTTTAGTATTCATACGAGATAGGGCAAGATCATCTGCTAAGACAACAGAGATCTTGTCTATACCAGATATAGTGTATAAACATTTATACCCTGGTGAAATAAAGTGAAGTGAATGTCGATTATTGTGCTGTATAACCACCATCGACCAATACAGCTGTGCCATTCACAAATGAGGCTTCATCACTGGCAAGGAAAAGCACTACATTGGCCACTTCTTCTGGTCGACCGAGGCGACCAATTGGATGAAGCTTTGCAAGATTTTCTTTTTGTCGAACATCGGCTGCACTTAATAACGGTGTATCAATATAGCCTGGGCAGACAGCATTAATACGAATTCCTCTACTGGCATAATCAATCGCTAGTGTTTGGGTTAAAAGTTTTACTCCACCTTTTGCGGCTGCATAAGCTGTTACGCCTTTTTTACCCACCCAACTATGTATAGAGCCACAGTTCACAATGATACCTGTTTGTTCTTGAGCTAACCAATATTCAATTGCAGCTTTATTGAGTAAGTAGACAGAGGTTAAATTAATATCGATGGTTTTTTGCCAACGGTCTAAGGGGAGTTGGTCAATTGGCCCGTCAGCAGCAATTCCGGCATTTGCATATACAATATCTAAAGCAGCAAAGGTTTTTATTGTGTATTGGATTAAATCATTATTTTCTTGTTCATTACGCACATCAATTTTAAAAAATGTCGTGATATAACCTTGCTGATTGAGATCATCACTGAGGATTTGACCTTGTTCATTTAAATCAGCGATAACTACTTTAGCGCCTTTTGAACAAAAAGCACGGACTGTAGCTAAACCAATGCCACTTGCACCTCCAGTGACAATCACAACTTTATTATTAAAATTCATAGCGTTTTTACTCTTATATTTTAGATGATTGCTTTGATCATAACCTAGCTTAGCATTGAGTCAAATCAAAACATGTCAATCTAATGAGTTCGAAGGTGCTTTGCCTTTATTTTTTAGGCTTACAGCGAGTCACAATCCATGAAATTTCATCAATAGAGAAAATGGTACTTCGACATCATTCATTAGCATGATTTTGATTTCAGTTGTGCTTACCGCGTGTAGTTCCGCAGCAATAAATCAAACAACCGATATTTTTCAATATTATTGCTGGGAAATCTTCTGGCTATAGACATACACAGGGATAGCGTCAGCCACAAGTGAGTGCAGCACAAGAACGCCATGCCAATATTGAGGCATATTGCAAGGCGACAATAGGGCATCGTAAAGAGCTGGAATAGTTCAGGCTGTGGGGAGCATCGTTAAAATAGATTAAAAAAGAGACCAAGTTGAGTAAGTTAGGGTCTCTTTTTTAATCAATATCTTAGTGGTTTTTGCTTATTTTAATTCACTAGAGGATTTGCCCAGTTCACGGCGAGCGATAATCAATTGCTGAATTTGCTGTGTCCCCTCAAAAATATCTAAAATTTTTGAATCTCGTGCCCATTTTTCTAACAGCTCAACTTCGCTGTATCCCATCGGCCCTGCAAGTTCGACACATTTTAATGTGATTTCATTGCAAATTCGGCCCGCTTTTGCTTTGGAAATAGACGCTTCTTTTGAATTAGGCTTGCGATTATCAGCCATCCAAGCGGCTTTTAACATGAGTAAACGTGCAGCTTCCCATTCAGCCTCCATACGATAAATTTGTGCAGCAATATTGGAACAGTGTAAATAGGGGGTTGCATAGTCTGGATCTAAATCATCTTTAAAAATTTCTTTGATACGTTCTAATGAGGCTTTGGCACAGCCCACAGCCATGGCCGCAACCAAAGGTCGAGTATTGTCAAAAGTTTCCATGACCCCCGCAAAACCTTTGGCAACATCAATTTCAGCATTGCCTAACAAATTATTGGCTGGAATGCGACAGTTAACAAAACTAATCGCTGCAGTATCAGAAGCTTTAATCCCAAGTTTATGCTCAAGACGTTCAACTGTCATACCAGCTGTACCGTGCGGTACCACAAAAGATTTAATTGCCGCACGGCCTAATTTTTTGTCCAAAGTTGCCCAAACCACCACCGCATCAGCACGCTCACCTGAGGTAACAAAGATTTTTTCTCCATTTAAGATGTATTCATCGCCGTCTTTTTGCGCCGTGGTACGAATGGCCGCAGAGTCAGAGCCGCAATCAGGTTCGGTGATTGCCATTGCTGCCCATATGCCATGAAAGCGTTTTAATTGCTCTTCATTGGCGACAGCAGCAATGGCTGAGTTACCTAAACCTTGGCGTGGCATTGAAAGCAATAATGCTGTATCGCCATAGCACATCTCTATTACACTCAATGCGGTCGACATATTGACGCCATTTTTATTTTGCTCATCTTGTGCACCACGTTTGCCTACAGCAGCACCTGCATTGAGACCATCACCGCCCTCATTCATACCATCCACTAAAGCAGCAAGCATATCGAGCTCTTTGGGATATTGGTGCTCAGCTTTATCGTATTTTCTAGATATTGGGCGTAAAACATTGATCGCGACTTCATTGGCCTGATCGAGTAACATTTTAAATTTTCTAGGTGTTTGTAAATTCATGGTTATTCCTTTAAAGCTGTGAATTAGGCATGCAAGCCAGCATGTAAAATTGCAGTTGCACGAAGGTCGCGATACCAACGTTCAACAGGATGTTCTTTGGTATAACCATGACCACCTAATATTTGTACGCCATCTGTTGCAATTTTCATGGCTTTCTCAGCACAGAGTAACCTTGCTAAATAGGCTTCACGATGAAAAGTTTGATTTGTTTCAGCTAGACTTGCAGCATTGAGAACCAAGACTCGCATGGCGTCAATTTCTATTGCCATATCAGCAATCATAAAGGCAATACTTTGTCGATGTGAGATCGGTTCAGCAAAGGCAGTTCGTTGATTGGCATAATCGATACAGTAGCTTTTGACTGCCTCACAACAACCCACAGCCAGCGCACACCACATGAGATTGCCAAGATCTACAAAAGCAGCATAATCAAAATCTTCGTCGCCTAAACGTTGTGCTGGTGTTTGGCTAAAGATCAGATCTACGGTTTCGGTTGCTTTAAGGCCCATGGCAGGTGATTTTTTACATTGGATCGTTGCATCACGCTCAACAACAAAAACTTCAGGTTGTTGATTAAACTCAGCACTAACCAATAGAAAATCCGCAGTTTCTCCAAGTAATACGAGTGTTTTTTCACCATTGATATAAAACTGTCCATCCTGACAATGTGCTTGGGTATTTAAGCGAAATGGATGAAAGGCGGGAGTCGCTTCTTGCACAGCAAAACTGGCTTGCAGATTTTCTTGGTCGGCAAAAGCTGAGAGATAAGTATTTTGAATCTGTTCTGAGCCCCACTGTGAGATACAGTTAATCACACTAAAGTTGCACAGTAGAGCTGCAGCTAAACTAAAATCTCCCCGCGCGAGATGTTCAGCAATAAGTACATGGGTCACCATTTGTTTTTCTGCAGCAACACCTTGATAGGCTTCGGGAAGGGCATAAAAATTGAGTCCAAGATCTTGGGCGTGTTGCCAAAGTTCTGTTGGAAAAGTTTCATGTTGATCTGCTGCATGAGCAAGAGGGTAAAGCACTTTTTGGGCAAATTGTTGCATAGCGTCACAAGTCATTTGTTGTTCAGGACTGAGGCTAAGATCAAACAAATCGCTGTGCGTGCTGATGAGACGTTGTTTTTTTTGCTGGTTGTTAGGTTTTAAAATTTTTTGTGTGTGAGATAAGGTTTTAAAACCAGTCTTTGCGCCATGGTACAGTGATTTCTCAATGATCTTTCTCAGTTTGAGTTGGTCAACTACATCACTTCCTGCGATCTTTGAAAGAAAGGCCAATCCTATACCTTGTGCTTTCTTCGTCATGTTGGTCATCATTGAGTCCTGTGTAATTATTCGACGAGTAAGCGAAATAGTGACACGCTCTTTGTTTAAAAACTATGTCAGGCTTGACGATATATCGATGCAAATATCAGTGAATTTAATACACTTTTTAAAATTGATATCCATATGAATTAAAAGAATTAACTTGTTTTTATCTCGATGATTTTTTTTGTGGAATTGGCCAAATTGACAATTATTGAGCAGATCTTAAAAAATATTGAGGTCATTGATCTGCATTGTTAGGACAGCAGTGCTCTATAACATCGCAATTGTGTTTGAAATAGCTTTCTGTAATGCGGCTATGCAGTCGTGTGGATCCAAAACCGTTGTTCGAGCCGCTTTGTTCTTGGGTTTTCTAAAGGAACACTGCTTCGCAGCCATCCTTGACGCTCATAAAGCCTTATGGCGTTCATATTGTCGCAATAGACATTCAGATATACGCGGTTAAATCCTTTGCTTGCGGCGATGGGCAATAACGCGCTCAGTAATTTTTTACCAATATTACGCTGCCAATATAGAGGATTTACACCCAAATAGACCAGCTCAGCGGATTGTTGTTCATCTAGATGTGGTGCAAGCGCGGCAAAGCCAACAACATTTTCGTGGACGATGGCCAGCAGCAAAAATGCAAGTGGAGAGCGTGAAAGTACCTTTAGAATCACTGGACGTGCTTGTTGTAATGTGGCTGGTTCGCTGTCTGCATCACGTGCAGCTGTCGCAGCAGCCCAAATCAAAGCTGCATGATCAAGATAATCACCGCGCTCATCAACAACAATATCTATATGATCCATTCGTTGTATATATCCATTTTTAAGTTGAGCAACGAATTAAAAAAGCCGTAAAACTTGTTTTACGGCTTGAGTCGTATTTTGTTCAGCTATTTTAGCTTGTAACACCGATAAAAGGCTGGATCATTGCACGAACATTAGTTTTCGCTTCAATGACAGTCATAAAGGTATAAGCACCTATAAACTTACGACTTATAAACATGAACTCTTTCGGGGGGATGCTGAAATAACGTGAGGCCATTGATTTAGAAGCACGTTGCATAACACGACTATGCAATTGACTTTTCTTCCAATCATAGCGATGTTGTTCATCCATGACCCCCGCAGGTAGCTCTGGATTATTTTCAAGGCTACTAAATGCTTCAGTTGCCAATAAAAACACTTTTGCCATATCTGGTTTAATACTATGCGGCATAGCATCAAAAAATGTATATCCTGTCATCGCATTCACCATGGCTTGTGAATCATGGTCATAGCCTGCAATGATCAGATTGCGTGCAACTTGAAGTAATTGTGGGTCAAACTGACGTATTGCACCAAAATCGAGTAATACAATTTGATCAGGCTGCGTATCACCGTCACCTAAACGAACCAAATAGTTACCAAAATTTGGATCTGTTTGCATCTCACCCCATTCAAAGATTTCTCGAATTGCGATTTCAAGAGAAGCTTCGCCCAATTGATTCCGGCGTTGTTGTGGGAGAGAAAGCATGACTGGGCTATTAATTGGCACGCCTCGCTCAAAGGTCATACAAAGCACTTGAGGGGCACAGTATTGATCAATAATTTCAGGCACGATATAACGTGGGTCATCCGTTAAGCGTGCAGCAAAGCGTCGTGTTGTATCTGCTTCTAAGGCATAATCTACTTCACGGTGCATCATTTCACGCACTTCTTCAAACCACTGATCAAACTCACGTGTTTGCGGTACGATTCGTGTGAGTTTAAGCATATTTCTAAATAGATTCATATCTGAATCTATTGCATCTGCAACACCTGGGTATTGAACTTTGAGTACCAGCTCCTGACCATCTGATTTACGTGTTGCACGGTGTACCTGTGCCAATGAGGCTGTGCCTAATGGTTCAGGATCAATAGTGAGTTCATTTAATTTGCCACCCAGTTGCATGTGTAACTGTTGTTGAATCACAGGCCAATCCAATGCCACAGTCTGGTTGTTCAAAGTATTGAGTGCTTGAGTAACCTCTTCTGGTAGAAAATGTTCACCATACAAGGCCATCATTTGACCAATTTTAACAATTGAACCTTTAAGTTTGCCAATCTCAGAAACTAAATATTCAGCTTGTTCTTTGAGCGCTTTTTTTCGATTCAGTTCCTTATCTTCTTCACTTGAAAAAAAATGGCTTGCGCTTGATGCTGCCCAGCGGGTTCCAGCAAGTAAAGAGGCTTTAGCCAATGACAGGCGTCTATCCATAGAGGAGGTTTTTAACTGTTTCAGCTTCTCTTTTTGATCTGACATGAACATTAAGTCCTTTATACAAGCGGCAGATAAGTGGGTCTAAGGCATCTTACAGCTTATCTGCGCATAAAAAAAGTTTAATCCTCTGAACAACGCAGGCAAATTAAAAAATAGCTGCTTTAAATCCGAAACTTGATTTTCATAATTTGGCGTTGAGATAGCTGGACTTTGTGTGCATGAACAAAATCTAAAATCATATTTTTAACCAATTGATTGGTAAAACCTAACGCATAACCTTTAACGATAATGATACTGGGTAGGGAGAAAAAGAAGTATTTTGCATCATCGATACTGGCTTCAGTAAAGATTTGATATTCATTAAGCAATTGTTGAAAATATTGCTTTTCACTTTGCACGCGTTCTGAGTGTTCATCACCCCAATAACTTTGGCGCATCGCCAATAAGTCATTATGTTTGTAGCTCATTAAAAAGTTTCATTTCAAAATTTTGACTTAGTATAAGGTGGGGATGAATTTTGTGAATACAATTTATGTGAAAATAATTAATCAAATGTGTGAGCTGGGTGTATTTCATGAAAGTGTAAAATATGAATGTTATAAAATAAATATCTTGAATACACCACGTTGTTGAATAAATGAAAGATTTAAATACTGATGCAGTGAATCAACTTATCGAAGAGTCTAAAAAAGCAGGGAATACACCAAGTAAATTGGAGATAGGCTTTAAGACTTATGCACGCCTAGTTGAAGATGATCAGTTCTATGTTCATGTGACTAAATCAGAAGATTCTAAATCTCGTTTGTATAAAGGTATAAAAATCAAACTAGTAACTGAAAAATATCATTTAAAACTGAAATAAAAATAACAATAAAAAATATAGAAATTGGTGTTGAAATCGTGGTGCTGTACTTACAGCACCATTTTTATTTGAGCTGATGCATATTTTTGCTTTGTAGTTTGTGCAATAGACATTAAAAAAACACATAAAACAAGGTATGATAAGGCGTTTTGAATCACCTGATCTTGGAGACGCCCTAAGTGGATCGACCGACTATAAGCCCTGAACAATTACAGGAAGCCGCTGAACACCTCGTGAGCATACGCGATTTTATTCGTTTTGGGGTGTCTGCATTACGTCAATATGATGCACACTTGGGTCAAGGTACGGAAGATTATTTTGCTGAAAGTTCAGCTTTGGTATTGCAGACTTTATCACTCGATTGGAATGCTGATGCTGAAATCTTAGATGCCAAATTACTACCGAGTGAAAAAGCTGAATTCTTGGCACTGTTAGAGCGCCGTATCAATGAAAAAGTGCCGACTTCATATTTGTTAAACTTGGCATATTTCTGTGACAAACCATTTTATGTAGACGAGCGCGTACTGATTCCTCGTTCGCCTATTGCTGAATTAATACAACAACGTTTTGCACCTTACTGTTTAGATGAACATGGTCAAATGCGCGAAGCACGAAATGCCTTACCAGAAAATAGCAATCCACAAACACCACGTCGTATTTTAGATATGTGTACGGGTTCTGGCTGTATCGCGATTGCCTTGGCTTATGCTTTCCCAGATGCAGAGGTAGATGCAACTGATTTATCGAAAGAAGCATTAGAAGTTGCTTCAATTAATACTGAGCACCATAACATGCAATACCAGATTGCTTTGTTAGAGTCTGATCTGTTTGCTAAAATTCCAGCTGAAAATCAATATGATCTCATCGTGTCTAATCCACCTTATGTGGATGCTGAAGACATGGCTGATTTACCAGAAGAATTTCATCATGAACCTGAAATGGCTTTGGCAGCAGGTCAAGATGGCTTGGATTTGGTGCGTAAAATGCTGGCTCAAGCTGCTGACTATCTCACCGAAGATGGTTTGATTGTGATTGAAGTTGGTAATTCTGAATGGGCAATGCGCCAAAACTTTAATACCGTTGATTTGCATTGGCTACAGTTCGCTAAAGGCGGTTCAGGTATATTTGCTTTGACTGCTGAACAATGCCGTAAATATCGTGATGTGTTTATTCAATCTGTTACTGCATAAGGAGTTATGCATATGGCCGGCAATAGTATAGGTCAACTTTTTCGTGTGACCACCTGTGGTGAGTCACATGGTGTAGGTCTTATGGCCATTGTTGATGGTGTACCGCCAGGACTTGAACTGTGTGAACAGGATCTACAGTATGATTTGGATCGTCGTAAACCAGGAACTTCAAAATTCGCCACACAGCGTAAAGAAGCAGATCAAGTCGAAATTATTTCGGGTGTATTTGAAGGGAAAACTACAGGTACATCAATCGGTTTGTTAATTCGTAATACTGATCAGAAATCTAAAGATTATGGCAATATTGCTCAAACATTCCGTCCTGGTCATGCCGATTATACGTATACACAAAAGTATGGTTTTCGAGACTATCGTGGCGGCGGTCGTTCAAGTGCACGAGAAACCGCAATGCGAGTTGCAGCGGGTGCGATTGCGAAGAAATATCTTGCCGAGAAGTTTGCAATCTTGATTCGTGGCCATGTGACACAAATTGGTACTGAGAAAGCGACTAAACTGGATTGGAATGAAGTGTCTAACAATCCATTTTTCTGTGGCGATGTTGATGCAGTACCACGTTTTGAAACATTAGTGACTTCATTACGTGAACAAGGTACCAGCTGTGGTGCGAAGTTAGAAATTTTAGCTGAAAAAGTACCTGTGGGTTGGGGTGAACCTGTTTTTGATCGACTAGATGCTGATATTGCGCATGCGATGATGAGTATCAATGCGGTCAAAGGCGTGGAGATTGGTGATGGTTTCGCGGTCGCTGAACAGTTTGGTCATCAGACGCGTGATGAAATGAGCAGTGATGGTTTCCTTGCTAACCATGCAGGGGGGATCTTAGGTGGTATTTCATCGGGACAAACCATTCGTGTTGCAATTGCACTGAAACCTACGGCAAGTATTACTACCCCAGGTAAAACCATTGATATTCAAGGTCAAGATACCGATGTATTGACCAAAGGTCGTCATGATCCCTGTGTTGGTGTACGTGCCACACCTATTGCTGAAGCCATGTTAGCTATTGTATTAATGGATCATTTTATGCGTCACCGCGCACAAAATGCTGATGTGGTTCCACCGTTTATGGCAATTGAACCTTAATACTGTGTAGTCAAATGTTAAAGAAGCCGATCGTTATATCGGCTTTTTTTAATATATGTGAAAACCTGTATGGATCATGATTCGTGAATATGATTTAGGATGTTGCAGATGATTTGAGGCGATTCGCTAGGGATTGAATGGGTGGCCTGAGGAAGTACCTGATGTATCGCATTTGGAATTAGCTGAGCAATTTCCGCACCGAGTTCAATAGGTGTTGCAGTATCCATTGCTCCTGAGAGTACATAGGTCTTTGCTTGGATCGTAGTGATCTGTTTTCTAAGATCAGCCCGATGGAGTACCGCAGCCGCGAGTGCTTTGGCTAAATGTTCATGATTTGCTGTCATGAGTCGTGTAAGTTCAACTTCGCGTGTTTCCTGATGCTGATTTAAGTCTTGTTGACCATACTTGAGTTGCTGGATTTCCTTAAAAAGTTCTAGTTTATAACATGAGTTGCTGAGCAAAATTTTCTCTCGTTCACGCCAAGTCAGCAACCGCTCTGGATATTCTTCACGAGCTGATGTATTCATCAATATCAGATGAGTAATAAGCGCTGGATGTTGCGCTGCGATTCGCATTGCAATCATGCCACCTTGACTATGTCCAACAAGCGTGACTTTTTCAATGCCATATTCTTGAATCCATAACACAATATCTTGAGCAATGGCATCTAAATTGAGCTGATCACGCCAGCCACTTTCACCATGTCCTGGCAGATCAAAGCAGATGTGACGGTATCCTGGTAAGGCTTGAACGATAGGTCTCCAGAAGTTTCGATCTAAGAAGAGCCCATGCAAATAAATGATGGCTGCTCCGTTTCCAGTATCATTCCAAGCATAAGTCGTGGTGTTAATCATAATCTGACGACTTGGACTTGAGTCATTATGAACATGAGATAATAAAAGTGAATCTTCAAATATTTGATAACGTATTATTTTAGCTTCTTGAAGCGTAAATTTAATGATGTAATCACTATCAACGATGGTTTGCGTTGCTAAGACAAGGTGTCTAAATCGTCCGACAACCAAAACATCTTGTTCAGCGCTGAACATCTGGGTAATTGAAAATGTTAAGGGTTTAAATGCCTGTGGAAAATCTTCTAACCATTGTTTAATTGCTTGATGGCCTTGAATAATTCCCACTGTTTTGACTATGGGATCACCATCAATATGCCAAACAGCATTTGGGTGAATGTACTGTAGTGCTTTTGCAGTGTTATTTTGGCCAAAAGCAGACAAATAGCCTTGAACCACATTTATTTCTAGGTTTTGTGATTCTGCATTTATTTGACTATTCATTTCTCATCCTAAAGTTTTTGGGGTTTTAAAATGTTAGGTTTTTCTTATAGGTTTATAAATGGATTAAAATAAATGACTATTTTCCAAAAATGGAAAGAAAATGAATTGGGATGATCTACGTTTTTTTAGTGCAGTCGTACAGTATGAAAATATCAGCCATGCTGGAAAAGCGCTGGGTGTGAGCCCACAAACAGTTGCTCGCAAAATAACAGCACTTGAACAAAAATTAGCGACGACTTTATTTGTTCGGCATCCGCGAGGATATAAAGCAAATGCGGATGCGATGAGCCTTATTGAGGAAGTAAAAAATGCAGAAATGGTATTAAATACGCTGCAAAATAATTTCATTAATAAATCTAAGAAATTGGTTGGGACTGTACGTATTGCTGCACCTGAGTTAATTGCGACAGAAATTTTATTACCTGCTTTAAAACCATTTCTTGAATTATATCCAGCAATCAGTATTGAACTTATTACAGGTATTCATACAGTTGGGATTGCCAAAGGGGATGCTGATATTGCTTTACGCTTGGTTAGACCTGAACAAGGTGCATTAACCGTCAAAAAAGTGGGTGTGATGTCGAGTGGATTGTATTGCGCTATAGAAGGACAGGTAGATCTTGGTACCTCAAGATTAATTGGATGGGATACTCATATTGATTTACCTTCTGTACGTTGGTTGAGAAAAATAACCAGTCGAGAAGCGAACCTGAAATTAAATAGTTTGGCTGCACAAAGAACAGCGATTCAAGCGGGTTTAGGGGTAGGGATCTTACCGTGTTTTATTGCTGAGGGCTTACAACGCATTGAGCAACCTTATGTATTTGAAGAGTCTATTTGGTTGCTCACTCATGCGTCGAATATATCTACACCACGTATTCGCTTGGTTTACGATGAAATATCAGAAATTATGGCTAAAAATAGCTTTAGACTACGACAAGACTAGAGTTTTTCACATCGTCGCGATGCCACTGAGCGACAAGACAGTATTAATAGTTTTGTGGCACAGCGCAAGATTTAACCCCCAGCAATACATGTATAACGCTGGCAGGCCGATGTTTTAGAACAGGAAGAAGGCGCGGGCTCAGTTTTAAGTCACCATCAATATCGGCCTGAGTTTGACCGATTGAATTAATGTCCTGATATTGGCTGTATCCTTAAAATTCAGCCAATACTTAAATTTAATTTTTTCAAATAGCCTTCAAGAATTAAAGCAGCGGATTGTTCTAACGGTGCTGCATATTTTTGGTTCTCTTCACGCAGTTGTTTAATATCTATTTTAGCTTGATCAAGTTCAACACAGTGGCCGATGAGCCATTTTTCTAAATCCTCACCCATTACTTCAGCATGAAATTGTAAAGCAAGAACATTTGAACCATATTGGAAGGCTTGGTGTGGATAATGCTCAGAGCTTGCAAGGAGCTGTGCATTTTCTGGCAGGTCAAAAGAGTCGCCGTGCCAATGTAGGACTTTAATATTTTCTAAAGGGGCCAGTACATTATCCGCTACAGAAGCCAGTTTCAGCTGACTCCAACCAATCTCTTTGGTGTGTCCAGGATAAACATCTGCACCTAAGGCTTTGGCAATCAGCTGTGCACCTAAGCAAATACCTAAAGTCGGTAAGTTGTTCGCTAGGCGCTGTTTGAGTAGATCGATTTCTTGGCCAAGAAATGGAAAGCGATCTCGCTCATAGGCACTAATCGGACCACCTAAAATAACAGTGAGTCCGGGATGTTCCAAAGCAAGTTGCAGGTCATCTACACCAGCATCAAAATAGCGTACTCGAAATCCACGCTGATAAAATATGTCTTCAAAAGCGCCAAGGTCTTCAAAAGCCAGATGTTGGATTGCATAAACTGTTTTCATCGAATTAAGATTGTGCTGGGTCATAAATGATTACTTGTTTTAAAATGAGCTACAGTGACAGGGTAAAATAACAATGTCGAAAAGACCAATATCCGTTGTCATATCATCTGCTTTTACGATTTATTTGTCTAGAGATTTACAGCAAAACACAGGAGTTTATTCATAATTTGAGTTGAATAATCAAGCACAACCATGAAAAAGTTCTACACATAAAAAAGCGAACCGAAGTTCGCTTTGGGAGAGTACTGTTGAGTAAAAACTTAGAAGAAGCCCATTGCTTTAGTTGAATAGCTGACCAATAAGTTTTTAGTTTGTTGATAATGATCAAGCATCATTTTGTGGTTTTCACGGCCAATACCAGATTTCTTATAACCACCAAATGCAGCATGTGCAGGATAAATGTGATAACAGTTAGTCCATACACGACCAGCTTCGATTGCACGACCAGCACGATAAGACGTATGCGCAGAACGAGACCAAACACCAGCACCTAGACCATACATTGTGTCATTGGCAATACGGATTGCATCATCGTAGTCTTTAAATGTGGTTACAGAGAGTACTGGGCCAAAGATTTCTTCTTGGAAAATCTTCATGCTGTTATCGCCTTTAAAGATTGTTGGTTCAATATAGAAACCTTGACCAACATCATGACGATCGCCACCACCTGTTAACACTTGTGCACCTTCAGCACGGCCTGTTGCGATACAACCTAAAATCTTGTCTTGTTGTTCTTGAGAGGCCTGTGCACCAATCATGGTGTCAGTATCTAGTGGGTGACCAGTACGAATACGTTTTACACGCTCAACGGCTTTTTCTAAGAAACGATCAGCAATACTTTCTTGAATGAGGGCACGTGAAGGGCAAGTACATACTTCGCCTTGGTTAAGCGCGAACATTGCAAAACCTTCAAGTGCTTTATCAAGATAATCATCATCTTGATCCATAACATCTTCGAAGAAGATATTTGGTGATTTACCGCCAAGTTCAAGCGTTACAGGAATAATATTTTCAGTTGCATATTGCATAATCAGCTGACCCACTTGGGTTGAGCCTGTAAATGCAATTTTAGCAATACGTGGGCTAGTTGCCAGTGGACGACCCACTTCTGCACCATAACCGTTGACGATGTTAAGCACACCAGCAGGGAGTAGATCTTGAATCAGTTCAGCGAGTACTAAAATACTTGTAGGCGTTTGTTCTGCTGGTTTAAGAACAATACAGTTACCTGCTGCCAAGGCTGGAGCAAGTTTCCAAGCTGCCATTAGGATTGGGAAGTTCCAAGGAATAATTTGGCCAACTACACCGAGTGGTTCGTGGAAATGGTAGGCAATAGTATCTTTATCAATTTCAGAGATACCACCTTCTTGTGCGCGAATACAGCCAGCAAAATAACGGAAATGGTCGATCGTGAGTGGAATATCAGCAGCCAAAGTTTCACGAACTGGTTTACCGTTGTCCCAAGTTTCAGCAACAGCCAAAAGCTCAAGATTTGCTTCTAAACGGTCTGCAATTTTTAATAAAATATTCGAGCGCTCTGTGGTTGAAGTTTGTCCCCAGCTGGCTTTAGCCTTATGGGCAGCATCAAGTGCTAACTCAATATCTTCAACAGATGAACGAGGAACTTGAGTGAATACTTTACCGTCTACAGGAGAAATATTATCGAAGTATTCACCTTTAACTGGTGCAACCCATTGGCCACCAATAAAGTTTTGATATTGTGCTTTAAACTGAACTTTTGAACCAGGTTGATTCGGATCGAGATAGCGCATAAGAATATCCTTTTACTTATTTATGAGATAGCGGTGTCACAGACGCTGAAAAGCACTGTTTGTGACTTGAGCATATAAAGCCCTAGGTTGGAGAAAGGTAGGCATCAAGTTAATTTTATCTTGAATGATTTTTTTGTATTTTAGTAGGGCTGATCTAGGACTTAAGTCGTATGTTGAAATACTGAGCAAAAGTATAAAAGATCGTAGGTATTTTATGCATTTTTTGCAATGATTTAAAGCAATATCGATTTTGAGCAGAAAAGGGATTGACCGTTTAGAAAAAACATTGCTAAATCATAGGAAGTTTTGCGCTTTTATAATTTTACAAATGCAATCGCAAAAATACTGATCAAATGCAGTGAACTACTCTATAAACTGACATAAGGATATGAACCATGTTGAGTAATAAGGGATTATTGCAGAAGCGCCAACATATTGAACAGCTGCGCCAAAACAGTAGCTTATCTTTAGTACAAGCCGATTTAGTTGGGCAAAGCATTTTAAGCTCTTGGCAACGTTCTGAGCAGGCACAGATTCCGACTGAACGTGCAGCAGCACCATTGATCAACACACAAGATGAATTACCTAACGTCCTTAACAAAGCTTTAACTTATTGCACAGCAGAATTAAAACATATTGCAGAACAATCAAGCATGGTGGTCGCTGTTGGTGATATTGGTAGTACCATCATTTGGACTGCGGCGAGTGGGAAAATGCGACAAGCAGCAGAGCGTGTGCATTTTGTGCAAGGAGGTCAGTGGCGTGAAGACTTAGTTGGAACCAATGCATTGGCTTTATCACTTAAAACACAGCAATCTAGTTGTGTGTTTTCTAGTGAACACTATATGTCTTCGATTCACGATTGGGCATGTTATGCGGCGCCAATTATTGATCCATATTCAAAACAAGTTCTTGGTGTAATAGATCTATCAACCACATGGAATAACCATAATAGTCTGGGTTTACTTGCAGCAGAACGCTGTGCTTCGATTATTCAAAACGCACTATTAGAATGTCAACGCCAACATTTGTTTATACGCGCCTTTGCTATTCCGCAGGTATTATTTAATGGAAAAGTATTGGTCTTAACCCCAAGACAGATCGAGATTCTCACCATTTTGGCCTTGTGTCCTCAGGGCATGAACTTAGAAAATCTACATCAGGCGCTTTATGGCGAACGTAAGGTCAGTATTGGGACTTTAAAGGCTGAAATGTCTCAGCTTAGAGAAATTCTAGGCGGATTACTCGGTTCAAGACCCTATCGTTTATTGGCCACTATTGAAGCTGATTTTTTACAGGCAGAGCAAGCACTTGATGCAGGATATATCGAATCTGCCTTAAAACTTTGCCGCGGGGTATTTCTGGTTAGAACTGAAAGTCCATTCCTGTGCGCTTGGCGTGATTGTTTGGAATCGCGTTTAAGTGAAGCAATTTTTAAAGCACAAGAAACCGATGTACTGTTAAAACATTTGGCTTACTGTCCTGAAGCGATCGATGCAGTGGAGCGTTTAATTGAGCTTATTCCTGCAGGGCATCCTGCACATCAAGTATTGTTAAAATACAAAGAAGAGCAGTAGCCCATACCTGAGGCGTAGATTTAACAGCCTTTATCTTTTAACCAAGCAAAAAGTTTTTGATAGACCTGAGCACGTACTGGAACTGCTGAAAGTACGAGATCATGTAAACCATTCTTAATTGTCATTACAGTGACATCACCTTGTAATTTGTTTGCATACTTTGCAATGTCTTTGACGGATAAAATCACATCACTATTTTGTGCATCAGTACCCCAGCGCCGTGGGTTGCGGCTTTGATGTGAGTGCATGATCAGTGCAGGTACATTAAGTTTGGCTCCTGCATGGATTTCTTTTTGTGCTTCATAGATTGCATGGATAAAACTGAGGAAGACTTTAGGATAAACAGTGGGTTTCCAGTTGAGATCGAAGCTCCATTCACCATAATAGTCTTGATGTAAACTTTTGGTGTACCACGGGTTGAGTTCACTTGGAAATTTGAGTTTAGGTAGATATTTACCCAGAGCACTTACCCGAGGTAGAGCCAGTTTTTTCTTTAAAAAACTGGTGTTGAAATCGTAAAACGGACTATTATTCCAAAGCGCTTTAATCAGTGGATGATCAGGATGGTGTGCTGCATATAAGGTGGTGATCAGGCCTCCAGTAGAGTGCCCAGCCAATACAGCACTGTCATGGCCTTCAGCAGCAATGATTTCAAGTGCTGCAGTAATTTCAGCTTCATATTCGTTTAGATCACGTACATCGTAAAAGGTTTGTCCAGAGCGATATGATCGGCCGTATTTATGTAAATCAAGTGCATAGAAGTCATAACCATGCTGATTAAATTGCTCTGCCATTTCGGTTTGGAAAAAGTAATCTAAAAAACCATGGATGTAGAGCACGGCTTTAGGTGTTGCTGTTGCTGCTTTTTTTCGAACTAAGGTCGCGATGACAGGACTTTGTTGATCTGCGGCAAAAGTCAGAGTCAGCTGTTGGTAGTCACCAGCCAAGATATCGGTTTGATAAGGGGAAACGGTATAAGATGATGCGGTATTCATAGGCATTGTTGGAGTTATTGATTTTATCCTATGCTTGATGATTCGACGATATTTGTCAATCATCACGTGGTTTGCACATCACGCTTTACATTATCTATTGTATGTCTACTTTTGATAAGAAAATAAAAAAGGAATCTACGTATAGATTCCTTTGGGTCCTTAGGATGTACAAGAAGCGAGGTGTAAACTTACATCGCTGCTTCGAAGATCGCGATAACTTGTGCTTCGTTTGCTTTACGTGGGTTAGTTAACATACATGCATCATTTTGAGCATTTTTAGCCATAACTTGATGATCGCCAGCTTTAACGCCGAGTTCTGTTAAGCCAGCAGGGATACCGATCGATGCTGAAAGCTCACGAATCGCATCAATTGCAGCAAAAGCAGCTTCAGTTACAGTTAGGCCTTCAGTATTTACGCCCATCAATTTTGCGATCGTCGCATAACGGTCAGGACATGCAATGAGGTTAAATTCGCAAACGTGTGGTAATAAAATGGCATTACACACGCCGTGTGGCAGGTTGTAGAAACCACCTAATTGGTGTGCCATTGCATGAACATAACCGAGTGATGCGTTGTTAAATGCCATACCAGCTAGATATTGTGCATAGCTCATTGCATCACGAGCTTCGATATTGTCACCATTTGCCACTGCTGCGCTAAGCCATTCACTGATCATCGTAATAGCTTTTTCAGCACATGCATCTGTAATTGGGTTTGCTGCGGTTGAAACATAAGCTTCAATAGCATGAGTTAATGCATCCATACCCGTAGCGGCTGTTAAACCGGCAGGCTTAGCAAGCATCAAGCGTGGATCATCAATTGCAACAAGCGGAGTACAGCGCCAATCTACAATGGCCATTTTTACGTGAGTGTCTGTATTGGTAATAATACAGAAACGAGTCATCTCAGATGCAGTACCTGCCGTAGTGTTAATTGCAATTAACGGAGTCATCGGTACAGTACTTTTGTCTATACCTTCGTAGTCACGGATATTACCGCCACCTGCTGTGACTAGGCCAATACCTTTAGCACAGTCATGTGATGAGCCACCACCGAGAGAAACAATAAAGTCACAACCATTGTTGTTATATGCATCTACACCGTTACGTACGTTAATATCCGTAGGGTTTGGTTCAGCACCTGGGAATACAAAGCTGTCTACACCAGCATCTTTTAAGTAAGCAACAATTTTGTCCGCAACGCCGAACTTAAATAATCCTTCATCAGTGACGATGAGGGCTTTTTTAGCACCTAAATTTTGTGCTTTCGCGCCCACTTCTTTGGCACAGCCAGGACCAAAGAGTGAAACACAAGGGATGTAAAAACCGTTAGTTTGATCTGCGATATTTTTAAAAGCCATGGTGCGATTCCTTCTACCATTATTCCAATGTTGATTGTTCCAAGGGTGTATATCACCTTGAGACCGAGTATCTCCCTTGATCCAATCTTTTAAAACCTACTAATTACCTACCAAAATCATTTGTTAATTTTATTAATTAAATTAAGGTGATATTAAAAAAATCCTCGGGGATATAATCGATAAAAATGTTGTATTTTGAAGAAATTATAATGAATGTGGTGAAACTGCGATCAAAGGTGAAGTGCATAAAATTAACTAGGCGTAAAGTTCTGTCGTACCATGCGCCAAGAACAGACAATCTGTACGCTCTTGACTTAACTTTTTGTTGAAAAATCGTTAGGCTATAGCAGTTTTCAAAGTTTAGGGTTGTTATGAGACAAGACACTACACTGAAATTAATGCAAACGGGTGAAAATGTCTTTTTGACAGGGTCAGCTGGTGCAGGTAAAACCTATACACTGAATCAATATATTAATTACTTAAAGGCCCGCAAAGTCACTGTAGCAATTACTGCCTCTACAGGCATTGCTGCAACACATATGAATGGAATGACGATTCATACTTGGGCTGGTATTGGTATTAAAGATGCATTGTCAGATGATGACCTTAAGCGCATGAAAGAGCGTAAATACTTAAAAGAGCATTTAGAAAATGCCCAAGTATTGGTAATTGATGAAATTTCTATGCTTCATGCCAAGCAATTAAATTTGGTCAATCAGGTCCTCAAATATTTTAAAGAATCTGATGAAGCATTTGGTGGTATTCAAGTCATTGCTGCAGGAGACTTCTTTCAGTTACCCCCTGTAGGTAAGAATGATGAAAAGAACCGTGATAAGTTCTGTTTTATGTCAAATGCTTGGGTTGAAGCTAAATTCCGCGTTTGTTATTTGACAGAGCAACATCGTCAGGATGATTCCGCATTAAACGATATTTTAAATGCTATACGGGCACAAACAATTCAGCCACAGCATTTAAAAGCTTTAAATCAAACCAATCAACAAGACATTGGTGAGACTTTTACTCGTTTATATACCCATAATATGGATGTCGATAATATTAACTATCAACATCTGAATGCGATTGAAGGAGAAGCTCATCAATTTGTTGCAGTCAACGATGGTAACGATAAGTTGATTGAGACACTCAAGTCATCAGTACGTGCACCTGAAGAGCTGAGTTTAAAGAAGCATGCCAAAGTAATGTTTGTTAAAAATAATTTTGACATGGGATATATCAACGGTAGCTTAGGTGAAGTGATTGGCTTTGAAGATGATGATACACATGGCATCTTACCCAAAGTGAAGTTAACTGATGGTACTGAATTGGTGGTTGAACCTGAAACATGGTCGGTCGATAACGATGCTGGTAAGACACTTGCGAGTTTACAACAAATCCCATTGCGCTTGGCTTGGGCAATTACCATTCATAAATCTCAAGGGATGACTCTGGAAGCTGCTGAAATTAACTTAAGTCATACTTTTGAGAAAGGACAGGGCTATGTTGCCTTATCACGACTTAAATCTATTCAGGGCTTAAGATTACTTGGCTTCAATGATCAGGCACTAGAGCTTGATAGTCTAGCAATTAAGGCGGATCGACGTTTTCAGGAGTTGTCTGAAGAGGCTGAGCAGCATTTTGCTGGTGCTGACTTAAGTAAGCAACATCAAGCCTTTATTCGTCATTGTGGTGGCACGCTTAATGCGACGGAAATTGAACGTAATGAGAAGAAGCTTGCTCGATCAGCTAAACAAAACTATGCGACAGCGACTTTGGATGAAACTAAGGCTTTGTTTGAGTCTGGCTATGAAATCCAAGATATTGCTGTAGAACGAGGCTTAACACCTGCAACGATTATTAATCACTTGGCACGGCTGCATCGTGAGCAAGGCTTGGATATTAGTGTGGCAAGCCCTGGTGAAGAGGTGATTGAGCAGGTGCGTAAAATTTATAAACGCTTATCAAAACGACAAAGCCCTGAAAATTTTAGTGAGGATGGAAAAATTAAGTTACGACCTATCGTTGAAGCAACCAGTCCTCGAATGGGTTATGACCAAGTGCGTTTAGCCTTACTTTTTGTTGAATAAGATTGTTGTTTGATTGAGCGTTGTTGATATAGGAATAATGTAATGCCACATGTACAGGTAGAGTATTCGGCCAATATTCAGTCATTGGATAAAATCGGTTTGTTAAAGCAGATTAATCAGGCCCTAATTACAACAGGTTTGGTACAAGCACAAGATGTTAAGACTCGGATCACGGCTAATTTAGATTATGTAATCGGGCTTGGTGATACTTCACAAGGCTATATTCATGTTCAATTATCGATTTTAAGCGGTCGAAATGAGACTGAAAAAGCACTATTGCAAGATCAAGTTCTGATTGCATTACAAGAGTTTCAAGCCGCTGCTCCACAAAAGTTGCAAGTTCAGCTCAGTAGTGAGCTCATTGAAATGTCTAAACAGTTTTATCGAAAAGCTGTTGTTGAAATAGCCTAAGCAAACTTACTTCATATTTAAAAAAACCCACCTCATGATAAGGTGGGTTTTTCTATTCAGACTTAAACGTCTGGTTTAATCGAGATAAATCCCGCCATCTGAATGAACCTTAATATTGACCTTATTGAGAGAGTCACCCATACAAGGCCCTGCAATGCATTCACCTGTTTCAACATTAAACAAGGCGCCGTGGGTAGAACACTCAATATATTCTTGATCTTGATCTAGAAATTGATTTTCTAAAAACTCAAGTTCAGTCTGTAGGTGAGGGCAAAGGTTTTGGTAGGCATAAAATACGCCATCGCGTTGAGTGATGAAAATAGTGGTGTTATCTTCAACCTCAAAACTGCGTGCTTCACGCTCTGGAATATCTTCAGTCATACAAATCTTTGTCATACGGCAACCTTATCCTGTTGAGATTTTTGCATTAGTTTAGCATAGTCAGCTAATGCTAAACGTGGTCCATATTGTGCAACCACTTCACTTGAAATAAGTATTGCGAGTTCAGCAGCACTTTGTAAATTTTGACCAGCAGTAAGTGCATAGATGAAAGCACCAGCAAATGCATCACCTGCACCATTCGTATCAACGGCATGTACACGACGACCGTCGACTTGGAACTGTTCATCAGCAGTTGCAATTAAAGCACCTTTTGCACCCAGAGTAATCACTACAGTTTGGCTTAAGGCTTGTAGCTGTGTTAAAGCAGCAGCAAGATGATCTGTTTGAGTGTACATCATGGCTTCTTGTTCATTACAGAACAATAAATCAACGCCATCACCTAATAATTCATCTAAACCAGCACGTGCATATTGCACCATTGCAGGATCAGAAAGGGTGAGGGCGATTTTAACTTGATTTTCTTTAGCCAGTTGACGCGCTTGTAAGACGGCGGCTCGTGCTGAATCACTTGAAGAGAGATAACCTTCGATATACAACCACTTTGCTTGAGTCAATGGGCTAAAATCGATTTGTAAGCTAGAAAGGTCAGCAGTTGTGCCTAAAAATGTTTGCATGGTGCGTTCTGAATCTTCACTGATCAGCACCATACAGGTTCCAGTAATACCTGTACTTAATGATTTTTCTGAAGTTTGAATTTTTGCTTCGCTTAGACCTTGTAAATAAATTTCCCCCAACTCGTCTTGACCCACACGGCAAGCATAGAAGGCTTTACCTCCTAAAGCACTAAAGGCCACAGTAGTATTTGCAGCAGAGCCACCAGAAGCTTGTCCCTTGTATTGTTGTGTAGCGATTAGACTTGTATGAAGTTTAATTTGTGTTTCTGCATCGGCAAGTTGCATAGTGCCTTTTTGCAAAGCATGTTGCTGAAGAAACTGTTCGTCGATTCTAAATTCCTGATCAATGAGCGCATTTCCAATCGCAAAAAGGTCAACTGTTGCCATGTTATTCATCACATTTAAATAAAAAAGCAAAGTTTACACCAATGCTCAGGTTTTCTGTAGTGAGCTGAATGAAATTCAGCGGATTACACTTATTCTTTATGGCGATGAATATTGAGACTTGTGCGATACAGACTGCGGTTTGGCTTATATGTCATGGTTATTGTACAAAATATATCAAAATAGCCTAAGCAAAAATAGTAATTTAAAAATTGTGGCAGTAAACACAAAATAGAAATGCGAAACTATCGTAATAACAGCATAACTGTAGTTATAATGCGGATTGCTTAAATATTTTTACAAGGAGATGACATGACTGTCGATGTTACTGAAACAATCCAAAATACTATTCATCCTGCGTTTCAGTTGCTGCGTCAACATCATGTAGAAGCCTTGGATCTTAATGTTGCTCAATATCAACATAAGGTCACAGGAGCGGTTCATTATCATTTGGCCTCTGAAAGTGACGAAAATGTATTCCTCGTAGCATTTCGTACTCAACCAATGGACTCCAAAGGTGAGGCACATATTTTAGAGCATACAGTGCTGTGTGGTTCGGAGAAATTCCCAGTACGTGATCCATTTTTTATGATGATTCGCCGTTCACTAAATACATTTATGAACGCTTTTACAGCAGCAGATTGGACAGCATATCCATTTGCAACACAAAATAAAAAGGATTTTAATAACTTACTCGAAGTTTATCTCGATGCTGTTTTTGCTGCGAATCTAAATCCATTAGATTTTGCTCAAGAAGGGATTCGCATTGAACTTGAAGATGGACAACCTGTTTATAAAGGGGTGGTATTTAACGAAATGAAGGGAGCAATGAGTGCACCTTCTGATCAGTTATATCATCAACTGGCTCATCATTTATTTCCTAAAACAACCTATCACTACAACTCAGGTGGTGACCCTAAACATATTCCAGACTTGAGTTATGATGAGTTACTCGCTTTTTATCGTAGTCACTATCATCCAAGTAACGCGATATTCATGACTTTTGGTAATCAACCCGTTTATGAATTACAACAACAATTCGAACAGTTGGCTTTGCATAAGTTTGATCGTGGTGAAACCATTCATTCTGTTGCGGAACAACGTATTGCTGCACCCATAGAAGTTACAGAAACCTATGCACTAGACGCAGATGAATTAAAAGATAAAAGCTATCATATGTTGTCTTGGCTATTACCTGAATCTAGCGACATTAAGTTACGCCTAGGTATGCGTTTAGTTGAGGGTATTTTACTGGAGAACTCTGCTTCTCCGTTACGTCACTATTTAGAAACTTGTGGTTATGCGCAGTCTACTGGCCCAATTATGGGCGTAGATGACTCTAACTATGAAATGACTTTCTATTGTGGTGTTCAGGGCTCAAATCCAGAACATGCACAGAAGTTTAAAGATGGCGTTTTGAATGTTTTAAAACAAGTTGCAGAAAAACCTGTTGATCCAGTTATGGTTGAAGCAATTTTACATCAAATTGAGTTGCATCAACGTGAAATTAATGGTGATGGTACACCATATGGGTTAACACTGATTTTAAATGGTTTAAGCAGTGCAATTCATCATAGTGATCCTATCGCCGTGTGGGATGTAGATGCTGCAATTGCTGAGGTGAAACAAGAACTACAAGACCCGATGTGGTTGTCAAACTTAATCCAAACACATTTATTGGATAACCCGCATCGCGTGCAAATGACTTTAGTTCCTGATGCAAATAAGACAGCGCAAGATTTGGCAGAAGAGCAGCAACGTTTGGCCGAGATTGGTGCAGCTTTAACGGAGGCAGATCGTCAAGAGATCAATGATAAGGCTTTAGCATTACAGCAACGTCAAGACACTGTTGATGATATGGAGTTATTGCCAAAAGTAGGGTTAGAAGATGTACCAGCAGATTTAAATATTGCGCAAGGTCAATTGCGTGAAATCATCTGTAATAACATGGATACAGCTTTGCATCTCTATCATGCAGGAACCAACGGTCTGTATTATCAACAGGTATTGATTAAAATACCTGAAGACGTTTTACAATCACCTTATTTTAATCTCTTGTCGATTTTAATGGGCGAAGTGGGTGCTGGTGAATACGACTACCTAGAATTGCAACAATTACAAACTGCAGTAAGTGGTGGTTTAGGTATGGGTGCAAGTCTACGCAGTGGTGTTGATGATAAAGAGCAAATAAGTGCTTGGTTGACTTTAACGACTAAATCTTTAGCCAATAAAATGGATGCGATTCAACTGTTAAAGCTGGCATTTGAACAACTTCGATTTGATGAAAAAGACCGTATTTTGGAGTTGTTACAGCAACGTAAAACACGTTGGGCATCACGTATTTCGGGTGCTGGACATAGTTATGCTATGCAAATAGCATCACGTGATATGAGTGCTTTAGGGCGCCGTGATTATCACAATACTGGATTAGGCGCATTAAATTGGCTCAGTGATCTTGTGCAAAATATTGAGCGAGATGAACAGGCTTATGCAGATTTAATTGCTGAATTAAAAGCAATTCATCAACGATTATTGCAAGCACCAAAACAGTTCTTATTGGTTTGTGAAGAACAACAATCTGATGTGCTGATGGAAGAAGTACAAAAGGTTTGGGATAAATTACAGGTGAGTGATCTTCAACCACAGTTAAGCCCCGTTGTTGTTGAAAATAATACTGAAGATGAAGCTTGGTTGATTCAGGCCAATGTTCAGTTCTGTGCTTCAGCCTATCCAGCGGTAGAAATTGCCCACCCAGATGCGACAGCACTTATGGTCTTAGCGGCTTATTTACGTAATGGATATCTGCATAGTGCAATCCGTGAAAAAGGTGGTGCGTATGGTGGTGGCGCAAGCTATGACGGCAATGCATGTGCTTTTCGTTTTTATAGCTACCGTGATCCACGTTTAGCTGAAACATTCCGCGACTTTGAAGCCAGTATTGAGTGGTTAATGAATACTGAGCAGCATGCTTATCAACTTGAAGAAGCGATTCTTGGTTTGGTATCTAGCATGGATAAACCAGGGTCACCAGCGGGCGAGGCAATTGGCTCTTGTTATGCCTTGTTACATGGGCGTCGTCCAGCATTTAGAAAACAAATGCGTGAGCGTTTACTGCAAGTGACGCTTGAGGATATTAAACGAGTTGCAAAACAATACCTCATCGATCAAAATCCCACAAAAGCTGTGGTTGCGCCAGTGGCGAAGAAACAGGTTTTAAGTGATTTAGGTTTTAGCATAAAACAAGTTAAATAATGAGTTAATGGGGCATATATGTCGTTCAGGCCGTTTCGATACAGCAAATTAAAGCTGAGTATTTTTACAGTGCTCAGTTCTGGATTATTGAGCCAAGTGCATGCTGAAGATTTAGCGCAGCGGCAATATAAACCAAGTAGTGCCCAGGCCTGTGCGGCATTAGAGTCTAATGCCGATCGACTCTCATGTTATGACACATTATTTAAAACACCTGAGGTAGAAAGAACTGCTTTGGTATCAGAGCGTATTGCCGCAACTGATATTGAAAAAGAAGTACCCAAAGATGAGAAAAAAGGTATTACAGCAGCAATTGGTAAAAGTCTAGGCGGGATTTTTGCAGTTGAAGGTCCTCATTTTGATACCAACTCTTCGCTGCTTGATAAGCGTTGGGAGTTATCAGAGGAAAGTAAATTAGGGACTTGGAACATTCGTGCCCATCAACCCGTTTATTTACTTCCTGTGTTTTGGACCAGCAATAAAAATGAGCGTCCACATAGTCCAAACCCTGACAATACTGTGTCCGCTGAAGATGCTCAACATTTAGACTCTACAGAGTCTAAATTCCAAATTTCATTAAAAGCCAAGGCTTGGGAAAATATATTTGGCGACAATGGTGACCTCTGGATTGGTTATACTCAGTCATCACGTTGGCAAGTTTATAATGCAGATGAGTCTCGTCCATTCCGTGAAACGAATTATGAGCCTGAAGCAAGTTTAATGTTTAGAACCAATTACGAGATTATGGGGCTCAATGGCCGTTTACTTGGTGTGACCTTAAACCACCAATCTAATGGTGGTTCAGATCCAATATCACGTAGCTGGAACCGCGTCATATTTAACTTGGGTTTTGAAAAAGACAATTTTGCAATGATGATTCGTCCTTGGTATCGGATCGAAGAAGATTTTAAAGATGACAATAACCCTGATATTAAAGACTATATCGGTCGCGGTGATCTAACTACATTCTATCGTTGGAATGATCATGACTTTAGTTTGATGTTACGACATTCATTAAAAGGTGGAAGTCGATCGCATGGTGCTGCTCAGTTTGATTGGTCATTTCCAATAAAAGGGAAGTTACGAGGCCATTTCCAGTTATTTGATGGTTATGGTGAAAGTCTCATTGATTATAATCAGCGAGCAACTTATGTTGGGCTCGGCGTTTCATTGATGGGATTGTACTAAAACAGATAAAAAGAGGGGGCACTGTATCGAGGACAAACAATATACAGTGCTATCAAGTATTAGAATCTTATAAACAATTTGCAGGTTTGGGTAGGCCCGCTAGTCGACTCAAATGGCGAGCAACTAAGCCTGTATTAAATTTTTCCTGCAATAAAGCATTAGTCATGTCTGCATCTACCGTTTTAATTAAATATTTAATCAAAGCGCGTGTCGTTGGTGAATGGCCAAATTGTTGATAGAACTGTCGGACCGCCAATAAAACTTGCATATGCCAATCGCTGAGCTCCAACTCCAAGGTTTGGGCCAGTTGTTGGGCAATCACTTCATCCCAAACTGTGTAATCGACAAGATGACCATCTTGATCAAGTTCTACATTCATAAAATAGCCTAAGCAAATTTAAAATATTAAGTTTAAATTTCAAATAATCGATTACTCTTTACCACACTAAATATTAAATCATTTAAATGTAATACAACGATTATATTCCAAAACGAGATCAGCAAATTGTGAGGAGTTTAGAAGCTTAATATGTGAAGGAGCTAACTCTTCATTTAACAAACCAAGTTCAGATTCGAGAATATAAATACGAGATTTTTCTATCAAGAATTGATTCATATAATGTAAAACGGCTTCACCCATTAAGATGATACTGTCATTTTCACTATAAATAGTTTCAATACGTTCAAGTATTGGCAAGGTCTTTTCATAATCAGATTGAACTAAATATAAACTTTTATCAGGGGAGGTCATTTATAATTACCAATACAAGACATAATCAAAAGATTGGATAAAATCTTTATTAACATCAACAAACTCAATTTCTTGTGTTGATTGGGTTACAAAGGGGGCATTTTTATCTTTGCTTTGTATCAACACAGGCGTTAAATCATAGAATTCAAAACTTTCAACCAGCTGAGACGCCGCTTTAAATGCCTGTTTTAAACCGTCGAAACCTCGTTCAGTTTTTAATAGACTTAAACCAGCATCTTGAATTAATACGCTGACTTTACATCCAAAAGTAGCTAAAACCATGGTGGCTGAAATACTTTCATGAATGTTTAAGCTGGTTAAGTTGGATTGGGTTAATACAATAAGCACAGTACGCACACAATTCGCCTTTTAAAAGCAACAATATATTAAATGTTAAGACTTAGAATCTAACCAAACGGTCAGTTACTTGAATCGCCTCGGCCAATTCACCAAGTCCAACTAATTCAAACCCAGGAGCAAGATTATTGGAAGGAAGATGGTGGCGATTGGCATTTTCTTGATCTGTTATGCCTCTGGCAAGTGCCGCACTAACACAAACAGGAAGTCGAAGGCCAAGTTTAGCCCACTCATGGCTCAAATTGCGTTGATCATCAGGAACCCACTGTAATTGATTTGCAACGCAGACACCATCTTGATAGAAAAAAACACGTACTTCATGTTTTTTCTCAATCAATGATTGAACGAGTGTATAAGCATGCCAAGCGTGGATCGAGCTTGGTGCTGAAGTAATAAGAACCAGAGTACTCATAGTGCGTTCACGTCATGGAATAGCATAATTGACTTAATAGGGTATTTAGAAAACATAAGAAATAGGAAATTACACAATGATTTTAATCACTGGTGGCTTAGGATATATCGGTTCACACGTTGCACTAAGTTTATTAGCACAACGACAAGAAGTTGTCATTATTGACAATCTTGCCAATGCAAGCTTAGAAATATTGGAACGTTTGGAATATATTTCAAGGATGTATATTCCTTTTGCCAAAATTGATATCCGCAATACACCTGCATTAAACAAGATTTTTGAACAATATTCAATTGATACTGTGGTACACACGGCGTCTTTTAAATCACTTGAAGAATCAAATTTAAAACCTTTGGAATATTACAACGATAACGTTAGCTGTATTATGAGCTTATTGCGCTCAATGTAAAGAACAGGTGTACGACGTCTCATTCAATTATCTAGTTTGACTGTATATGGCGAATCAAGTTTAGATTTAAATGAAGAGATTAAGTTTAATTATGCTTATCCAAATCCGTATATAAAATCACAACAAATGATCGAGGAAATTATTCGTGATACCTTTAAAACGGATAATGAATGGCGAATTGCGATATTACGTCTTGGTAATGTCGCAGGTGCTTTTGAGCACGGTATTTTAGGTGAAGTGGTTACACCACTACCTAAAAATATTATTCCGTTGAGTATGCAGGTCGCATCTATGCAACGTGAAGCGATTGAGTTACAAAAATTTGCTCAAACAGCAGATCAAACAGTGCAACGCAGTTTTGTACATGTGCTCGATGTTTGCGATGCAATTTCAGCCAGTATTCTATGGCTACAACAGCAAACAAATGTCTGTGAGGCTTTTGATATCGCAAATGAAGTGACTTCAATTCAGTCGCTATTAGACACTATTTCGGCTGTGACTCAGGTAAATATAAAAACAATAGAACCAAGCTATGCTACGGTTACTTTAGATCAAATTGGCTCAAATAGTACCAAAGCACAGCGTGTACTCAATTGGAAAGCACAACGTTCCATTCATAAAATGATTGAAGATGAATGGAATTATTATAGAAATACAATCAAATGAAACTGATTATCATTTACTATCTCGCGAGTTTTGATTAGTATTTACGGATACATTATAAGATCCGCTTATGTTTGATTTTATTGTATAAATAGTATTCATGATCAAATCATCGCTGAGGTAGTTATGCAAACACGTATTGAACACGACACTATGGGTGAGGTTGAAGTTCCAAGCCAAGCACTATGGGGGGCACAAACCCAGCGTAGTATCCAAAATTTTAAGATTGGCAATGAACATTTACCCCGTCCTCTGATTCGTGCTATGGGTTTAGTCAAAAAAGCAGCAGCATTAACCAATGCCGAACTTCAGCAAATTCCACAAGATTTATCTCAATATATTGTTGATGCAGCAGATGAAGTGATTGCAGGACAGTGGGATGAACAGTTTCCTTTAGTGATTTGGCAAACTGGCTCTGGCACACAAAGCAATATGAACTGTAATGAGGTTATTGCAAATATTGCTAACCAAAAGTTGGGTAACCCCCTTGGTTCACAGCGCCCAGTCCACCCGAATGATCACGTCAATCGTGCTCAATCTACCAATGACTCGTTTCCTACTGCAATTCATGTTGCAGCCAGTTTACATATACATGAATTATTAATTCCAGCAGTAAAGCAACTACGTAATACATTAGAGCAAAAAGCAGTAGCATTTGCTGATATCGTGAAAATTGGTCGTACGCATTTACAAGATGCAACGCCTTTAACATTAGGACAAGAATTTAGCGCCTACGTAACTCAGTTAGACCATGGCTTAAAACGTATAGATCAAGCTTTACAGTGGTTATATGAGCTTCCACTAGGGGGCACGGCGGTTGGAACTGGACTCAATGCTCATCCAGACTATGCTGTTGCTGCAGCTGCACAACTTAAAGAAATCACAGGGATTAACTTTGTAACGGCTCCAAATAAATTTGAAGCTTTGGCGGCACGCGATGCAATTGTTTTTGCTTCTGGTGCGCTTAAAACTTTGGCTGCCAGCTTAAATAAAATTGCAAATGACATTCGTTGGTTAGCAAGTGGACCACGCTGTGGTTTTGGTGAATTATCAATCCCTGAAAATGAACCAGGTTCAAGTATTATGCCGGGTAAAGTAAACCCGACACAGTGTGAAGCGATGACTATGGTTGTTGCACAAGTGATGGGTAACGATACAACGATTAATTTTGCCGGTGCAGCAGGAAATTTTGAATTAAATGTCTATATGCCAGTGTTAGCTTATAACTTACTACAATCTATTCAGCTTCTTGGTGATGCTTGTAATAGTTTTAATGAGCATTGTGCTGTGGGTATAGAGCCAAACCGTGAAAAAATAGACTATTTCCTACATAACTCGCTGATGTTAGTCACAGCACTTAATCCTGTAATTGGTTATGAAAATGCTGCAAAAGTAGCAAAAACAGCTTATAAACAAGGAAAGACTTTAAAACAAGTTGCTGTTGAATTAGAGCTCGTCACAGCAGAACAGTTTGATAGTATTGTACAACCAGAGAAAATGGTTTATCCCAATAGCCATTAAAATGGACTGATTTACTTACAGCTCATGAAGGCCTGAATGAAAATTTGGGCCTTTTCATATATTTAAGTTAATGAAATAAAGATTTTACAATTCTGAATGACTTTATTAGAAAGTTATGTGCTTGAAATTGCTTTTGGCTTTTTATGGCTGATATGTTCACTGGTGATTCAAGGTTGGTCAACGTGGTTCGCCCGCAGATGAGATCTGGCGAAGTATGACTCAATTTAAATTATTCCCATGGCATTATGGAACACAGCTCACGTGCAATGAGTGAGTAAACAATGTCGGCTAAGGCATGGTATGCAGCAAGACTAGGTTCTTTTCCGTGAAAACGAAGTTGATGAGCATAATGGTGAAACGCTTTATGTGCTTTATTCTGCAAAAATGTTAGAGCTGATTTTAGGTGATACAACACTTACAAGTGCTGACTTCATGGCAGGTAAAATGCTGCAGGAAGGTGGTGTCGGTGGTAAGTGGATGGGCGTCAACTGGATTCCTTACGAAAAACTAAAAGCAGGTGCTACTGCAGGTACAAAACGTACAGTTATGTATTCTGGTACCGCAGTGCATTTTGGTGACGCAGACATCACAGCTTTTGATATTTCAACTCGTCCAGACAAGAAAAACATCAAACAGGTTGGTGGTGTTCATTCATTTGGTGCAGCACGTGCCAATGAAGTGAAAGTGGTTGCGATCGACTTTACAGCTTAATCAATCCTAGCCCTGCATACGTGTGGGGCTATTTTTCATATCTAGCAAGCTTTCTAATAGGCTTTTTTAGATCACTTAGAGTTTTTGAAAATATTTTTATCTGTTCTTGTGAATCTTCTGAGTATATTCCCCAAGAGTGTTCGTCCTTATTAGCGAGATCACGTAAATGTTTCAAATGATTCAAGAAAGATTTAATTGAATTTTTATAGGTTACTACATTTGGTACTTTGTCATCCAAGAAATCCAAAGTGAAAATCAACTCCTCAATTACGATGAAGGATTCCTTATAATCTAGATTTAAAATAAGATGACTACCAATTATGGTGTCGTTAATCTCCAACTTTGACCAAATAAAGTTGATTTTTTTAAGTAAATCCTTAGCTTCTATGGCTATTACTTCTGATGATTTTTGGATACGCCAATTGAAATAAATGAATAATGCAACCAAACCAGTAAAAAATGTAGCCAATGCAGACAAATCCATAAACTTCTCTTTATTCTCGATTTAAATACACAACAAAGCATACCTAAGTTTCGATAATTATTAAAAAAATAATTTCGGATATTCAATATGTCTATTACAAAAGTACATGTATGCAACCAAGCATTGAGTTTGATTGGATCTAGCCCTATCACTTCACTAGAAGACAGTCATGCTAACGCACGTCGTTGCAAGCTGCTCTATGATCAAACACGTAAAGCTTTGTTACGGATGCATCCGTGGTCATGCGCTAAGAAGCGTGCACAGTTAGCACCAGATGTTAATCATCAACTGTTTGGCTATCGCCATGCCTTTCCATTACCTAAAGATTTCCTACGTGTGATCGATGTCGGCAGCACTGCATTTGAAATTGAAAATCGCCACATCCTATCTAATGCTAATCTGATCAACCTTGTTTATATCTTCGACAATGATAATGAGGACACATGGGATTCATTGCTTGTCGAAGCTATGGCGCTGTATATGGCCCATAAAATTGCCAAACCAACAACAGGTAGTAATGCTGAGGCTGATAGCGCATGGCAACAGCTTCAAATGATTTTAAAGCAAGCACGTGCGATCAATGGCCAAGAGCGACCAAGCCAAGATTTTAGCGCCTCATATCAATCTGAATTGATTGGAGTGCGCTACTAATGGCTAAGACTTCAACGATGAAAAATAACTTTAGTTCTGGTGAGTTAGCACCTGTTCTAAGCACTCGTACTGATATTGCACAGTATGGCAATGGAGCCAAAACACTTAAAAATTGTATCCCCTTGGTCGAAGGTGGCGTGAGAAAAAGACCAGGTACTTTATTTAGATCCATTATGGCTGAAGCAAGACGTTTAATTACATTTGCCACCACATCAAAGGATTCGTATTTATTGATCCTTGGGGCTAAATCTATAAGCGTCTATGATCCGCGCAAACATACCATAGTCATTCGTTTAGATACGCCATATGAGTTAGAACAAGTTGCTGATATTCAGTATGTGCACACTCGTTATGTCATGTATTTCACTCACCCAAAACATCCAGTGCATATGCTGCAATGTTCGGAGGATTTTACCAACTGGCAATTTAGTGAACTTAAATACGATGTGCCTCCAATGGATGAGGTTATAACAACCCCGAACGTAGCATTAACACCAAGTGGTAAGGATGTAGGCGAAACCATATCTCTATCAGCTTCTAGCTATCCGACTTGGAATGCAGCAACTACATATTTTCAAGATGATCGAGTGATCCACTTAAACTCATTTTGGAAAGCTTTAAGGGATAACGTCAATTCACAGCCAACTCTTGAAAATGATGACTGGGAATCAGTTGAGGGCGAACAGGTTGATGCTTTTAAACCTGAGCATGTTGGGGCAATTATTCACATCAATGGTGGCTATGTCCGCGTGACTGAGTTTATTAGCTTTTGGCAACTTAAAGGCGAAGTGATTGTTGAATTAACGGCTGTTGTTCAAGCTATTGCTAAATCTTGGGTTCTAAAGACTGCAGCGTTTAGTGATGAACTAGGTTATCCCAAGTGTATATCGTTCTATAAACAGCGCCTTGTTTTTGGCAATACAAAGAAGTTTCCGAACAAGATCTGGTTTAGTGCTGTAGGTGTACCAACTAATTTTCTAGAGACTGCAGACGATGGGGATGCATTTAGCGTTGTATCTTCTTCTGATCAATCCCACTCAATTATGTTTCTTGTTCCAACAAAAGGACTGGTCGCATTAACCAGTGGTGCTGAGTTCTTAATTGGATCGGATGGAGTGCTTGCACCTGCCTCAGTACAGATTGATGAGCACACGACCTATGGTGCATATCCACTCACACGGCCTTGTCGAGTTGGTAATGAGCTTTTATTCGTACAGCGAGGCGGTGAGCGTTTACGTGCATTGTCCTACCGTTATGAAGTGGACGGACTTGTATCACCAGAAGTCAGTGCATTATCCCGACACATTGGCCAGATCCACGGTGGCATCCTTGAAATTACATATCAGCAAGAGCCTGAAAGCTTGGTGTGGTTGACCTTAGCAGATGGTAAGGCAGCAAGTATCACATTCAACCGCGAACAAGAAGTCGTGGCATGGGCGCAGCATGACTTTGGCGGGAAAGTAAAAAGTGTTTGCTCAGTACCTAGTGAATTGGGCAGCGATCTATGTTTCATGCTTGTTGAGCGCAATGGATCTATTGTGCTTGAGGAGATTTCATTTAATGCATTTACAGACTGTGAGCGATCGATAAGCCTTGGCAAAAATGAAAACAGCTTTTTGGCTTCTACTGTCAGCGAATTGACCAGTATCGAAGCCTATCAGATCGATGGAGAGAGCCAATATTCGATTGGATCTACACGTTCTGAAGATCAAATTATTTTAGATGTCAGCAAAGGTTTTGCTCAAACTGTACATGTTGGCCAACCTTTTGAAGTTGAAATTGTGATGTTTCCACCTGAGCTATCACAAGTGCCGCTTACCTCGCTTTCATACAAAGCTAAAGTGTTATGGATGGCTTTCTATTTCAACAAGTCACAAGCCCCAATTTTTAATGGTGAATTACTCAACCTTTATAAATTTGATGACAATATTTTCGGTGCACCAAAGCCGTTTACTGGTCGTCATTTAGAAGAAGGTGGCACTTGGGCCGATCTTTACGAAATGGATCTCACGATAACACACAACAAACCGCTACCTTTTCACTTGCAAGCTGTAGCTATCGACCTCGCAATCAATGAGAGATAGCAATGAAAATACGTGTAGCAACATTAGAAGATATTCCAACGCTGGTTGAGCTTGGCCAGCAATTCATTTTAGAAGCACCTAATTATTCTGGCCGCGTAATTAACATTGATGTGTTGACAGAAAACTTTAAAGAAATCATCAACGGCAGTGGTTGTATTTTCATTGCTGAGCTTGGTTCGTTTGCTATTGGTGGGATTGTATGTTCATCGACTAAAGATTGGTTTGATGGCCAGACAGTAGCATTTGAACAGGTCTTTTATGTTAAGCCTGAATATCGAGTAACCAATGCAGCAATTAACTTGCTGTCAGTATTCATCGAATGGGCAGAATTGATCAAAGCAGATCGTGTGCAAGTGGGTACAACTACAGGTATTCAAACAAAAGGATGTTTACGACTCTATAAGAAATTTGGCTTTCGTGAGCATGGCATTGTTTTAGATATGGAGCTTGGTAATGACTGAGATTATTCAACCTGAAAACACACAATACTTACAGAGCCTTTTAAAAAGTATGGAGCTGCAGAGTCGATCTTATGTTGAAGTTGTTCGTGATGTTCAGCAACAGATCCAAGGCAATGCAGATCTGATTGATGTTCCAGTGGTTCACCATTTTGCACCAGGCGTTTATATGCGTCAGATGAATGCAGCTGCAGGAACAATTGTGGTTAGCAAGATGCATCGTACTGAACACATGAACATTTTAACCAAGGGCTCAATCACTGTGGCCACGGAAAATGGCATTGAGTTTTTACGTGCACCGGTTGTTTTAAAATCCATGCCCGGTACAAAACGTATTGGCTATTTTCATGAGGATAGTTCTTGGATCACTGTACACCCAACCGATGAAACAGATCTAGAAGTGATCGAGCAGCAAGTTATTGTGCCAGATGATGAAATTGATCAATTCCTTGCTTCATTACCTAATCAAGTTAAGGAGATTGAATAATGTCATGGGCAGCAGTAGCGGCGGTTGCCGCAGCAGCAGGGGCAGCTATAGCGGGTTATTCAAGTTACCAAGGCAATAAAACTGCAGCTAAACAAGCGGAAGCAGATGCTGAAGCACAAGTGCAGCAAGGCCGACTTGAGGCTGAACGAATTCGTAAGGAAAAAGAAAAAACACAATCTGCAGCACGTGCAGCTGCAGCAGAAAACGGCCTTGATGTAAATGAGGGTGTTGCTCTGGTCATTAACGATGACATTGAACGTCGTGGCACATATGACGAAGAAGTTGCAAAGCTGATGGGTTACAACGCCTCACAGCAATTAAAAGGTGCAGCTAGTGTGCATCGATCCAATGCAAATGCTAGTGCAGCTGCAGGTGTGGCCAATACCGTTTCTGCTATTGGAAGTTATCAATCTAAACAGAGTGCTAAGAGCGGTGGCTATAAGGCTAATCAACCTCAAAAGAATGGGTGGAAATAATGGCTAGAATTCCAGTAGGTAACTTTGGGCAGTCCATAGTACAAGCCCATCAAACTCAATTGCCACAAGATCGTAGCGGTCAGATCATTGGTGGTATGTTGCAAGGTGCAGGGCAACAGCTTGGCGAATATGCAGAACAGCAAGACCAAGCGCAACGTGCAGCTGAGGAATCTGCAAAGCGCCTTGAACTTTTTCATAACGAGCTAGATAAAAAAGAGGGGCAACTTAAAGTTGATGAAGTTCTTACAACCGAGTTTAGTGATAAGACCACGGATCTACGCAACCAAGTAGGCAACGGCACACTGTCTGCAGCTGCAGCAGATACAGAATTAAAGAAATGGTCCAGTGATCGTTTTGCTGAACTACGTGGGGAGTTGACTCATTTTGCTCAAAAAGATTATGAAGATAGTTGGAATGCTAACGTTAATAAGCAATCTGGTTCTTTCCTACCACTGCAGTTGAAAGCGACAGAAAATAAAGATCGAGTGCTTAATGGTGTGGCTTTAGCCAATGCAACACGTATGCCGCGTGATGAGGGGCGACATTCACTTAATGAATATCTCAAAACCTCTGCAGTATCGGAAGCTGAAAAACAGCAGATCCGATGGGATTTTGAAGTGGCTCAAGATCGTAAAGAATTAGATGTAGGTATCGAATCAGCATTTGCTTCAGGTGATGTTGCAGCACTCAAACAGGTTCAGGAATCAATTAAAGATAAAAAGTTTCTCGATAGTAAAGTGGCTCAATCATATAGCTCATCTATTTCTAGCAAGATCATGACTTTAAATAACCGTGCTGAAATTGCAGAAAATAAGCGCGTAAATGAGGCAGGTAAGGTATTTAATGAGTTCAAGCGCCAAGTTTTAACAGGTGTTGCTCTAGGTAAGACAACATTCGTGCGCCAGATTTTGGAAAAGTTATTGGTAATTAGTTTGGTGTAAATATTATTATTGATTTTGAAGGGGGGTGAAGTGATTAAAGTAATAACTATATTATTATTGTTTTTCTCAACTAGTTGTTTTGCTGAGACAGAAATGGATAGGCAATTAAAAATAATGGGTTTGGTTGATAGTAATTACAAAGTTACCGATGAGGCAGAATATATAAAATTTTGGAGAAATGTATCAAAAGAAACGGTGAAAAATTTACCAATTCATCTTAGCGACGAAAGCAGAATCGTCATGATGGGCATATCTCCTGATTTATATTTTATGACTATGGAGCTGGATGTTGAAGAGGATACTTTGGAAATTGAACAACGATATCTCAACGCATCTAAGAGTAATTTCTGTAAGTCAAATTATGGAAAGAGTAAGGTAATTCGGGCTAATGGTGGGATGACTGTCGCAATAATGGTGGTAAATAAATATTATGAAAATATTCTGGATTATAGGTTTTCATCCCTAGAGTGCCCTATTTCAGAATAACTACTGATATTGAAATCTAGTACACGCTGGTTAGAAGACGATAGTATTCGTGCACCAGATTTTGAGAAAGCTATAGGGCAGTAATTTATAAAATTAATGATTAAGTAACTTTAAAGCCCCATCAATAGATAGGGCTTATTCTTTTATTGGGTGGGGGTGTCTTTGGGGTTGCTTGGATCTGCTGATTTGGCTAGTGGTTGGTTAAACCCCTTAACAACCTCAGCTGATGCTTTGACTAATTCGGTAGTGCTTTTCATTTGATCCAAAATTAGATTAGACATGTCCTTATGAGTAGATCCATCAATTTCTCGCCCAAAATATTTAAGAGCCAGTTCTTTTCGAATTGATGCTGCTTCGTTGGTTGGGATGCTCTCCATGAAGCTTGGGTATGCTTGTAGTTCAATTTGAGTTTGGTAGTTCTGGTCAGCCAGCTTTTGGTAGTGCACTGATTGTTTTACAAAGTAACTAATTAAAGTGACTCCAACAACTAGTAAAGAAACTTTTAAAACCCAGAATTCGGTATCTCCTATTTGTAAAGCACTTATAACTTTTGATTTAAACAGTAATAACAAAAAAGCTAGGATCAATACCGTGGCGACAGTTCTATAGAAATATTTTCGATATTTCTTTTCAAATTTTTGGTATTTTAAAACAGCGTTATTGTAAATACCTTCAGTTAATCCATTGTCAGCTATATTTCTGAGCCGTTTAAAGGTTTCCAGCTCTTTATTGACATCCACAATTGATTGATTTATTAGCTTGGTTGTATATTTGTTAAACTCAAGGTTTAAGTCTCGTATAGTAGAGAGGTAATTTGCTAAAACAAGTAATTGATTTGAGAAATTCTCCAGTTCTTCTTTTGTTCTGCCATTAATAAGATCAGTTTCCCAATATTTAAACTTATCATATAAGTCAGTAATAATTTTTGATATGTAGGGAAATAATTCTGGTACTTTTATTAATAAGTAATTATTTTCAATGATGTTTTTAATTATGATTATACTGTTTTGTGTGTTGTGCAAGTAACCATCTAATATATGCTCTTCCTGAGTAATAGTTTTATCTAGTATATCTAGTTGTTCTATTAATGTTTCTGTGAAGAACATTTCAGTTTGCATGTTATCCATTGGTTTAATATCAAATAATTTCCTATAGTTTTATTATTATATTTAATAATTTACCTAACAGCTATAATAAATTAAAAAATAAAATATCAGTTGCAAAATAGTGGGATAATTATAGTTAAAATCACCCAACAAACCGCACCTCAATCCCTCGTATGTTTAACCAATATAGGGGGGATTTTTTATGCGTGAAGATCAAATTAAAGAGCTTGAAGAACTGTCGGAAACAATGACAGCAGATATGATTCAAATTGCCTATGCTGCAGTCGAATGTAAGTTTGATACAGAAGAAAATCGGGGTAATAAAGTTTGGCTCTATAAGGGCTTAAATCAATGTGCATCTGCTATTACTAAGGTTGAGCAAGTATTGGCTTACCGTCGAGGCGGGCTACCACCAGTCAGTACAACCGAAGCCACTCAAGCCAAACACGAAGCCAATTTAATCAAAAAGGCAGAGATGGAAGCTGCGAAGCTTAAACAGCGACTCAGTTAATGATTCAACCTAAGGTCAGTTTTCTCGCATTTTTTATTCTTTGGGCAGAGTACCAAGAATGGAAAGTGCCAGAGTTCCACGTTTTAGTATGTATTTTCTTGGAGGGCTTTTATTTAAATGGCCGTACAGGATTACTCATGCTACCGCGTGGGCATTCAAAATCAACAATTCTAGATGTGTTCAATGCTTGGGTGATTTATTGCTGGCCACAAACTCAGATCCTGCACCAAGGAACCACGGATGAAGATGCCTATAAGTGCTCAAACGGCACAAAAGAAGTCTTAGAAAAACATCCACTATGCGTAGGAAATCCAAGCGTTAAAAGAAAAAAGGGCGAGATCGAACGATGGTGGGTCAATGGAACTAAGGACGTTCGTTACGGAACTATGTTGGCCAAAGGGATTTTATCTGGTGTGACTGGCCACCGTGCCCATTTTATTCAAAACGATGACGTTGAAACACCTAAGACAACAGCTAATCCAAAACAGCGAGAGAGCCTTGTACATAAGCTCTCAGAGCAAACACATATTGCTTACCCAAAAGCTAAAAAGCTTTGGATAGGTACACCGCATTCGCATGACTCACTGTACGAAAAAATCAAAAAGAGAAAGAGGATTGATGTCTTGATACTCAAAATGTTTGAACATGAAAAGCGTATAGAGGCTGCAGTATCAGGCACCAAGTACATAATAGATTTTGAGCCTATACATGCCTTTGCTGGTATTGGTACTGGTTCTAAATATCTACACAAAGGGCAGGATTATACCTGCAGAAAAACAGGCAATGTCTACACCATAGTTCTATCAGACAATCACCATATTGCTGATTTTTACTCAGAAAGTATTTGGTCAGAAAGATTTGATGCAGAGGAAATGGCTGCACGTCGTGAAGAATGTACCACTTTAAATGAGTGGGATTCACAGTATCAGATGCATGCCAAACCAATTGGTGATGTCCGACTCGATCCAGACAAATTAATCCCATATGAAGTTGAGCCAATCCTAAAACGAGCTAATGGCCAATACTACATGATGCTGGGTGAGCGTCGAATTGTTGGTATTACATGCCGTTGGGATCCAGCAAGCGGAAATAAGAAAGCGGATGCATCATCCGTAGCTTTGGTGCTGCACGATGATATAGGTAATAAATATTGGCATCGATCCATTGAGCTTACAGGTGAGGTTGTTAAACACAGTGAGGATGGATCTATTACTGGTGGCCAAGTCTGGCAACTATGCGACCTAATTGAACAATTCCATATTCCAAAAATTGTTATCGAAAAGAATGGTATAGGTGAGTTTGCACCTGCTTCACTCAAAGGAGCACTTAAGGCTCGTAAGCTTCGTTGTGGTGTAGATCCACAACCATCAACCAAAAGTAAAAATATGCGAATCCTAGATGCGCTTGAAGGCCCCCTAGTTTCTGGCCTTATGTGGGCGCATGTGTCAGTCCTTGATACGGAGCAAGGTGAGAATACATCACGCCAATATAAACAAATGCAGCAGTTTAATCCAGCCATTACAGATCAAGAGGATGATCACCTAGATTCTTTAGCGGGTGCAGTGGTTGAAAGTCCTGAACGTATAGGGAAATTACACAGAACATCTGTACCGAATGAGTCGCCTAATTGGAGAGAGAACAGCGGGGTCATTGAAGCCGCTTTAGATTTCCAAAGGTGATTTATGTCAGTACCCAATCAAGTGCCTATAGTCACATATACGGCCAACGGAACAACAGCAAGTTTCCCAATAACTTTTGATCTGCATGATGAGCGATATTTAGTTGTTACGGTAAACAAAGAGCGCCCTCCAGTGGGCAGCTATGCGGTCAATATGGAAGATGGTGCAGTGGTGTTTCGTACCCCACCTAACAACGGTGATGAAGTAACACTGGCCCGTGATACTGTGCCAGATCGTCAGACCAACTTTGAGTCATACAACAACAGTATGCGGCCAGAAGCATTTAATTATGACTTAGATAAGATCTGGCATTTCCTCCAAGAGCAAAATTTAATTGATGCTATTTCATTGGCACGTATTAAAGATGAGATCGAGTGGCGACGTACACATGATTTCAATTATGACATGCTGGCTCAAGTGCGTGAAAAGCAGATATTTGAAAGTTGAAAAAAGTACGTCGATACATTCATCGCTGCAACCAATCCCAATATCTTTGGTGGTGTAACTGCAGGTGTTGTATTTTCACTTGATCATAAAAGCGTACAAACGCATTTAGAGGATATTGCAGATCAGTTGGAGCAGAGTCGAGAGGATATCAAGGATCGACCGACCAATGAATTGTTTGAGCAAGAGCTTAATAAAAAGGCAAATACATTGGATGTAGAAAAAGAGTTTGAGTTGACTAATTCAAAGATTCAGGCAGCAGAAAAAGGGTTGCTCATTTTTTCATTTGAGGAGGATCTACTAAAACAGAAGCCTTTAACTGAGCCTGTTGCTGGTAAGGCGTATGACACTCGCAAAGAGTGGATCTGGGAAACACGTGCACCAGATACTCAACCAAAATGGCACGACACTGGATTGAGTGAATTGGATCAGGCAATTAATTATACAAATTCAATATTGCAAGATGTAATTCCGCTTTCCAATGGTAGTGTTAATTTAGCGAATAGAAATGGACGTTATTTACTCAATCCTAATAATCATTATAGCGATCTGCCTATAGGTTTTGTACTTAATGAAGAGTCGATCATTCATGTAACACCATCTGTTCCAGGATACTTTAGACAAGAACTGTATAGTTTTACAAAAGCTACAACAGTTTGGTCTAGAGTTTGTAGATATTCTGATGGGGTAGGAATATGGCGCGATCCCTCTAATCCATTTGATGGTGTTTTTGATGCAATTGATCCTACAACTATTTTATTTCGTGGCCGATATGTTGTAACTAATCCTAAGAATATGCCTGAGAGTTTTTCTGGTGCTGCATTAGTTTGTATTGATCGCTATGGTGGCTTTAAAGAAATAACTGTTTCACAAACAGGTACGACAACGAAGAAGTGGAAAAAAATTAATAATGGGGAATGGGAAAATGCTGCTCCACATCCATTTGTTCTTACAAATGATCGCTTCTCGTCTGGATATAATTTTAGAGGGTTATTCACAGATGCTGACTGTAACTCATGTTTAAGCGAGGGTAATTACCTTCTTAATGGGAAGTATATTAATGGGCCTAAGGGCTTTAAAGACACATTGAAACTCAATGTTAGTGTTTTCGGCTCATTTATAGTACATCGAGCAACCAGTCCAGAACATAATGGTGAAATACAGGAGAGACAATCATCATT
>NZ_BBRX01000008.1 GCF_000829675.1 Acinetobacter rudis
TAATTTGGGCAATCATAAGATTGTCTAATACTGTCATGTGAGGAAAAAGTTCAAAGTGTTGAAAGACCATGCCTACACGAGAGCGGAATTTGGCAAGCTGAGTTGAGCTGTCTTTGAGTGTTGTGCCATCGACAATAATATTGCCTTGTTGGAAAGGCTCTAAGGCATTGACGGTTTTAATTAGCGTTGATTTTCCTGAACCTGAAGGACCACAAACGACAACAACTTCTCCTTTTTCTATGGAGGTTGAGCAGTCATTGAGTACTTGAAAATCTCCATACCATTTTGAGATATGTTGTATTTCAATCATTGGCATTTCGATTCTCCTATTAACGTATGATCGCGATTTTTGGGGTGAGATATTTGATGAAGCGTGATAAGGAAAAAGAGATAAAGAAGTAAATCAATGCAACAATTAGATAAAAAGTTGCTTTGGTTTCAGAACCATAAGTGTTTGCAAGAGTGTTGGCGTTACCAAGAAAGTCTGGTGCACTAATAACATAAACCAATGAAATATCTTGGAATAAAACAATAGATTGTGTCAGTAAAATAGGTAGCATATTGCGAAATGCTTGAGGGAGTACAATATTGGACATGGTTTGCCCATAGGTTAGACCTAAAGCATAGCCTGCATTGCTTTGACCTTTTGAGATGGATTGAATGCCTGAGCGCACAAATTTCTGAAAAGAATGCAGCTTCAAAGATGGCAAAAGTCACAACGCTTGAAAATAAAGGTCCATAATATGTATCTGATTGGAATTCAAAAAATTTAGGGAGTAAAAAATAGAAAATAAAAATCACCTGAATTAAAGGAACACCACGGAAAAAATCCACATAAAATTTGGCAAACTGACTTGCAAACTTATTATTAGATAAGCGCATCATCGCCAGAGGTGTGCCTAATAAGATCCCACCAAAGATTGATAATAGCGTTACACTCATGGTGAATTTAAAGCCGCTCAATAGTGCAGTACTTACATCAGGATGAGTTAAGAGTGAAAAATCCATCTTATTGACCTCCTGAGCCAAGTCCAGGTACGGCCATACGTTTTTCAATCCAAACCATGACATATTTGATGCCATAAGTAATCATCAGATATACAGGAGTCGAAAGAATTAAAATGACAATATCTTGTGAGGTTTCTTCACGCATAGTTTTGGTATAAGCAAAGAAATTTAAAACACTCAGTGCATAGAGAACTGCTGAGTTTTTAAAGACGTTCATGGATTCGGACGTGATTGTTGGCCAAATAATACGGTAGGCAACGGGAAGTATGACGTAGCGATAACTTTGTTTTTGATTAAACCCAACAGCATATGCAGCATATTTTTGTCCACTCGACACCGTTTCAATACCTGCGCGGACTTGTTCAGCAATACGTGCAGCAGTATATAGTCCTAATGCAAATACGCCGACGCTTGCAGGATGATCATTTAAAATATTTTGCCACCACCCCCCATTTACAATTTCTCCACTTCCGGTGCTATAGCTAAGTGGGAGTAATTCTGGAAAGACAAATGCCCAGAAAAACAACTGTACTATTAATGGGATATTTCTAAAAATTTCAACATAAGTGGTGCCAATAGAGCTTAATGCTTTGATGGGTAAGGTTCGCATAATCCCAATGAGTGAACCAAGCGTAAACGCAATGATAAAGGCGAGAAATGCTGTCCAAAGCATGGTCCATACCCCAGAGGATAGGATTTGTAACCAAGTCGGTGCATCGGCAAATGAGGAGTAGCTTGCACCTCCAATACTTTGGCAAATTGATTCAGCCCAAGCAGCCTTATCGAGAGCATATTCATTTGAGGGTAGACAATAAGCGGTCCAATTGAGTGAGCCAATAGACATTTGTTTTCCTTTAGGATTGAAGACAATACTTGCCGATTAAAACGCTGTGCAAAAATAGGTTTTAATCGGTTTATTCACTATTAGATTGATTAAATGCCTTTGTCGTTTGGACTAGTTTTTAACTTGAGGTAAGAATTGCTCATTGGCATATTGATGTTGATATTTCGTGGAGCAATCGGGGATTGGAACCATTTTTTATATAAAGTAGCCATTTGACCACTATTCCACATGCCAGTTACGACTCGATCAGCAATGGCTTTATAGGCTGGGTCATTTTTGGGAAGCATAATCCCATAAGGTTCAGAAGCTAAAATTGGCCCTACAATTTTAAAGGCTTTGGGTGTAGATGATTTGGCGATTAAACCGGCCAAGATATTGTCATCCATAACAAAGGCAGCGGCACGACCAGAGGCCATCATGGCAAATGAGTCTGCATGATCCTTACCATATACATTATTGACCTGTACATTTTTACCCTTTGCGTTGACCTTAATGAATTTGTCAGAGGTTGTACCTTGAGTGGTGACAACTGCTTTGCCATTTAGATCACCAATGTTGGTAATTGCTGCATTGGCTTTGACAGCCATACGGATCTCAGAAACAAAATAGCTGGTAGAGAAGCTCACTTGCTGTTGGCGTTGCATTGAATTGGTTGTCGTACCGCATTCCATGTCAATGTTACCTGCAAGCATTTCAGGGATACGCGTTGAAGAGGTAACCGCTTTATATTCGACTTTTAGATTGGGCATCTTTAAGTCTTGTTTGAGTGCATTGGCAAAATTATTGCAAATATCAACTGCATAGCCTAGAGGTTTGCCATTAGCGATATAGGAGATAGGGTCTGAAGATTCACGATAACCAATCACGACTTTGCCGCTTTTTTTAATTTTTGCGATTGTATCGGCTGCTTGCGCCTGAGAGAGAGTGCTACCTAGCAGTAGTAAGCTGAGAGTTAAACTGCCTGCTCTTGTAATAGACTTCATCATTTAAGTAACTCCTTCGTTTTGTGTTGAGCAGTGCATGATCCTTTATGCATCTGCTTAAGTGTTGAATTCACAGCAGCATCGAACTTGAAGTGTTGTGTTTTTCCATCATATTTTTTAATAATAAAAACATTATTGTGATAGTAAATATTATTTAATTAAACTAAATAAAATGAAAAATCAAATTTTCTTTGTATTCTTTATTTTTGAGCACAACGATAGCCTCAATGCTTTTTTAATTAAAATTTTGAACAGAAAACACCAATTTAAGATCGAAAAAATATTATTTTATAGAAGTAGACTGATTATAAGTGTTGTAACTATTGCTCCATTGTTAAGTTAAAATGTAATTTAAGCTAAATTGAAAGCATCATGATTTTAGTGAACCAGAATTAATTGCTCAGTTTTAAATCATATGTACAAAGGATGTACTTTAAATTTATGCAATCCAAAAACGCTTATGTTATAAAAATAGTTCGGCATAATTATTGCTAGTAACTTGCTGCATAGAGGGAGATGCTATGAAGTTGTCAGTCGGATTAAAAGTTTCTAACTCGCTCGCATTGACGCCTCAACTACAACAGGCGATTCGCTTATTGCAGCTATCGAGTGTGGAGCTTGAGCAGGAAATAGAGCTACAACTTGAGACGAATCCATTACTTGAACGAGTTGATGATGATAGTGCTCAGTTGAGTTTAGAAGAGTTTCAGCAAGAACAGGGTGAAAAAGAACTCTCGGATTCACTAAATGCCGATTATTTGCCAGATGAATTGCCCGTGGATACACATTGGGATGATGTTTATAGTCATCAATCGACTAGCTTGGAGCGACCAGAATATGAAGAGCGAGAAGATATTCGTAGTGCGCAGGACACGCTTAAAAATCACATGCTGGGACAAATTAATTTATTAAAATTTTCTCAGTTAGATCAGTTGATTGCCTATTGCATAGTTGATGCCCTAGATGAAAAAGGCTACCTAGAAGCGACGATTGATGAAATTGTGCAGTCTGTACAGGGGTTGCTGCAGCAAATGCAGAGCGATGAGGAGGTTGAGGCTGATGAAGTTGTGGTGGTGCTTAAGCATATACAGCGCTTAGATCCTATTGGCATAGGGGCACGGCATTTACCTGAATGTCTGTCAATACAATTACAAATGCTACCTTTAGATACCACATCTAGGACTGAAGCTTTGCGTTTGATTGATAGTTATGAACTACTCATTGCGAATGATTTAAATAAATTGATGCGACAAGCCGACTTATGTACTGAGCAACTACAAGCAGCGGTGGCTTTGTTAAAAAGTTTAACACCCTATCCTGGATTGGTTTTTTCAGCGCAGGAGAGTGATTATCAAATTCCTGATGTCGTCGTCACCAAGAAAAATCAAGTTTGGCATGTGCAGCTGAACCCTGATGTGGTGCCTAAATTAAAAGTTAATCACTTTTATGCCAATATGATTCGTCGGGCAGATAATAGTACAGATAATCAATACCTAAAAAATCATCTGCTAGATGCGAAGAATTTTATTAAGAGTGTTGATGAACGGCATAAAACCTTATTGAAGGTGGCCAGTTGTATTGTTCAGCATCAGCGGCAGTTTCTAGAGATAGGTGCTGAAGGTATGATTCCGCTAATTTTACGTGACATTGCCGAAGAGGTGGGCTTGCATGAATCCACTGTTTCACGTGTGACGACCAATAAGTATTTACTCACACCTCGTGGTTTATTTGAACTGAAATACTTTTTTTCAAGTCATGTCGGAACGAGTGCTGGTGGTGAAATGTCATCTACGGCTATTCGCGCGAAGATAAAAAAACTCATCGCAGAAGAGAATCCTCGTAAGCCATTGTCAGATAATAGTATTGCATCGTTATTAAAGGAGCAGGGGATAGATGTAGCACGTAGAACTGTAGCGAAGTATCGTGAATCGTTACATATTGCCTCATCATCTGACAGAAAAATCTTGATCTGACTTTTGAGAACAATCTATGCTAGGGGTTCATTATGACAAAGTGATGAAACCGTAAATTAGCAATGGTTTAAATTGACTATGATTATGATTTAAGCCAGAACACTAGGCTTGAAAAATAAGAGGGATGGACTATGCAAATATCGATTCGTGGGCATCATCTAAGTATTACTCCAGCTATAGAAGAGACTGTACGTCAGAAATTTCAAGACATGACCAAGCATATTGATCACATTAGCAGTATGCAGATTAAACTGAGTAAAGATCATCAGGTTGATCAACGTTCAAAAAAAGGGAGCGATAACCATATTGCGGAAGCAATTGTGCGTTTACCAGGTGTAGAGTTTTTTGCACAGGCCTCGGCTGATGATATGTATCTCTCGATACGCAAGCTCATTGATAAAATTAAAAAGCAATTACAACGTTACCGTACAATGCAAAGTCATACCTCTATGATTTCATTAAACTAATTATTTTATTTTTATGAAGTGAAAAGGCCGTTATTTGGACGGCCTTTTTGCTTGTAACTAAAGTCGTTGCGAACTCTTTCTTGAGCTAAAATCAACTACAATGGGTAAAACAACATATATATTTGTTTTTATCAATAATATTTGTATGAATTAATGAATTGTTGCGGTGAGTTTAGTAAAATAGCCAACTTTTACACTGTCGCGCCTATGAGAGGTCTTTACAATGAATAGTGAGCAACTCACTGAAATACTAAAAACAGCTTTTCCTGAGGCGGAAGTGACTGTAAATGGGCAAGCAGGTAAATTTGATCTTCGTATCGTCGATGATCAATTTGAATCCAAAAGACAAGTAGCACGTCAGCAAGCAGTTTATGCACCATTAAACTCATATATTGCCAGCGGTGAAGTGCATGCTGTTACGATTCGAGCAATGACAAAAGAAGAATGGCGTAAAGCAAGTTTATTTGGAGTTTAAGCGTTCATGGATAAGTTTTTAATTACAGGTGGCGTAAAACTTCAAGGTGAGGTGCGGATTTCTGGTGCTAAAAATGCTGCATTACCATTATTAGCAGCAATGATTTTGCCAGACTCACCGATTACTTTAACCAATGTTCCTGATCTTAAGGATGTTGGGACATTAATTAAGCTCATTGAAGGTTTAGGTGTAACTGTTGAGCGTCAAGGTGACCGTGTAGTGGCCGACGCTTCTACTTTAAATAACCAATTTGCTCCATATGAGTTGGTTAAAACAATGCGTGCTTCAATTTTGGTACTGGGTCCATTATTGGCTCGTTATGGTCAAGCGCAGGTATCTTTACCTGGTGGTTGTGCTATTGGTTCACGTCCTGTAGATCAACATTTGAAAGCACTTGAAGCATTGGGTGCTGAAATTGAGGTTGAAGCAGGTTATGTTCATGCCAAAGTTGATGGTCGCCTTAAAGGTGGTGAAGTTGTCTTTGATATGGTGACTGTTGGTGGAACTGAAAATATTCTTTTGGCTGCCGTACTTGCTGAAGGTGTAACCACAATTCGTAATGCAGCACGAGAGCCTGAAATTTCCGATTTAATTAACTTATTAATTAAAATGGGAGCAAAAATTGAAGGCATCGATACCGATACACTGGTGGTTACCGGAGTAGAAAGCTTACACGGCTGTGAATATGCTGTAGTTGCAGACCGTATTGAAACCGGTTCGTATCTGGCAGCGGCTGCAATTACAGGTGGTCGAGTGAAGACCACACATACTGATCCTAACTTATTGGAATCTGTTCTAGAAAAGTTTGAGGAAATGGGTGCTGAAGTGACCCGTGGTGATGACTGGATTGAGTTGGATATGTTGGGTAAACGACCGAAAGCGGTCAGCTTTAGAACTTTACCTCATCCTGAGTTTCCAACAGATATGCAAGCACAAATCATGGCTGTAAATGCGATTGGTCGTGGTTTTGCAACGATTTCAGAAACGATTTTTGAAAATCGTTTTATGCATGTCCCTGAGTTATCACGCATGGGTGCAAATATTCAGGTAGATGGTAATGATGCTGTTGTTACGGGTGTTGAGACATTATCAGCAGCACCTGTAATGGCAACTGATTTGCGTGCTTCTTTTTCTTTGGTATTGGCAGCATTAGCGGCTGATGGTGAGACTTTGATTGATCGTATTTATCATATCGATCGAGGTTATGAAAATATTGAAGCGAAATTGCAAAGTTTAGGTGCAAATATTAAGCGAGTAAGTTCATGAGCGACATAAGAAACGATGATCCAAATTTTGATGTAATGGGAAGTTTTGATCATGGTTTGACTTTGGCTTTAAGTAAAGGGCGAATCTTAAAAGAAACGTTACCATTGCTTGAAACTGCAGGAATCAATTTATTGGAGGATCCAGAAAAATCACGTAAGTTGATTTTTCCAACCACCCATAAGCATGTCCGTATTTTGATTCTTCGTGCTTCAGATGTACCGACCTACGTGGAAAACGGTGCTGCTGATCTTGGTGTTGCAGGCAAAGATGTGTTGATGGAACATGGCGCGCAAAATGTCTATGAACCTTTGGATTTAAAAATTGCCAACTGCAAGTTGATGACTGCTGCAAAAGTTGGTATGCAACGTCCTAAAGGTCGTTTAAAAATTGCCACCAAGTATGTCAATCTTACTCGTGAGTATTATGCGAGTTTGGGTGAGCAAGTTGATGTGATTAAGCTTTACGGTTCTATGGAGCTAGCACCTTTAGTTGGTTTAGGTGATTATATTGTCGATGTTGTTGACACTGGTAATACCTTGCGTGCCAATGGTTTAGAGCCATTAGAAGAAATCTGTAAAGTATCTTCACGTCTGATTGTAAACAAAGCGAGCTTTAAACGTAAACAAGCATTGCTTGGACCGATTTTGGCACAGCTTGAGCAAGCTGTAGAGCAACGTCAAGCCGAAAGCGTGAGTGCTTAACTTATTGTTCCAATGTAAATAATACTTATATTGTGAGCTTTAAAAGAGGGGGTATAGATTTATACCCCTCTTTTTTTATGGGTGCGATTTGGACAAAAATGCGTTGGAATTAAATGGCTCAGGCAGTAAGACTAAAAAAATCGCTTTGTACAGAGAATCGGCACAATATCTTGCGCACATCAGAGTTGAAACAGGTTACACTTGGCTTTTCTCCTTAAACTGGTGGGTAAATTGATGCGACGTTTATCGACTCAAGATCAAAATTTTAAACAGGTTTTTGCTGATCTGTTGGCTTTTGAAACCGTGAGTGATCCTGAACTATTAAAAACTGTTGATCAAATCATTGCAGATGTACGTCAACATGGTGATTCACATGTCTTACATTTGACACAACAGTTCGATCGACATCCAGCGCATCAGTTTTCAGATCTAGAGCTTTCTCAACAACAATTAAAAGCAGCTTTTGACGGTTTAGAAACGGATGTTCGTGAGGCCTTACAGCTTGCCGCTGAACGTATTCGTGAGTTTCATCAAGCACAGAAACAAGATGGCTGGCAATATGTTGATGCTTTAGGCAATACCTTAGGGCAAAAGGTGACACCACTTGATCGTGTGGGAATTTATGTGCCAGGTGGTTTGGCCTCATATCCTTCTTCGGTATTAATGAATGCTATTCCTGCTCAGGTTGCTGGTGTGTTAGAGATCATTATGGTGGTACCTGCACCAGGCGGCGAGCTCAACCCATTGGTGTTGGCTGCTGCACATTTGGCAGGAGTACATCGAGTGTTTACCATCGGCGGTGCACAAGCTGTTGCTGCATTGGCTTATGGGACAAAGACGATTCCAGCAGTGGATAAAATTACTGGACCAGGCAACCGTTTCGTTGCTGCTGCAAAACGCGCCGTGTTTGGTCAGGTCGGTATTGATATGATTGCAGGCCCTTCTGAGATTTTGGTTTATGCTGAAGGGGATAACAACGCAGAATGGTTGGCAATGGATGTATTATCTCAAGCTGAACATGACACTGTGGCGCAAGCGATTTTCATTAGTCCCGATCCACAACTTTTAGATGATGTGGCAACTGCAATTGAACAGCATTTAGCTGCTTTGCCTAAAGCTGAAATTGCTCGTGAATCAATTGCTAATCGTGGCGCTTTAGTCTTAGTCAAAGATCGTCAAGAAGCGATAGACTTGATCAATCAAGTTGCTCCAGAACATTTAGAGCTTTGCTTAGATGAAGCTGAGCAAATGGCGCAAAGTATTCGCCATGCGGGTGCAATTTTTATGGGGCGTCATACACCTGAAGCGATTGGGGATTATTGTGCAGGGCCAAATCACGTGTTGCCAACCTCAGGTACAGCACGTTTTTCTTCGCCACTTGGGGTTTATGATTTCCAAAAACGCTCAAGCTTGATTATGTGTTCAGCAGAAGGAGTGAAAAGCTTGGCTAAAGCTGCTGACCTGTTGGCACAAAAAGAAGATTTAGATGCGCATGCGCGTTCTGCACGTTATCGTTATTAGTCTATCTAGCTGACTGTATAACCCATTGAATCAAAATGACTGCGAAGATCAGGTTTTTATATTTAAACCTGATCGCGCTATGCTGCTTTTTCTGTGTGTATGTAAAACCTAAGGAAAGGCTTAATAGGCAATAATTACAAAGGTTAATTCGATGTCTACTCAAATTAGTACGGAACAAAAGCAATTTTGGAGTCCTTCGGTACGTGCTTTAGAGCCTTATGTGCCAGGTGAACAGCCTAAGATCCAAAACCTACTTAAATTAAATACCAATGAAAATCCCTATCCGCCATCAGCTGCGGTCGTAGAAGCCGTACAAGCGGTGTTGCAAGAGGATGCAGATGTACTCCGCTTATACCCAGATCCAGATGCCAGTGCACTAAAACAGGCGATAGCATCGCAGCAACAGGTTGATGTGAGTCAGGTTTTTGTCGGAAATGGTTCAGATGAAGTACTCGCTCATGTTTTTAGAGCGTTTTTCGTCAAAGAGAAACCGATTTTATATCCAGATATTAGCTATAGTTTTTATCCTGTATATAGCCAATTTTTTGGACTAAAGACCCAATCTATTGCTTTAAATGATGCATTTGAAATCGTACCAGAGGATTATCAACTAGATAATGACGGTATCATTATCGCTAACCCCAATGCACCTACAGGTATTGCACTGGGTTTGGCTGAAATTGAACAGATTTTACAAGCCAATCCACATTCGGTTGTTGTGATCGATGAAGCTTATGTTGATTTTGGTGCAGAATCAGCTGTGGCATTAGTCGCAAAATATCAAAACTTGGTCGTTTGCCAAACAACATCTAAGTCACGTTCTTTGGCTGGACTTCGTGTTGGTTTTGCGATTGCACAAGCGCATTTAATCAGTGCATTAGAAGCGGTAAAAAATAGTTTTAACTCTTATCCTTTAGACCGTTTTGCTATTGCTGTTGCGGTTGCCTCATTTGGGGATCAAGCATATTTTGAGCAACAATGTGAAAAAGTCATTCAAAGCCGTGAGCTTTTAACCGAAGGCCTAACCCGTTTGGGATTCCAAGTTTTGCCTTCAAAAGCCAACTTTGTTTTTGCTCAGTTACCAGGACGTGAGGCAGCACAGCTAGCACAAGCTTTACGTGAGCAGGGGATTATCGTGCGTTATTTCAATAAAGCACGAATTGATCAACATCTTCGTATTACGGTTGGTACGGATGAACAGAATCAACGTTTGCTCGATAGCTTAAAAGCGATCCTCGCTTAGTGGTCTTGACTCTGCCATGTATTGATCAGTTCAATCATGGCAGATACCTTATCTAAACACTCCTGATATTCAGCATCACAATCAGACGCGATCGTGATGCCTCCACCTGCCCATATGCTTAATTGGTTTTGATACTTTTGGATCGAGCGAATGAGGATATTCCATGCGCCTGTTCCATCAAAGTTAAAATAACCCAAGCTTCCACAGTATGCACCCCGTGGGGCTGCTTCAAGTTCCTCAATGATTTGCATTGCTCGTATTTTGGGAGCACCTGTAATCGAACCACCAGGTAATGCTGAAAGTAATAGCTGTAATGGATTAATTTCAGTTTTGAGGGTCGCGTGGATTTCACTGACCATGTGGTGTACTTGATTAAAAGATTCAATGGCGAAGAGCTGAGGGGTTTTTACCGATCCAGTTTCTGCATAAACGCTAAGGTCATTACGCAGTAAATCGACAATCATTAAATTTTCGGCCTGATCTTTAGGTGAATCAATCAGCTTTTGTTTATTTAGTTGATCTTGTACTGGGTCAGTATCACGAGGCATTGTGCCTTTAATGGGCTTGGTAATAAGCTGTCGTTGAGCTGAAAATTCAATAAACAACTCAGGTGAACAACTGAGCAATTCAAAATCATCAACTTTTAAATATCCTGAGTAAGGGGCCTCTGTCAGTTGCCAAAATTGTTCTGCTGTATCAATCAGCGCACCTTCTGCTTTTGCAGTAAATGTTTGGGTCAAATTGATTTGATAGCAATCACCAGCAACAATATAGTCTTGAATACGTTGAAAGGCCTGTTGATATTCGGTCTTAGACCAGCGCGCTTGGCATGCTTGGGTTAAATGAAAGCCTGAGCTTTTTGCCATAGGATCAGGATCATATTGTTTGAGCAGGCGTTGTAATTGTAGTAAATCTTGTTGAGCCTGTGCAGGTTCATTGTGGCTATAAAATATCCACTGATCTTGTTCAAGTCGTAGATAGTTTTGATAACAACCTAGATAAACTTGTGGTTGATCAAGCCCAGGGCTGAGAGTGAATTGCGAGGCTGCAAAATTGTAGTCAATAAAACCAATATAACCACCTTGAAAACCTGAAGTTGCTGTACTTACAGTTGGGGTGGTGATTGGAAATAAAGTGCTGAGTTCAACAGCCTGAATAACCTCTTGATAGACATTAAAACCAGTTTTTTGAAAATTCTGCCATTTTCCACTTTTAAATAATACATAACGTTCAGGTAGGAAGCCAATACATGGTTGGTTGTTATCACTCAAGTAGACACAACCCTGTAGGGTGTTAAGTGTTTGTAAAATGAAAGAGGCACTGATTTCCGAATTGACAAAAAAATCATGAAATATTGGTTTAGTGGACATTGCAAACAACAAAATTTAGGTTACGCTATTTTACTACAGTTCATGCTGGGGTTGTGCATTTACCGTTTATCGGGTTTTGGTCAATTTATTGCCCTGAAATGTTGAACAGAAAACAACAAAAGGTTAAGTTGTTAAAGCTTGAACTAGTGTGCAAAAAATGTACTTTTTGCATTATGCTTAATTAAAAAACAAAAAACCGCAACAAGGACACTACGGATAGTAGTAAACAATGAAAAGGGTTTTTGGGAGAAAACGTATGAAATTGCTTTCGAATCTAACTTTAGTTGCTTCAGCTGTGTTAATCAGCACACATGCAATGGCGTTACAACAAATGGATGACGCTGCGTTAAGTGCGACCACTGGCCAGGATGGTATCAGTCTAGGGATCGGCATTTCTGAGATCAAAATAGATAAACTACATGTTTTTGATGGTGATGGTCTTAGTGATCAGGCAACTATGCCAGGTTCAACAGCAGTTATTACTGGTGGAACCAATGGCGCTGGTGCAATCACCATTTCAAATCTTAAACTGACTACAAATACAGCATCTGCACTTGCATCGGGTAATTTCGCTGATATCACGATTGATACAGATGGCGGTAAAGATGGAAAGTCACCATTTATTAATATTGGTGCGGCGGTAACAGGGTTAAACATCGAACTTGATGGCGTAAAAGTCAATAATGCGACTAAAGATGCGACGACAAGTTTAATGAAAGTTGGGGAAAGTGAAGCTGTAATTTTAGACCAACTATCTTTGAAAACTGGTGCAACAACTGCGAATATTCAATTGGGTAACACACCACAAGGTGCCATGATTAAACTTGATGGTTCTATGATTGGTGGTTTGGAAATCAACAACCTCAGCTTAAAAGATGCTTCTGCTGGTGGTGGCGGTTCGATTATCTTGGGTAAAATCAAAGTTAATGATACAGACTCAGGTGATCTTAGTTTGAAAACTGACGTTGCTGTAACGACGAATGGTTTGAAACTGACTGCGCTTCAAAATAAAACAGATGTATATGTTCAATCAGTGAAATTAGGCTCAACTGCGTCTAAATCAATTGGTGATATTCAAGTTAGCGGTTTACAAATTAGTAATGCTGCTGGCCCAGGTGCAACAATTACTGTTTCTGGTCACTAATACACCATCATCAAAAACGCGTGTTTTCGCACGCGTTTTATCTTTATCAAAAATAATAAAAATATAAACAAAATGATGGATTAAGTCACAAATATGTGTACATTAAGTATAGTGTAATTGTAGTTTTAATTTACACATCAAAGAAAACGCCAATTTGCTCACAATGCATACGGATACCTGCAGAGCTCACAACAAGGCGATTAAAAGACAATCTTAAGTCAGGGAGATTAAGGATTTAAACCAGTTGATGTATTCAATAAAACAATCATCGTCAGCAGTAGAATTTCACTTATATGATAGAAATAACTTTAGGATCGGCATTAATTTATTATTTTGCTAGTCATGCCCTTGAGGTTAAGCCTCAACCCACTGATGCAGTTCATTACACTGAAATTGCTGATCCTAGAGAAAAGTCTTTTGGTCGGCAACATCGTGAAGTGGTGAGTATTAAACCTGCAGTCGAAGACCAATTCCGCGGTATCGTGCGGCAAGCCTATGATTATAGCTGTGGTTCAGCAGCATTGACGACGCTATTGAATGGTCATGTTGGAACAAACTTAACTGAATTACAAACCATGGAGGGCTTGCTACGTTATGGTGAGTATGAGCGTATCGTTGAACGACGCAGTTTTTCTTTATTGGACATGAAAAGATTTGTCACCGCCATAGGTTTTGAAAGTGGTGGTTATCGTGGTGAATTCAAAGATCTAATTGAACAGACTCAACCCGCAATCGTTCCGATTAGTTATGCGGGTTTTAAGCATTTTGTAGTATTTAAAGCTTATAAAGATGGTCGTGTTTATGTCGCTGACCCTGCACTTGGTAATATTAGTTTTGACGAAGAACGTTTCAAAGAAGTTTGGGAAAATAACACGTTATTTTTAATTAATGTGCCGCTTGGTCAACAGAAGTCTCTTTTAGCACTTGATGAAAAGGACTTAAGGCATGTTGATGATGCAACAGTCAATCGTTTTGCCTTTGTCGATGCACAACTGAATACAGACTATGTCAACAAGATCGCAGATCGGGCTTCAACCATGCGTTTAATTATAGATAAAGATAAAAATTCGGATACCTATAATGAACCTGTAAGAAGCTATATGCGCCTTTATTATAAACGTAAATAATTCCTAAATATTTTTGAAATCAATCAGATGGAAGTAAGTGAATGATGAATCAATGGATGAAAAAAAGCCTAGTTGCACTTCATGTTTGTGCTGCAATATCAATGGTCCATGCAGCAGATGAACAAGAGAATTCAGCTGCAGAGACTGAGCCAAAGAAAGCAGTACAAGCAGATGATGTCAGTCAGGCACTGAATAAACAAGAAGGTGATGCGACCTCTGAAACGAATTTACAAGAGGTTTTTACTTCGAGTGAAAGACAATATTCATTGATCAAAAAAGGTGATATTTCAACTTACTACGATCTAGACTATACCTATTATCGCGATACCGTTATTGATGCCTCAATGGATGAGGGTCGCCTTTATCAATTGCGTGTTGAAGAAGATGCAACACATACCATTACCAACACCTTTACTGGTCAATATGGCTTAAGAGACAACTTAACGTTGACGGCATCTTTACCTTTGGTGGCCAAGTCTGATAGTCGTAAGGATACTACAGCTGCAGGTTTAGGCGACTTAAGTCTGGGTGCACGTTGGGAACCCTTTCCGTTAAAAGCAGGTCGTTTACCTTTAATTTTATCGGGAACTTTGTCAACGAAAACTGGTGACAGTCCTTATGAGATCAATCCTCAGAAAGATCTGTCTACGGGTAAAGGGTATTACTCGGTGGGTGTTGGTGCCAGCACACGTAAATATATTGACCCCGTTGTACTCTTTGCCTCAATGTCAGCAAACTATGGTTTTAAAGAAACTGGTTTAAATCAAGCACGTGGAACGCGTATTTTAGATACCTTTGAGCCTGGGATTACAGGCGGTTTTTCTTTTGGTTTTGCCTACTCGTTTAACTACGATGTTTCAATGACCATGTCTTATCAACAAAGCTTTAATACCAATACCAAATTTACCTATAAAAGCGGTGAATACTATAAAGCTGCCGATCAAAGTAGCGCAATGTTAGCCATTGCTTTGGGTGTACGTGTTTCACCTGAAACGATTGTCAATGGTACAGTGGGTATCGGTTTAACTGAGGACTCACCGGATATTTCTCTAGGTTTATCTTTCCCTCTAGACATTCTTGGTTTAGGTAAGAAAAAATCGAGATAAAGGCGGTGTGTGATGAAGTCTCTTGCTTTACGACCGCTGGTTGCTGCTTTGCTGTGTATGGGCAGTAGTGGCTCTGTTTTTGCTCAGTTAGGTCTAAATTTATCGGTTGATATTCGTTCTCTCACAATGGGAAATGCGGTCACCGCCGATCCACCGGGTATTAGTGCAATTCACTTTAACCCAGCGGGTTTAACGAAATTGAAAGGGCTGCAAACCGATGTACAAGGTATTGTGGCAAACTTTGATATTCAAAAGGAATTTTCAGCTCCTGCTGGATATAACGTATTCGGTTACTCCGACGATCCTTTAGTGTGTAATGATAGCCCTGATAATCCATCAGGTTTATGTACAGATTTTAAGGGGCCTGTACGCGGAGATGTCGAGTATGCAAGTTTATATCTGCCGTTCTTAAAGAAAATGGTGGACTTTGGTGAGGGGATTCCAGTTATTGCACCCGCAGGCGGTGTCTCTTATAACCCACCGGGTTCAAAATTAACTTATGCGACAGCCGTTTATGCGCCGATGGTGGCAGGTTTTGGTTCCAACGATGGTAATCCCGGTAACTATATGGGGCAAAAGGTTGCCATTGAGCGGATCACTTATTTATCGCCCTCGATTGCCTATCAGATTAATGACGAATTATCGATAGGTGCATCGATTGGTATGTCTTACCAAGCTGTGGCCTTGAAGACGGATTTACGTTTTCCCAATGAAATGATTGGGATGTTACGAATGGTTGACGAAGCAATTTGTGAGCCTTTTCGAGGTAACTCAAACTTTTTCACAGACTTATTGTTATTCGGTATCTGTAATACCCAAGAAGGCATGAATCCTTTTTCAAAGCAAGGTGGTATGGAAGTTGCCATGGAGCAGACTTTATCACCGAGCTATAACTTAGGTTTGTTGTGGGAACCTAATGATGACTTTGGCTTTGGTATCGTCTACCAAAGCGGTGCAAAAATGCGCTTAAAAGGAAAGTATTTCATTGATAATGGTAACTCGATCCGTGAGTTAATGAAGGGGATGAACTCTTCAGCCTCTGGACAGATTCTAGCTGCGATTATGGGTTTTCCTGGACGAGTTCCAGCGACTGAATCTGGGCTAATGTCGATGAATTTAGAATACCCTGCACACATTCAAGCCGGGATTAAATATAAGATTTTGCCTAAATTGCAAGTGAACGTCGATGTCGGGTGGACAGACTTTAAAGCGTGGGAAGATTTTCGTTTTGAGTTTGACCGTCAGATTACCATGTTACAAATTGCGAAGCTCTTATCAAATAATGTGACTGATACTACGATTGCCTTACCGCTTGGGTTTCAATCGCCATGGAACTGGGGGATTGGCTTAGAGTATTCTGCGACCGATCGTTTAAAACTACGTATGGGCTACGAGCCAAGAACCAGCTCTATTCCTGATGGTAAACGTAATCCAATGATTCCGATTAACAATGCTCAGTTATTTGGTATGGGAATGAGCTATCGCTGGGATGAAGATACTGATGTAGATCTATCAGTAGGCTTTTTAAGAAGCCGCGATAATATTCCAGCAAATACCAGTGATATGGCCAATCAAACAGGTGTGGGTAACATCATTTTAAATCCTTATGCGGGGATGGATATTAAAACCAATACCAAAGTAACTATTGTTGGTTTGAACTATAGAAAACGGTGGTAAGGATGCTCAGAAAAATACCGTGGTTGGCAAAACTGATGATGTTAGGAAGTGTTGGACTATATAGCTGGTCTGCTCCTAGTTTTGCTAACTTCTATACGGTTATAGGGCCTGATGGTCGACCAATCGTGATTCAGGATCAGCGTAAAACACAGCAGATGAAGGTCAGCCCCAATACAACTGCGCCTGCTCAAACTCAGGGTAATACCGGAGACTCTGCTCCTGATCCAGTGGTGATCGAAAAGTCGAGTATTGAAAAAACAAGCCATGCAGAACCAAGAGTTGAGAACACAAAGTTAACTGAAGCACCCAAGCTTCCCGTTGAGAAAGCAGCTATTTCTCAGCCTAAAGCTGAAATTAATCACGTGAAAACAGACACAGTTAAAGTGGTTCCACTCGAAAAAAATCAAGGCACAATCACTCAGCCTGAGCGATCTCAAATCGTGCCTGATCAGCTGCAACATTCGCCTCAAATTAAGTCTCATCAAATAGACAATAAAGCAAACCCACAACAGATGCTGCCTAGTGATGTGAAGTCAACAGCACCTATCACCACACAGCCCAAAATCGTTGAAGAAGCCCCCAAAGTGGCTCTACCGATCGGCACAACTCAAGAGTCAGTTGCTAAAGTGAGTCAGGCTGAGCCAGCAACGCAGCCCTCAGTTACGCCAGAAACACGCAGTGCTGTCGTTGAAATTGATGGTGTGCAGTATGTAAATAGCGAATATTTAGAAGAGCGTGAGTTTAACATTGAGGGCAAAAAGCGTTTTTATGTGATGCCTGAAGTAAGTTCTGGGGGTGGGCACAATATCCACACTGTAGAACGTGAAAAAGGGGTTTCTAAGTCATTCTTGGATCGTTTATGGAAAAAAACAGATGAGTCAGCGGAGGCTGTAGTCTTATCTGTAAATTATCAGCGTCTTGCACAAGAAGATGTGGTTGCTGCACTGGAACAAAGTTGTTTTCAAGGCAGTAAGCTGACAAAGGCAAAGACACTTGGAGCAAAAAATAGTGAGGTTGGCTATTGGCCGGTTGCACCGATTAAAGAAAAGTTTGCTTATGAGGTGGCCAAGCTTGAGCATTCTGTACATAACATTTTATTAACCTCATATGCTTCTTCAAAAAAATCACCACAGTACTATTGGCCCTTTGTTGTTTTTCTGGATGAAAAGGGCTGTGTGATTGAGGGAGTGAGTGGCTTTAAAACAGCAAAAGTTGAAGAGAATGCTATTCATCAAGCACATATGGAAGGCGTGCTGCGTAAACCAGAACATGCGGTTTATCTATTTATGACACCACTTGAAAGTGCATTAGATGTAGAAGGGATGGCTTTGTCAAATCAGGGACAAATTAAGCTAACTGTAATTGAATAAGTTATGACGAGTAAAATATGAACGTAAAGATAAAAAAGGTCGTACCCAGTGTTTTAAGTCTAGGCATATTGTCTTTACTCAGTGCATGTGGGGGTGATAGCGCCTCAATTAATGAAAGACCTGAACCAGAATTGGTGAATTATACCAATGGTTGTTATGACACGGATCAACGTTGCCAAAATTTTGTGATTGACTATCCAGTTGCTGGTCTAGATTTTGATTGTCAGAAAGATACGGTGAATCACTTTGAAACTGCACTTGATAAAAATGTGGCTTTAGGTGGTTGCCGCGCTGGTGATACTGTTAAATTTACTTTGCAATCGACAGCCAGTCAGCCCAAAATCATTTTAGGTGATATCGACCTATCTAAACTCAATCCTCGTTATGCACTTGGCCAACCGACTCAAATTAGCTTGATGCATATTGCAGCCGCTATGACGGGTAAAGATTTGGTTAAAACTGAGCAAAGCGATGAAACATTTAGAGTACTTGTTGCTTTAATCCGAATGTTTCAAGCACTTGGTGTAGAGCAAGGCGCTAACCAAATTGGCGATATTCAGCCGATTACACTTGATGCAGAACATAAGAAAAAGCTCGCTGATTTAACCGCATCAGTTGGGGTAAAAGATTTCCTCGATGGTAGTTATGTTTCGAAACTCCAGCCATGGGTCAATATTAGTCAGATCAGTGAAGCTCAAGCTGAAGCATCAGCTCTAGAACTGATGAATTTGACTAAAGTGAATATCTATTCAGCCAACATGGTACCGTTTATTATTGGTTCAATTGATGTAAGAGGGTTTCATGGTAAAAGTGAGACCAATCCAAATAAAGAAGCACTTGCGAATCTTTATTTGTTAAATACGCGCGATGGCCATACGCTGGGTTATACCGTGTTATGGGCTGGTACGCCAAAGGTACCTGAAGGTGTGACAGAGGAGCAGTTTAAACGTATATTGCTCATCTCGCAGTTTGCTCCTGAGAAACTCAGTGCTACGGCACAGCAGGGCTGGGTAAATACCTTTAGTAATAAGATCACACAGCCATTACGTTTTACACAAAGCAACAGACCTGATAATTATTTACAAATCAATCAAGGTCAGTTTTTCAACAATAATACTGTTCCAGGCAATGAATATGTTTATAAGCGTGCAACAGGGGATAGTAAACCACCTCAAGATCCAAAGGTATACGGGGCTTGGGATCAGGTTTTAAATGGAGAGCGCTTTAAAGGCCAGATCGATATCTTTAAATCTAACCCGGCGACTTATTTAGACAAACGCGTGTTTAAGAGTGAGGCTAAAGTAAAATCTGGTGAGGATTATATTTTCCCGCTTTATGCCACTTTATCTTTTTCTTTCGATGATGATAAAAGACGTCCACCTGTTAAGGTCGGTATCGTGATTGATGAAAATGGTGACATTCGTAGTAACCGCACAGCGAATGAACTGTATTCTGAGCAATGTCCAAGTATCAATACCAGTACCTATATCGATGATTACGGCGTGCAACAATACCGCATCGGGACAACAGGTGCTGCTAACTATGCTTTGACAGATAAATCATTAACACTTCGTATGATTCTCGCTGATCCAATTTTTGCTCCACTTGATGGTGCAATCATGGGCTTGAATGAAACCTTTATTCTTTCACCGAATAATAATTCTTCTCGTTCAAACACCTACAATAATACAGCGGCCACTAGAGAGAGTAATGACGGTAAGAATTCTATTGGTTTCACCTCGGGAGGACTGCGAATTAACTTACAAAACTTGCTGGTCAACCCAGATGTGAGTCGAGGTATTAATATTCATGGTTGGGGTCAAAATGGTTCTACTGAAGCAACTTGGGGCAATATGTATGCCACAATGCAATTGGTTTATAACAACAATAATAAAGATCAAGTGACCGAGGCACAAAAAGAGTTGGTGAAAAATATGGGGGGTGGGCTGAGTATTAATCTGGCAAGCTGTTATCAGATCAAGAAAAAGCGTTAAGTTGACTTAAGCCCTAAATTAAAAAGCTGAATGAGTCATCATTCAGCTTTTTTGTATCAGCCATGCGCAGCTCAGGAAACTTAGCCGGTATGATCCAAACGAGTACCAATGGTTTCTAGATGCATTGGAAAGTTATTGTGTGGTCGATCAGCAAAATAGTGTCGCAAAGTACGTTCTACACTTGGGAAGGCCAGTTGATCCCAAGGTATTTCTTCTTCGCTAAAAAGGCGAGATTCAATTGTTTCTGGGCCTGCACCAAATTTTCCATCAGCTAAATGCGCTTTGAATAAAACATAGATTTGTCCAATACGCGGAATATTATACATACAGTAAAGTTGTTCGATCGCGACTTCAGCTTCAGCTTCTTCTTGAGTTTCACGTGCAGCACCTTGTTCCATGGTCTCAAAAAGCTCCATATAACCTGCCGGTAATGTCCATAAACCATAACGTGGTTCAATTGCGCGGCGGCATAACAAGACTTTATTTTGGTGTAAAACTAAGGCACCGCAAATGACTTTAGGATTTACATAATGAACAGTGCCACAATGATTACACACCGCCCTAAGTTGGTGATCACCTAATGGAATTTGTTCTTGTGTTTTTTGACCGCAGGCAGTACAGAAGCTCATAAGTATCGACAAAAATGAGAGGTGAACTTGAGCATAACTGAATTTTGTCTTTGACGCATCAATTCTCCCTCTCTGTCTGGTTTTTCATATATATTAGAGCTAAAACAAATAGGAAAATAATTGAATTAAAATGGAAAATCCAAAGTTGATACAGCAACTCGAACAACAGTTGCGTTTTGCGAAGCGTAAGCAAGATGCGCAAGCAGCTGTATTGATTGCGATTACGCAAGAAGAAGATCCCAAAGTATTACTTACCCGACGCGCGCTCAATATGAACTCTCATGCAGGAGAGGTTGCTTTCCCTGGTGGAAAACGTGACCCTACTGATACCAGTGATATTGCAGCCGCCTTACGCGAGGCTTGGGAAGAAACGGCATTGAATCCTTTTGATGTAAAAGTCGTGGGCGATCTGCCTATGGAAAAAGTGCGTAATGGTCTTACAGTGAAACCAATCGTTGGGATTATTCCAGCTGAAATTCAACTTGTGCCGCAACCTACAGAGATTGATCGTATCTTCTTTGCATCCCTACAACAGCTTATGGTGACTCAACCTGAACCGCATAAGGTACAGTATGCACAGCAGTCTTTGTACTTCCCAAGTTTTCAAATTGAAAATGAGGTGATTTGGGGATTAACTGCACGGATTTTAATTTCGCTATTCCAGTATGGGTTTAATGTGCAAAAATCATGGCCTATGCTGATCGACGCGACAACTATTGAAACAGCAAAAATTGATGCAACACAGATTAATCTACTTCCAAAGTAATAAGCTTTAACGTGCAAGTAATGAGGATGTTATCACCATGATGTATACATTTAAGGGCCATTCACCCCGTACACGGGTGCAACCATGGGATGGTTGGATTGCAGATAATGCGACAGTGATTGGGCAAGTTGAATTGGGCAGTAAAGTCAGTATTTGGTTTGGCGCCGTGGTTAGGGGTGACAATAGTCTGATCCAAATTGGTGATTATAGTAATGTCCAAGAAAATGCAGTAATTCATACTGATGCTGGAATCGATGTGCGTATTGGCGATTATGTCACTATAGGCCATCAAGCAACGATACATGGCTGTAGTATTGGGGATAACAGTCTCATTGGCATTAATGCGGTGATACTTAACAATGCGGTAATTGGTAAAAACTGTATTATTGGAGCCAATGCTTTGGTGCCTGAGGGTAAAGTGATTCCAGATAACTCACTTGTTGTGGGCTCTCCTGCCAAGGTTATTCGTACCTTAGATGCAGATGCGGAAGTAAAATTGAAACAAAGCGCACTACATTATGCAGAACATTTTCCTCATTTTGTCGCATTAGTCCCTTATCGTTTTGATGAGAGCGAACAGATTAAGTAAATTAAGCTCATTGTTTATAAATCGTGATTTGGACTAGATTTACTATAGATCTGCTCTCGCGATCTGCATAGCAGTGGAGTAGAATAGTCGCAAATTTACATAGGGTAGCTTGTGCATGAAATTGCTGGCATTGGAAACCGCCAATGAGCAATGTTCTGTGGCATTGGTCGATGCAACACAGACATTATTTTTTCAACTAGATCAGCGTGCTAAAGCTCAAACGCAGACAATACTTCCCATGATCGATCAAGCTTTGAATGAGGCGGGTGTGGATTGTGCTGCTTTGACAGCAATTGCATTTAGTCGTGGTCCAGGCTCATTTAGTGGCGTGCGAATCAATGCTGCAGTTTGTCAGGCTTTGGCGTGGGCAAACGATACTCCTGTAATTGCGGTATCGACTTTACAGGCCCTTGCACAAGCAGCTTATCGTCATTTAGGTTTAACTGAAGTGACTGCGGTACTCGATGCTCGTATGAATGAAGTGTACATTGCCAGTTTTAAACTTGAGCAAGAGATCATGCAAGCCGTTGATGACGAGCGTATGCTGAGTTATGACCAAGCCGCAAGCTATAAAAAATATACAGCAGTGGGGTCTGGTGCACATTTACTAGAAGCCCAAGCCAATACTGATTTAGTGATTCATGCTGATGCTTTAGATATTGCGGCAATTGCTCGAGTGATGGCAGAACAACAACTATGGGTTGATGCAGAACATGCATTACCTGTTTATTTACGTGAAAATGCTTGGAAAAAAATTTCAGAACAAGGCAAAGCATCTAAATAGGAAAAATCATGGATTTTTTATTGTTCATTCAAGCCGCTGTAATGGGTATCGTAGAAGGTATTACAGAATTTCTACCCATTTCAAGCACCGGACATTTGATCTTAGCTTCGGAGTTAATGAATTTCTGGACTAAAGAAAAAAGTGATGTTTTTGTTGTTGCAATTCAGGTTGGTGCAATTGCAGCAGTCATATATGAATACTGGGGCAAGCTTTGGGGCGCAGCAACAGGCTTAGTCACTGGAGAGAAGAAAGGGCGGCATTTGGGTATTAGCCTGATCTTGGCATCGATTCCAATTATGTTGGTCGGGTTGACCTTTGGTCAAACTGTCAAGGGACTATTGTTTAATGATATTTCAGTTGCTATTGGCTTGATTGTCGGCGGTTTGATTATTTGGTGGGTGGAAAAAAATCCACGTCAAATTCATGCTGAAGAAGTTGATAATATTACAATTAAAGAAGCGATTTATATTGGTTTAATTCAAGTTTTGGCATTGATTCCGGGAACATCACGTTCGGGCGCTACGATTATTGGCGCAATGATGCTTGGCGTATCACGTAAAGCGGCAACTGAGTTTTCTTTTTTCTTGGGTATTCCTGTCATTGTTGGGGCGGGCTTGCTTGATCTTTACCAAAGTTACCATGTGTTTACAACTGAGCAAGACTGGATGGTTTTGGCCTTTGGTACTTTAGTCTCTTTTGTGTCTGCGCTGGTGCTGATTCGTGTATTAGTTGCCTATGTGGCAAAACGTGACTTTATGGTGTTTGCCTGGTACCGCATTGTATCTGGGTTGATTATTTTATTATTTGCATTAACAGGCTGGAAATTATGGTAAGCGAAATTCGCTTATTTGCTACAGCTGAATATACCACGCAAGCACAGTCTTATCAGACGGTATTGGCTGAGCGTGGTGTATCCACTGAATGTGTTGAAATCGAGCAGTTGAATGCTCGATTTTTACGTCAACACCCAGAACTGGCTTTGTGTTTAGATCATGAAGGTTTGTGGTTGTCTGCTGAAGGCATGAAGATGCAGCCAGATTGGCGCGGTGAAACGTCTCGTTTAAAACGCGCCAGTTTAAAGTCAGAGTTATTGGCTCGTGCTTGTCAGTTGGCTGAAAAACCCAAGTTGATTGATGCAACTGCAGGTTTGGGGCACGACAGTTTGTTGATGGCACATTTGGGGGCTGAGGTAATTTTGGTGGAACGTCATCCGATTTTACTGACTCTACTCGAAGCTGCTCAGGCACAGGCTGCTCAAGATCCATATTTGGCAGAGACAGCAGCTCGAATGAGTCTGGTTTTTGCAGATTCACAAGAGTATTTAGAACAGTGTGTGAGCGAACAAATACAGGTTGATGTGGTTTATCTTGATCCGATGTTCCCTCAGCGCGATCAAAATAGTAATAAAAAGCAAGCCTTAGTAAAAAAACAAATGCAGTTGTTGCATTTGTTGCTCGCAGATGATGGGCATATGGATCTAGGAGATAGCCTTTTAGAACCTGCACGTCAGATTGCCAAGCGTGTTGTTGTTAAACGTCCACGATTAGCAGTGAATTTGGCAGATGTTACACCAGATCATCAATGGTTAGGTGATGCGTGTCGTTTTGATGCATACTTTAAGTAAAGTACATAATGTCATTAAATGCTTCAAAATCTTCTGAAAAATTGTTATATAGTAGATGCATTGTGTGTTTCGGTTCATGTTTACATGAGTCAAAATATGAAGAGAAGCCTTAGGCCTTAACTGAAAAATCTATGATCGATCTCAAACCCTCAATTAATTTTTGGCATGATTTAAACAGTAACCAACGTGCTGGTTTATGGTTATTTTTAGGCTCAAGAAAATCACTGCAAATTGTGCGACCGTCTATCGTACAGTTATTGTTTTGGGGGATTTTGGGGGGCGCAGCCAATACATTATTTAGTTGGCTGTCTACAGGTACTCAAGGTTATTTTAACCAACAAGGTTTAGTCAGTTATGCATTGTGGCCGTTTATTGCTCTGATTGTTGGGATATTTTTATCACAACGTGTCAATAACGCACGGCTTATGTTAGTCCCTGCAATACTCTGGCTTGTGCTTGATACACACATTGCGATACTGCAAAGCATTATTCAATATCTCTTGGTTTTAGACCTCCTTCCTGAGTTTTTTTACGATTATTTACCACTGGTCTTTATGCTGTTCTTTGTTTGGCAGAGTTTGGCCGTAGTTTGGGTATTTGCACGTGAATTACAATGGCCGTGGTGGGAGCGTGCGCTGATCATGGTGGGTACTTTGATTACCTTGATGGTGTGGCAAACCTCAGCGCGGGATCAACCAATTTTTAAAACAATCACTACACAACCGAGTATTTCAGAAAAAGCTTTTTATGCGCAAAGCAGGTTGTTAAATACTGAATTGGAACAAGTACAGTTAGGTGAGTTCGCACAAACTAAATGGTATTTTCTTGGTGTAGCAGGAGCTGGCTATCAGGATGTTTTTAAAATAGAAATTGAACGAATCAAACAACAATTTGATACACGTTTTGCCACTTTAGGGCGTTCTGTTGAATTGGTAAATAATCCCGATACATGGACTGAAGCACCTATTGCCTCCAAGACCAGCATTGAACAGGCATTAAATCGTATTGGCCAACAAATGAATCCAGAAAGTGATGTGCTCTTTTTATATATGACATCGCATGGTTTGGCCAATCAGTTTGAACTGAGCAATGACCCGATTGATCTTGATGATGTTGATCCAAAATGGTTGCGTGATGTGCTTGATAAGTCACGCATTCGTTGGAAAGTTATTGTAATTTCTGCATGTTATTCAGGAAGTTTTATACCTGCATTACAGTCACCAGATACATTGATTATTACTGCTTCAGCAGCAGACCGTGCTTCATTTGGCTGTTCAAATGAAGCGGATTATACGTATTTTGGCCGTGCGCTTTTTGAAATGGCGATGCGAGATAATACCTCACTCAAAGCCAGTTTCAAGCAAGCGTCTGAAACTGTGGCGAAATGGGAAAGTGCACAAGGTTTTGAACCCTCAGAGCCACAGTGGGTGATTGGTAAAAATATGGAGTTAATGTTGCCTCAGTTAGAGCAACATCTCTTTCCTCAAAAAACAGCAATCACTACAGCAACAGAACAAATAACACCAGTGCAAACTATACAGACAGCACAGCCATAAGAGATGAGAGCAATGGAAAAAATTGAACAACATAACTGCTTTTCAGGTGTACAGCTGGTGTATAAACATCTGTCGGAAGTATTGAAATGTTCAATGAATTTTTCAATCTTTGTACCCGCACATGAAGAACATGAAAAGTTACCAGTCATCTACTGGCTTTCGGGTTTGACCTGTAATGAACAAAATTTTATAACCAAGGCCGGTGCACAAAAATATGCTTCTGAGCATAAGGTGATCATTGTTGCGCCAGATACCAGTCCACGTGGTGCTGATGTCGCTGACGATGCTGCTTATGATTTAGGACAAGGGGCCGGTTTTTATCTCAACGCGACGCAAGCACCATGGTCTAAGCATTATCAGATGTACGACTATATTGTGCATGAGCTGAGACAATTGATTGATCAGCATTTTTCTACAAATGGTAAACAGAGCATTATGGGCCATAGTATGGGTGGTCATGGTGCTTTGGTTATTGGATTAAAAAATCCTGAACTATATCACAGCATTTCTGCATTTTCTCCAATTGTATCGCCAAGCCAAGTACCATGGGGCATACAGGCATTTACAGCCTATTTAGGTGCAGATCAACAGACTTGGAAAGCATATGATGCTGTTGAATTGGTGAAAACTTGTCAAGTACAATTGCCGCTCTTGATTGATCAAGGTACTGCAGATAGCTTTTTACAAGAACAACTTAAACCTGAATTACTTCATCAGGTTTGCGTAGAAAAAAACTATCCACTCACACTCAATATGCGTGAGGGCTTTGACCATAGTTATTACTTTATAGCGAGCTATATTGAAAGTCATATTGCCTTTCATGCTCGAATTTTACGGGGATAAATCCAGTAACGTGTTGATCAGCAACGGTTGTACTGGGTTTATACAGGACACTGCATGCAGCAACACATACATGATCAGGCGGCAACACAGCCGCCCAATTTACCTTCAGCACTACCCCCTTTGGGGATGAGTCCTTTCGGTTCTCCTTCAGCACCACCTGTCTATCGTTTTAAATTTCATGGCAATGCTTCAGAGTATTTTGGAATTTGGATCGTCAATATTATCTTAACCATTATCACGTTGAGCCTTTACTCACCTTGGGCAAAAGTACGACGTTTACGTTATTTTTATCAAAATACTGAATTTGCTCAACGTCGTTTTGACTTTACCGGTATTCCCAAAAAAATCTTGGTGGGGCGTTTAATTGCAATCGGTGTTTGGCTGGGTGCGAGCTCATTAGGCTATTGGTCACCTCGACTTGCTCCTTATGGTGTGGTGATTCTTTATTTGGCTATGCCTTGGCTACTACGCGCTACCATGCGTTTTACGGCACGTAATAGTAAATTGGGGAATAGTCGTTTTTATTTTTCAGGTACTACACGTCGTGTCTATGGACAATTTGTCCTCGCAATCTTGATTACCATAGTTACATTAGGCTTATTTGCACCCGTCACTATTTGGTTATATAAGCGCTACTGTTTTGATCATCTTTATGCGGGGCAACTGCAATTTAAACTGGATAATGATTGGTTTCATTATATGAGTGCAGTCTATGTACCACTGGGCATTGCTATCGTGATGTTCGTTGTTCTGATCTTTTTTGGGATTGGCGCAAGTTTTAGTGGTATGAATGAAGATGTCATCACGATGATGGTCCTGATTTATTTTGCTTTTATTGTGATTGTAGGACCACTGATATTGGCACGAATTTATATTGCGACTTGGAATCATATAAAGGTGGGCAATAGTCGCTTTAAAACCGAATGTAATCAGTGGCGCTATAGTTGGATTTTAGCGACCAACTGGGTGGCACGGATGCTAAGCTTTGGCTTATTAACACCTTGGGCAGCCATCCGTTTACATCGTTATCAAGTAGAGTCACTGTGTTTATATTTAGAAGATGATCCAGACCAAATGTTGAATATGGTACAAAAAGATCATAATGCGATAGCTGAAGAAATCTCAGATATCTTTGATCTTGATATTTCACTTTAACTGTAGGATTTAAGCTGATGCAAATTGTTCAAGTGATATTTTATGATGGTATTGTGGCCAAACCACATCAGGCTCAACTATTACTGATTGATCCTGAACAATTTGAAATACACTATATGGTGGAGGGGCGTAAAGTCATCCACCGTATACGTCGTGAAGAGATGGAACTCCTAGGTGCAATTGGTGATAATCATCCCGCAATCGAGCTAAATAACGATGCTCGTATTGAGTTTTTAAGTCGTGACCTGCCTGAGATGTTTAAGCTTAAACAACAAAAACTACAGCAGAAGATATGGCATTTAGAACGCAGCCCAAGTTTGATTGCTTTCAGTTTAATTTTTATGGTGGGCTTTATCTTTGTCCTCGTACGCTGGGGAGTGCCATTTGCCGCATATCATATTGCCATGCAATTGCCTGCATCCACACTCAATGAGATCGGGGGGCAATCTGAGCAGTATGTCTTTGAACAGACTCAACCAAGTCAGCTTTCTACTGCAAGGCAGTCACAACTCAAGCAGGCTTATGCAGCACTCATTCAACCCGATCAACCTGCTAAATTGTTATTTAGAAAGGGCGATGCGCTGTCTGCCAATGCCTTAGCCTTACCGAATAACACGATTATTGTGACTGATGAGCTAGTGGCCTTGGCGAAAGATGATCAAGAGATTTTAGGCGTGCTTGCACATGAACAAGGCCACTTAAAACATCGCCATAGTTTACAACAAGCGATTGCAGGTTTAGGTGTAGGTGCAGTCATCATGATGATTAGTGGTGACGGCTCCGATTTATTAAACAGCATACCTATGCTTTTGGCTGGAGCAAAGTTTTCACGTAATTTTGAGCAAGACGCTGACTTATACGCACTCAATCAAATGCAACAACGTAAAATAGATGTCATGCATTATGCGAATTTCTTAAAACGCCTTGAAGAGCAGAGTGCAGAAGACTCTAAAGGCAGTAATTGGACACAGATACTTTCCACCCATCCAATCACTCAGGATCGGATTCAGATGGTTTTGGACTTTAAGGCGAAGCAAGCTCAGTCGCCAAAGTAGAAATCAAGATTTCTAGTCGGTCACAATGACATGAGCATTTTAAATTCGCTATCAAATATGTGCTTAGCCGTCTTGGCGTTGCCACTCAACTTGAAACTCTTGGTGGGCCATACGGTTAAGATGATCCAATACCACTCGTTCAAGCTTAGCGTAATCTTCTGTTTGAGTTTCAATCGTCACATGAAGGCCACTTTGTAGTGCTTGAAGGCTAACACTGGCTTCAGGCATATGAATTATTTGTTGGTATTCATTTGTTTGTTCAATTTGGAATTTATGCTTCCAATGGTTAACTAGGCGTTTGGCAATGCGCTGAGCCTCTTGTTGTATATCGGAATGTTCTAAGTGAATCTGCGTGCTTGTTTTCATGCCATGTACTCTGTAGGACAATAACTTTTTAGCCTAACAAATTAACCTATTATTATATATAGAATTTCTGAAACACAGCATTGCAGTTTATGGAGTAGGGCTGCACAAAGAGAGTGAAAAGTTTTATACTGAGGCACTTTTATACATACGCCAGGAAAACCATGTCCAAGCCTTATCTCATTGCACCTTCTATCTTATCTGCAGACTTTGCTCGTTTAGGTGAGGATGTCGAACGTGTACTTGAAGCTGGAGCTGATGTTGTGCATTTTGACGTCATGGATAATCACTATGTGCCAAATTTAACTTTTGGTGCACATATTTGTACAGCATTAAAAAAATATGGCATTAAAGCACCAATTGATGTGCATTTAATGGTGAGCCCTGTTGATCGTATCATTGGGGATTTCCTTGATGCAGGTGCAGATATTATTACTTTCCATCCTGAGGCGAGTCATCATATCGATCGTTCATTACAATTGATTAAATCTGGTGGGGCAAAAGCGGGTTTGGTGTTTAACCCTGCGACACCTTTACATCATTTAGACTACGTGTTGGATAAAGTAGATCAAATCTTGATTATGAGCGTCAACCCAGGTTTTGGTGGACAGAAATTTATTCCTGGTACTTTAGAAAAATTGCGTCAAGCACGAAAAATTATCGATGCTTCGGGTCGTGATATTCGTTTAGAAGTTGATGGGGGGGTAGGTCCTGCCAATATTCGCGAGATCGCAGAAGCGGGTGCAGACATGTTTGTTGCTGGATCGGCAATTTTTAATCAGCCAGATTATCAAGTTGTGATTGATCAAATGCGTGCAGAATTAGCTCAAGTGGGTCAACTGAATACCTGATCATTTGAACTAAAAAGTTCTCAAATTTTTAAAAAATGAGTCAAAAATAATACCCGAAATATTTCGGGTATTTTTTATAGGAGACATATCCATAATGCCCTGTGGATAACTTTGACGATAACTATGTGGGTAACTGTGTTGATAAGCCTATGTATAACTTGTTCATAACTTAAACAACTCGTGAATCTTGTAAAACCCATAAAATTTTTAGCTGTCAATGTTTAAACTAATTTATTGTTTGCTTTATTTTACATTTTCCCAAAAAAGTTGAGAGTTAAAATAGTTTTGTTTAGTATGGGGGCAGATCTTATTGATCTATCCAGATTAACGTTATTGGATGTCTGATGAATTTCACACAATACTGCAAACACACTTGGTTTGTTGTGCTTATGGTTTTTGCCATAGGCTGCAGTGCTGTGTCTCATGCATTTTCTCAACCCATGCATGCGCTTATGGGAAATGCTCTAGATCAATCTGCTCACTGTATGCAGATGAGTGGTTCAGTACATCATTCAGATGATCAGAAGGCCCACGGCGAACATAATAATACTCAACATCAGGATCATAACGCCGTTAAACATGCTGTAAGTCAACTCAGTATTTGCCAAGCAGGTGATACAAGTTTTAGCTCTGCTATGCAAAGCTGTGCTGATTGTAGTGCGGCCTATTGTCAAGTGAGTAATTTGGCTGTCACTCAGCAAGCAGTTGCTTTAGCTGTGCCAATTTTTTCTCCGATGACTCATCATCTGTTGGGTAGATATAAGGCCCAACATCTCGTCGGTTTTAATCAAGAGATTCTCCGTCCACCACGTGCTTAATCCGTTCATTTAATATTTTTAACCTTTTTAAATATTTACGGATTAAGTTATGTCTATATCTATACCTAGAGCCCTGGTCTTGGGCGTATGTCTATTCAGTTCAAACTGGGTTGTTGCAGCAGTACGTGAATATCAGCTGACGATTGATAAAAACATGGTCAACGTCACAGGTAAACCTTTATTAAGAATGACTGTGAATGGTCAAATGCCTGCGCCTTTACTTGAATTTGAAGAAGGTGATGAGGCGGTTATTCGAGTACGCAACAACCTGAAAAATGAAGATACTTCTGTACATTGGCATGGTTTGTTATTGCCTGGAATTATGGATGGTGTTCCTGGTTTCAATGGCTTTAATGGTATTAAACCGCAGTCAGAATTTGTCTACCGTTTTAAAGTACGGCAAAGCGGTACCTATTGGTATCATTCGCATTCTAAAGGCCAAGAACAAGATGGCTTATATGGACCATTGGTGATTTATCCGAAAGGAAAAATGCCACTTGCTCAGCATGAAGCTGCACAGCGTGATTATGTGGTGATGCTCTCTGATTTTCATGAGTCCACCAGTGCACAGATCATGAAGAACCTGAAAAAATCTGCTGAATATTATCAAGATCAGCGTGAAACTTTGTCTGATGTCTACCGTCAGTTTAAGCAACAGGGTTTTAAAAGTGCTTGGCAAGATCGAAGTATGTGGAACAAGATGCGCATGCTGAAAACGGATATGTCTGATGTCACAGGTTATACCTTCTTAGTCAATGGTAAAACTCCAGAACAAAACTGGACAGGAAGTTTTGCCAGTAATGAAAAGGTTCGATTACGCTTTATTAATGCTTCTGCAATGTCTTTCTTTGATGTCAATATTCCAAATCTGAAAATGACAGTGGTTGCAGCAGATGGTCAGCCTGTTAAACCAGTGAGTGTTGATGAATTCCGTATTGGTACAGCAGAAACATATGATGTGTTGGTTGAGCCAACAGCTGAGCGTTATCAGATTGAAGCAGAATCGATTGACCGTAGTGGTTTTGCCATTGGAACTCTGCAAAACCAAAAGCTTCAAACAATACAGCCGATCCAAATGCCTGTAGCACGTCCTCGTTCTGTCTTGACCATGGAAGATATGGGCGGACATGCAGGTATGGATCACTCTAAGATGAGTGGAATGGATCACTCTAAGATGGGTGGAATGGATCACTCTAAGATGAGTGGCATGGATCATTCAAACATGAATGATATGGATCATTCTAAAATGAGTGGCATGGATCATTCTAAGATGAATGATATGGATCACTCTAAGATGAGTGGCATGGATCATTCTAAGATGAGTGGTATGGCTGCTGCTCAGAATACGACTGCAACTGTGTTGCCACCACAAGGATGGGCAAATGCTTCTACACCAGTAGGGCATAAGGCTTTGCAATATAGTGATTTAAAATCATTAACCCCACAAAAAGATCAACGTGCGGCAGAGCGGGAATTAGTGGTGCATTTGGGCGGAACCATGGAGCGCTATATTTGGACCATTAATGGTAAAAAGTTTACCGATATGGAACCTTTAGAAGTGAAATATGGTGAGCGAATCCGACTCAAATTTGTCAACGACAGTATGATGGCGCACCCTATGCATTTACATGGCATGTTTATGCAGCTTGAAAATGGCCAATCGAGCGAAGATATGCCGAATAAACATACCTTGATTGTTCCACCGGGTAAAACCGTGACAGCGCTTTTGACTGCTGATGAAATCGGAGAATGGGCAATCCATTGCCATTTGCTGTATCACATGAGTGCAGGGATGATGAGTAAATTGGTTGTTGCCAAAGTTGACGACCAGGCAACTGTAACGCCTGTAACTCAGGCTGTAGCGGAGCAAGGAGCCCATCATGCGCACTAATACTTTTTATTTTGCTTTTGTAGCAAGTACAAGCTTGATGTGGAGTACATCGAGTTTTGCTCAAGATATGGATCTTCATCAGCAACATGACGTCATCGCAAATACCCAGATCGATCAGTCCGTTGAGGCTTTTGATCATAAAGCGCATGCAAAAGAACACGGTGGACAAAACTATCAATTGACCACGATTGAAAGTAAATGGACGCAAAACAAGTCAGGTCATGGGGCGGTACAATCAGAGTTAGAAACTTGGTTTGGTGGTGATATCCATAAAATTTTTTTTAGAGCAGCGCATGAAAAGGCCGAGTCAGAACAATCTAGTTATAGCAGCGAACTATTATATAGCCGAAATATAGCTGATTTTTGGGATATGCAGGCGGGTGTGCGTTATCGATATGACGATGCAAAAACCACAGATAAAGATCAGGTTGATGCCGTAGTTGGGCTTTATGGTATGGCGCAGTATTTCTTTGAAACAGAAGCATACCTTTATGCAGGCCAAGACCAGCGCTGGAGTATGAGTTTACATAGTGAACGTGATATTTTATTAACGCAAAAACTCATCGTACAACCTTATGTTGGGGCTGATATTGTACTGCGTGACCAATCAAAATTTGCTGAAAAATCAGGTTTAAGCTCTGTTGAAGCAGGACTTGAAACGCGATATGAAATAAGTAAGAAATTTATGCCTTTTATTGATGTATCTTATCAATATAAAAAGGGTGTAAAAGAAACACCTTGGCAGGCGGCAACAGCGACTGATAAAGATTGGTACTATGGAGCAGGATTACGGGTAAAGTTTTAATCCTACAGACTGCCTTCTTCACGATGTGAAGAGGGCAGTGTAAGGTAAAAACACTTGTCTTATGTGACAATCGACACTAAAATTAATTAAAATTTAATCAATACTTAAATTTTCTCATCAGGAGGAACGACCTCCCCCAAACTGGGAAAAATCGTCAGGACGACCTGACTTCATAAACAGAAGGAAAGGTATCATGGCCTGGATCGTACTTATTTTTGCGGGTATTTTTGAAATCGTTTGGGCATACTCCATGAAACTCTCAGATGGGTTTAGCAAGCTCACCCCGAGCGTGGTCACCATCTTTTTCATGATTTTAAGTTTTGCATTGTTGGCTTATGCCATGAAGACTTTACCTTTAGGTACGGCTTATACCATCTGGACAGGTATTGGTGCTATTGGTTCATTTCTGGTGGGTATATTTATTTTAGGTGAACCAGCTTCAGCAATGCGTATGCTTGCAGCAGTGTTGATTATCTCTGGTTTGCTGTTGATGAAATTGTCTTCATCATAACTGTTTAAGATCAGTCAAAAGCGAGCACTCATGCAGCTATATTTTAAATATATGGACTCACCTGTCGGGCAACTACAAATAGTTGCCCACAATCAAGCTTTAGTTGCAGTGAAATGGGACACTGAAGATCCTAAACGATTGCGTCTTGCAAGTTTACTTGAACACCCAACTCATCCGATTTTATTAAAAGTTGAACAGCAGTTGCATGAATATTTTCAAGGCCAACGTCAGGTTTTTGATTTGCCTTTAGATCTTGCTGGGACTGCATTTCAACAACAAGTTTGGCAAGCTTTACAAACTATTCCATATGGTGAAACACGTAGTTATAAAGAGATAGCTGAACAAATTGGCAATATAAAAGCAGTTCGTGCTGTTGGTGCTGCTAATGGTAAAAATCCAATTTCAATCATTGTACCTTGTCATCGAGTGATTGGTGCCAGCGGGCAATTGGTCGGTTTTGCTGGAGGTTTAGGTTATAAACAGACTTTACTTAGCATAGAGTCTAAATAAGACACTGTATTTATCGAGATTAATGTTGATTTCGATAAAATATGTTTACAAAAAATCACAGAGCGACTGTATGGGTTCGCCAATGATTCCATCACTATTTCTAGTGAGTTGTTTTGGATGAGTCACTTTACTTATTCAACGATTTCAATTCATCCATTATTCAATAAACACTCAAATTCATTATTAAAAAGACCATTCAATTGCAATAACACAAACTAAGTACAGGATAAATAAAATGCTGACGAAGAATGTAACCGATATTATGGTTGAAGTATTAGAACAAGCGGGTGTAAGACATTGTTATGGTATCGTCGGAGATACACTCAATCATTTTACCGATTCAATAGCGAAGAGTAATATTGCTTGGGTGCATGTCAGGCATGAAGAAGTGGGTGGTTTTGCAGCAGGTGCTGATGCCATGATGAGTGGTCACCTTACTGCTTGTGCTGGCTCATGTGGTCCTGGAAGTTTACATTTTATTAATGGTTTATTTGAATCACATCGCAACCGCTCTCCAGTAGTTCTGATCGCAAGCCAGTTGGCTACAGATCAAGCAGGTTATATCGATTTCCCACAATACGTCGATTTTAAAAGTATTTATAAGCAGTGTTCTGTATTTTGTGAAGAAATCACAGACGCCAACCAAACCCAACATATTATGACATTGGCTTGTCAGAGTGCGATCAGTAAACGTGGTGTAGCGGTTGTGATTATGCCAGTCAATGTGAGTCGGCAACAGGTAAAAAGTGGTTTAGCCTACCAATTACAACTGGCCCAACCTGTTTGTACCCCATCACAGCAAGAGCTCAATCGTATTAAAGAGTTACTTAATCAGCATAGTAAAGTGACGATCTATGCAGGGATTGGTTGTGAACATGCACATGATCAAGTCGTGCGATTGGCGGAACAACTCAATGCACCTGTTGTCCATACATCAAGAGCAAAAGATTTTATTGAATACGCAAATCCTTTCAATATGGGTATGAATGGTATGTTTGGCAACAAAGCAGGATTACATGCCATTATGGAATGTGAAGTCTTGTTGTTGTTAGGTGCCGACTTTGCTTGGCCTGAGTATTATCCTAAACAGGCAAAGATCATTCAAATTGATATTGATATGATGCATTTGGGTCGACGCCATCCGATAGCATTTGGTGCTGTGGGAGATATTAAACCCAGTTTAGATGCGTTACTGCCGTTGCTAGAGAAAAAATCATCAAGCAGTTTCTTAGAAAAATGTTTGGTATTAAAAGAAGAAAGTGATGTAGCAAGACGTAAAGAAGAGCGAGTCGGTAAAGAGGGCTTGATTCATCCGCAATACTTAGTCTCCCTAATTAATCAGTATGCTGATGACGATGCTTTTTTTACAGCAGATGGCGGTTCACCGATTATTTGGTTATTACGACATATTGATGTAAATGGCCAGCGCCGTACATTAACCAGCTTATTACATGGAACAATGGCCAATGCAATGCCACAAGCTTTAGGGATTCAAAAAGCATTTCCACAGCGACAGGTCATTGCGATTTGTGGTGATGGTGGTCTAGCGATGTTACTCGGCGACTTACTGACCTGTATTCAAGAAAAATTACCGATCAAAATAGTCGTTATCAATAACAGTTCACTGAACTTTGTCGAATTAGAGCAGAAAGTAGAGGGGTTATTGGATAATTTTACTTATCTACAAAACCCTGATTTTGGGCATGTGGCTGAGGCCATTGGTTTAAAAGGTATGACTCAAACACACGGCGAAGGTTTGGAGCAGGCAGTACAAACATGGTTAGCCCATGATGGTCCTGCCTTATTGGATGTACATACCAACCCAATGGAGTTAGTGATGCCACCAGATCCAAACATAGGTCAAGTGACTTCAACATCAAAGTATGCGGTTAAAGCACTCTTGGCTGGTCGAGTGGATGATGTGAAAAGCTTATTGGTGAATAATTTTATTAAATAAAACCTTTCTCCATAAATATATATTTCATCCTTAAGTTGTTTGAGCGGGTGTAGATGCCTGAGTTCGCTCGGGCTCTAAAAGCGTTTTGGCATCTTTTGGCCATTTTCCACAGGGCTTTCAGCTTGCTGCAATACACCAAACAACCACGTTTCAGCATGTTGTACAGCAGTTTTTAATGCATCACCTTGAGCTAAACGTCCAGCGATAAAACTTGCTAAAGAGCAGCCAGAGCCATGGTATTCACCCGCTAAACGTGGACAACGTGATTCTGCAACTAATTCACCTGCAATATAAAGCGCATTACGAATATAGTCAGGGGTATCTTCATGACCGCCTTTGACTAATATTGCTTGAGCACCCATAGCGAATAGTTTTTGTGTGGCAAGCTCCAGATCATCTTCACCTGTTAAAGCACGCAGTTCTACAGTGTTAGGCGTTATCACAGTCGCTAAAGGAATGAGTTCAGCAAAGGCCTTGACAAAAGTGGCTTGATTGCCAAGTGAACCACCGCTATTGGCAACCAATACAGGGTCAAGCACGTATTGATAGTCTGGATGTTCAGCTAAAAATTCTGCCAAGGCAGCGATATTTTCAGTGGTGCCAAGCATTCCAGATTTGACACAGCGAATCGGTAAGTCTTTGACTACGGCATTGGCTTGGGCCAAAAGCAGTTGCTTGGATGCAGCTTCAAAACCAAAAACCTGTTGAGAGTTTTGAATGGTGAGGGCGGTACAGGCAATAGCAGCATGCGCACCACTTTGTCCAATGGATTCAATATCAGCTTGAATACCTGCACCACCAGAAGGGTCTAAACCAGAAAAACAAAGTACTGTTGCGCGCACCATGGTATCCTTATCGAAATTTAACTTGCTCTAGTATAAGCAAAGTTTGCATTACACTCGAGTAGTTCATTATTTTTGGATGTTGTCGTGATTAAAAATATTCTGATTGACCTAGATGGCACACTCACTGACCCTAAAGTGGGGATTACCACTTCGGCACGTTATGGCTTAAACAAAGTTGGATATTCATTACCAGCCGAAACCAATATCGACTGGATTATCGGCCCACCACTGAAAGCTTCATTGGCAAAAATTTTAAATGTTGCTGTTGATGATGATCGTGCTGAACAGGCTCTCTTGGGCTATCGAGAGCGCTTTGCTATAACAGGTTTATTTGAAAATACAGTGTTTCCAGATGTACAAACCACACTTGCTGTATTGCAGCATCAAGGCTTTCAATTATTTCTAGCGACAGCGAAACCGATCATTTATGCCCGACAAATCATGCAGCATTTCGAGCTAGATCAGTTTTTTACCGAACTCTATGGTAGTGAGCTTAATGGTGATCGTACCAATAAAGGTGATTTGATCGCTTATATTTTGGAGCAGCAACAACTTAAATCGACAGAGTGTTTAATGGTTGGTGATCGTGAACATGATATTTTGGGTGCAAGACGTCATGGTATTGAGACCATTGCTGTTGAATACGGGTATGGATCTCCCGAGGAATTAGATGAAGCTCAGCCAAAGGTACGAATTCAACAATTCTCACAGTTACTTGAGCATGTATGATTGTTTAAGCTGTTTGATATTGATTTTTAAGCAGACTCAAATCGTTTAGTACTGTCCCATGTTTGAGCATAATTTGTGCTCAAATTTTTCAGTAATTTTCGTTATAAATTTTCTATGAAAAATCGTATAGTGTGCGACGCAAACTGTGGCGATGAAGCTTCAGCTGATCTCTTTACAATATCTTGATTTAAGTGCATTAATTTAAATGAAAAATAAACCATTATTGACCTCATTATTGTGTGTCAGTCTAAACGTTGCTTGCTCAAAATCAGAATCAGAGCAAACACAAACTGTTCAATCTCAGAAAAACAATGATGCTTTGGCTACTCAAAAAGCCAGTCTTCGCCCAGAACTTCAGCCTTGGGTGGGACACTATCAAGCCGATACTCCTTGCAAAACGTGTATTACTCGTTGTGAGGGCTGTGAAGGTACACATGTCGATTTAAAACTTTATGCAGATCAAAGTTATCGCTTGGTGCGTGAGCGCAATGCTCAAGATGAACCTGCTGAACATCTTGCTGGGCGTTTCGTATTTTTGGATGCTGCTCAAGATAAAATCCAATTGGTCGGGACTTCACAGCGTGGACTGATAGTGAGGGCTGGTGATTTTACTGAGATATATAATCAAGACACTGGGCTGGCCTATGACAGTAGTGATGAGTTTATTTTAGAAAAAAGCTAATTTCGAATGAGTCAATCATTGATGCATTCAGCACCAATGAAATCAGCATAACGCTCAGTTGATCATAATGACCAATTGATCTTGCAATTGGACTCTGTACATTAGAAAGTTTGATCAATCTAACTCTATGAATAACTAAAGTTAAAAGATTGGTTGAAAGCTATTTCGTAAATCGTATTTAATAGCGGATCAATATATACACAGCTGATACGATGCGAAATTATAAAATTGATATTTTACGCGGAATCGCAATTGTTCTGGTGTTATTACACCACTTTAATATTCCTTATAAGTTGCACGATACACTGTTTGGTGTGCAAATTTTTGGGGAGAGCATTACGACATTGTTGGCACGTAATGGTAACTATGGTGTCACACTATTTTTTGTAATCTCTGGCTTTTTAATTACCCAACATAGTTTGCGCCGTGATAAACACCTAGCCAATATACGGATTAAGCCTTTTTATGTGCGGCGGATTGCGCGAATAATCCCGTGCTTATTATTGCTGATCAGTATGGTGACCATACTAGGAAGTTTTGGGTTAAAACCCTTTATCAATCAAGCTCCCAATGGTGTTGAAGTCTCTTATGCTTTAACTGTTTTTTCTGCACTGACCTTTTGGATGAATCTGCTGATCATTGAATATGGTTGGGTTAATTATGCCTATGGCGTACTTTGGTCATTGTCAGTTGAAGAAGTATTCTATGTGGTATTTCCGCTATTATGTCTTTTGCTTGGACGTGGTAAAGGGCTGATTTTATTGATGCTTGCAGTGATTGCTTATGCACCATATTTTCGTCACTTGCATTTTGGGCAAGAGAGTGGGGCTTATCTTTACCATTATTTTTCAAGTTTTGATGGTATTGCGATCGGCTGCCTGACTGCGTTGTTGTTACAACGCAAGTCAATTAGTGCCATGACGCAAAAGTTGTTGATTGTGGTGAGTTCTTTATTGATGGTGGTTTTATATCTCTATGCACCGATTATTGAAGTCAGTACATGGAGTATTAGCGTCTTTGCTTTATTGTCCGCAGTATTGATTTTTGCAGTGGCTCAAAAACCTGTCGCAACTGCTCCAGGACCAATGCGTGCAGCATGGGTATGGCTTGGACAACGTAGTTATGAGTTATATTTATTTCATTTAATTGTACTGGGTCTTATCAAGGTATTTTATTTTCCAAAAACAACGTTACCAGCAGAAAAGTTGATGTTGTTAGCGTTATTTTTTATTGCCAGTATTGTACTCAGTTGGGCGATTGAAAAATATTATTCTACCCCGCTAAATCGCTGGATTAGGCAGCGCTGGGAATAGAGAGCTATTATCATTCGCTTAAGATTTGATTAAAAAATAGTCTAATTTGTGCGCTTAAGCGCACATGAAATTGTGGTTTTAGCGGATTGGCAACCATGTCCATATTTTTTATGATGGCTACATACAGGAACAGGATGTTCCGGAACATAAAACAACAACAATAAGTTTTAGCATCAGGATGTGAGGCGCGACAGGAGTCATGCTTAACCCACAGATACAAAAAAGCCCAGATAGGATGTCTGGGCTTTTTTGTGTTTGTCATTTTGTTGATCTTTTACAGGTGTTTTTCTGTGAAAGGTTTTGAATGTCTTAATCGATTTCACCCCCCCTTAAAGCCCAGCACTCAGCATAGGTTTTAGATGCGAATTGATGTTTTATTCTTCTCGTCATGGGTGATGCCAAACTGATTGATATTGAGATAGTGATGAACATTTGCACAACTGCATCGCAAGCATCATCTGCTGGTTGATCTAAGTACATTGTCCAATGCACTGGATTGCAATGAGTAATTTTCATGTTTTGGTGAGGAAAGTTCGTTTTTATTCATGTATTTGATCGGGTATAAATGACAGCACATCTTAAGCTTATTGGGGTTATCGGATACTTAAGTCCTGATTTTGCCCAATACAAAGATAAGAGTTGAGTGCGAGTCTAAGAAATTTAATCTCTTTTATTTGCCTATATCGATCATTCTCCCTTACATATTACGGTTTCCCCATGGAATATACTGCTCACGCGACTGCATCGGCTAATCCAAACTCTAAGACCCGTGTCTTGTTGGCGAGTTTGATCGGTACGACCATCGAGTTTTTTGATTTTTATATTTACGCTACAGCTGCTGTTCTGGTCTTTCCACATTTATTTTTCCCAGAAAGTAGTGGGAGTGCGGCATTACTACAATCTCTTGCAACCTTTTCTATTGCATTCGTTGCACGTCCTATTGGTGCTGCGGTATTTGGACATTTGGGTGATCGGATTGGGCGTAAAGCAACGCTTGTCGCTGCGCTTTTATTAATGGGGATCTCGACAGTTTGTATTGGTCTATTACCAACTTATGCACAAATTGGCGTTCTTGCTCCGATCCTATTGGCCTTATGTCGTTTGGGACAAGGTTTAGGGCTTAGTGGTGAGTGGAGTGGTGCAGTATTGTTAGCAACAGAAAATGCACCAGAAGGAAAGCGTGCTTGGTATGGCATGTTCCCACAACTTGGTGCACCAATTGGTTTTATTTTAGCAGCTGGTTCTTTTCTATTGTTGGGCGCATTGATGTCTAATGAAGACTTTTTGGCTTGGGGATGGCGTATTCCTTTTATTGCCAGTGCCTTGCTCGTATTTTTGGGTTTATATATACGTTTGAAACTACATGAATCTCCAGCCTTTCAAAAAGTTTTGGATAAGCAAAAGGCATCTAAAGCACCTTTTAAGGAAGTGATTTCATTACACATTCCAAAGTTAATACTTGGAACTTTGGCAACAGTATGTACCTTAGTGCTATTTTATTTGATGACGGTATTTGCTTTGAATTGGGGCACAACAGCACTTGGTTATACACGTGATGCATTCTTGAAAATGCAATTGGTGGCTACGGTGTGTTTTGCTATATGTATTCCTATTTCTGCTCAATTCGCCGAGAAATTTGGTCGAAAAAATACATCTATTTTTATCTGTATCATCGTGATGATATTTGGATTGTCTTTTTCTACTTTATTTGTAGCAAATAACCCAATTTCTGTACTGATCTTTTTATGTTTAGGTCTGAGCATCATGGGCTTAACCTATGGCCCAATTGGTACGATTTTATCTGAAATCTTCCCAATTTCAGTGCGCTATACAGGATCAGCTTTAGCCTATAACTTAGCAAGCATCTTAGGTGCATCATTTGCTCCGCTAATTGCCACCACACTTGCACAAAGTTATGGTATTGGGGCTGTGGGCTATTATTTGTGTGGTGCAGCAGTACTGTCTTTATTGGCCTTTGTCTGTATTCGTGAGACTAAAGAAGAAGAATTCATCAAAGTATCGCTAAACAGCCACTTATCAGTTGAAAAGTGATATGAGCGAAGTGTAGGTGATGCTTTGTTGTACCTTGGCGCTTGAACATGCGCGTCTAACAGCCAGACTTACCTCCGTTTAGGGAGGTGATGGGTGCTGGAGTCGTCATGATGTGGAATGGGTGATTGATTCTAAGTAAAGATCTGCACGTTGAGCATGACCAAAACACCAATCTTCTATTTTATTCTGCACAATCACGAACATAATATCTTGTTCAGGTATATCAAATATTTGATTTAACTGCTTGCTTACATGAAGCATTAAATTTGATTTTTGCTCAGCTGTCCTTACCCGAAGTAATGTATAGCAAAATAAATCGTTCAGTGCGAGCGGTCTTCACCCAATAATCAGGATCCACTAGGATTTGTCCTTGATTAAAGTGTTCAAAGATATGGAAACGATCATTTTTAGGTGTATCAAAAAATTGCTCCATAGCATTTTGCACAATTTTTGACATTTGTAATTTCTGAGCATTGTCATAGGTATAACTGGTAATAAAACGAATCATGGGCATGACCATATCTCCTCAGGCATATGTTCAAGTGCTGAAATGGCTGTTGGTAATCCAACATAAAGAGCAAGATGAGTAATGAGTTCTAAAATTTTTTCTTTAGCAACTCCTTTGTTTAGTGCATTTCTAATATGCCAGTCCAGTTGTGAATAACGTCCCTGTGTGACCAATGTCGAAATCGTGATCAAACATCGAGTTTGTGTATCCAGTGTTTCTCTTTGCCAGATATCATCAAACAAATAGTTTTTACTTAATTCATAAAGTTTGGGGGAAACTTCAAGTAAATTGTTCATATCAATCTTTCTAAACATTTTAAAACTCATATCAAAGGATGTTGTCGTGACTATGAACTCTTGTTATATTTTATAAAATCAAAACTTTTCGAAGTAATAGTTAGGAATTTATGAATAATATAGCAACAGTACCCATAAATCTTGACATGGATGCTTTACGAGCATTTGTAAAAGGAATTGAGTTAGGCAATTTTAATTTAGCAGCACAATATTTGTGTCGTTCTCCAGCAGCAATTAGCGCGCAATTGAAAAAATTAGAACAACAAACAGGCTGCAAATTATTAAGAAAGCAAGGTAGATCATTAGAACTGACTCCAAATGGAGAATTATTATTGAGTTATGCTAAAAATATATTGGAGAACAATGACACTGTGCTTTTAAAACTTAAACAGAACGTGGCGAGTGGAATCATAAAATTTGGCTTACAAGAAGATTTTTCTGAAAGCACATTACAGCAACTTATAGCGCAATTTATGCTGCAGCATCCAAATATTCAATTTCAAATCCAAGTTGATCGTAATTTTAATCTTATTGATAAAGTGAATAAGCAGGAGCTTGATTTAGCTTTAGTTTGGAATCACGGCAGTATGATAAATAACTTTGAGGATTTACAAACACTGAAAACCCAATGGCTGTATTGTCCGAAAGAGAATATTGAAAAAATCCTGAAAGCAAAGACATCAATTCCATTAATATTATTGCAACAGCCATGCCTTCTTAGACAGATGGCCTTACAATTACTCGAAGAAAATGGCATCCCTTGGCATATTGCTTATGAATGTAATTCTGCCCAAGCACTTTGGCCCGCAGTAAGGGCAGGTATAGGTATTAGTTTAAGATCAGTCTTTAATATCCCTTCAGATATCGAGATCTTAGAAGATGAATATTTACCTAAACTGAATCCTTTAACTTATGGCTTATATCTATCAACAGTGAATAAGAAATCAAGTATTGTGCAGAGTTTTCAGAACTATATAAAAGAAAATCTTAAACTAAAATAATCAAGCTGATGATTTCATCCCATCTTTGCGAGGTGGAATGACTTATCCACTCATGTTTAACTATGAACATGTTATATTTTGATTAATCTTTTTAATTTTTAATTGATCTAAACCTTCACTCGTTTGACTGTTATATTGCTCAGCGGAGCAATGAGGAAAATATAAAATATGTTAGACATTGATATTAAAATTTTAAGTGTAAATGAGCTTGAAGATTTTAAAGCAATCAGACTTTCAGCTTTGGAAAAATCTCCAAAAATGTTTGGATCTACATATAGCGCAGAGGTTGGAAAACCACTCATTTTTTTTGAAGCTTGCTTATTAAACTCAACTGTATTTGCAGTTTATCATCAAAATATAATTATAGGCTTAGCTACATTAACACAAGAACTTGGTGCAAAATTTTCACATAAAGTATATCTATCGAGTGTGTTTATTGAGCCTGAATTTCAGCAAAAAGGTGTTGCAAGTAGACTACTTAAAGCGGTCATCGAATATAGCCAAAAACACGTTGAACAAATTTTACTAACAGTTGCTAGTGATAATGAGCCAGCAATTCATCTTTATAAAAAACTTGGGTTTCAAATCTACGGCCTTGAACAAAAAGCCTTGAAAGATGGGAGTGAATATATTGACGAAGTTTTGATGAAGCTTTTTGTGTCTTAGCATTTTATTATATTTATGTAAGTTAAAAAAGTGGAGATGTAGTGAGTTGTTTGCTATACAATTATTTTAACTTTAAGGACATTTTATACAGTGATGCAAAAAAAAATTAATATTTTTAGTTTGATTGTTCTATCTTTTTTTATCTCTCAAACATCTCAGGCTAGTCGCTATAGCGAAGATATGATTGATATATTTGCGACATATTGTAAACCCGTTGAAAGATATAATAATTACGCGTTTAATTCTGATCAATCTAATTGTAATTTACCAAAAGAGTTGCAGCAGGAAGTACTGTATTTAAGCAATTTTGAAAAAGATAATATTTTAATGCTTAAAATTAGAAAAACCTTAAAAGAATGGAACATGACACCGAGTGATATAAAATTTACTTTGGGAAGTTTATATCCACAAGATATTTTTTGGGGGGATGTAATTAGTTCATCAATTGAATTTAATCATAATGGTGAGCGCAAGTTTGTGAGTGTTTTTTATGCTGTATCTACCAACCAATTAGTATTAGGTGAAGCGAAGTGGGTTAAAAAAGGTAATCAGGAAGTTTTTGAACATAAATGGGCAGGTGACTTAGACAATCAGAAAATAATAAATACGATTATCTATTCAGAGTACTTTGGTCGTACAGCTTTACTTTCTCGAGCAATGCCGACGAATTCAAAAGAAAAGATTGATATTCCTAAACTCAAAAAATACTTAAATCTAAATTAGGCATGAGACATTGCTGGAAAAATTTATCATTGACAGGGTATGTAGGCCGTAAATTTTTGAAAGCTACTCCAGAAAGAGGCGAGATAAACTTTGATCAGCTATTTCAGAACAGGACAAACACCTCATAAAAAAAGCCCAAAATGAGTCTGGGCTTTTTTTATGAATTTTAAGCTGATATATCACGATCAAAACTGCGGTTTAACCACTACCAAAATCACAATGGCTAATAAAAGTAAGGTTGGCATCTCATTGAAGAAGCGCCAAAACTTGTGTGACTTGTAATGTGCATTACCAATCAGTTTCTTACGATAGTAGCCACAAACAAAATGATAAATCACCAATAGGCCGACCAAAGCAACTTTAATATAAAACCATGTTGCTTCATGATAGTGCTGAGTTGCATCACCCCAATCGACTAAGAAATGTGCTGTGATCAGGGTTGCAATCATTGCTGGCCACATAATGCCGCGATAGAGCTTGCGCTCCATCACTTCAAAACGTTGGTGGCTGGCGAGGTCATCGCTCATTGCGTGATAAACATAAAGCCGTGGTAAGTAGAACAGTGCAGCAAACCAACAAACCACAGCAATAATATGTAAAGCTTTAACCCAAAGAAAGGCTTCTGAAACCATGGATGAACCTCATGGGGTTCAGCCTATCCTTAAGCATTCGCCCATTTTTTGAAAACGAGACAGGTGTTCACACCGCCAAAACCAAAACTGTTACTCATTACAGTATTCAGTTTTGCATCACGTTTTTCAAGCACAATATCAAAACCTTGAGTACCTTCATCAAGTTCAGTGACATTAATGTTTGGCGCAATAAAGTCATTTTGCATCATGAGGACAGAGTAAATTGCTTCTTGTACACCAGCTGCACCAAGACTATGACCAGTCATTGATTTAGTTGAACTTACTGGAGGTACTTGACCTTCACCAAATGCGCGGCCCATAGCTTTAAGCTCAGTTACATCACCTGCTGGTGTAGAAGTACCATGTGTATTTACATAATCAATTTTTTCTACGCCATGCTGTTTGGCTTCTTCAAGTGCCATCAAGATACAACGTGTTGCACCTTCACCACTTGGAGCAACCATGTCTGCACCATCGCTATTTGCTGCATAAGCAACAACTTCAGCTAGAATATTTGCACCACGTGCTTGTGCATGTTCTAAAGATTCCAGTACAACAAAACCACCACCACCAGCAATCACAAAACCATCACGGTCAGCTGAGTAAGGACGTGAAGCGGTTTCAGGTGCATCATTGTATTTTGAGCTGAGCGCACCCATCGCATCAAACAACAAGCTTTGTGACCAGTGATCTTCTTCACCGCCACCTGCAAGCATAAGGTCTTGCTTGCCAAGTTGAATCATGTTGTACGCATAACCAATTGCATCAGCAGAAGTTGCGCATGCGCTGGTAATTGAGTGAGCGATCCCTTGTAGTTTAAAAGCTACACCAAGGTTTGCTGTAATAGTGTTTGACATATTGCGTGGTACAAAGAATGGGCCTACTTTACGAGCACCTTTTTCTTCAAGTAGTTTAATCATTTCAGCAACAGAAGCTGTTGAGTTACCACCTGATCCCCCAGCGATACCGTAACGTGGGTTACCAGCAAGTTGTTCCGTAGTTAGACCTGCATGTTCAACGGCAGCAGCAGCAGCGTTGTATGCATACATCGCACAGACGCCCATGAAGCGTTTGAGTTTACGGTCAATATGGTCGAATTGTTGTTCTGCTGCAGCACTAACATGACTTTTAAAGTTGAGCTCGGCATAAGTCGGGTTGTGATGTGTACCTGAAATACCATTTTGTAATGAGTGGGTCACATCTTCAAGTGAGTTCCCGATACACGAGTTAATACCCATACCTGTAATAACGACACGACGATTCATGCAAAGTCCTTTATTTTGAAAATTAATAACAGAATTGATGCCATTTAAACGCGTTTTAACATTGACCGCAATGGCGAAAGGTATTGTTTCTATGGTCAATGAGTATGAATGAATATTCTAGCTAAAACCAAAGCCAGCACTGTGTTTGAGGGTGAAATATCTGCCTAAATGATTACCCGTAAATGCACATATTTCTCCAATTTTTAGGGCAGGACTGCTTGTGAACTAGTGCCATGCAGATAGGCTGAAGGGGTAATCCCCGTGATCGATTTAAAAAAATGAATAAATGCACTATCACTAGAAAATTGCAATGCCTCTGCCACAGGACTCACCTTGTTATACAAGGGAAGCAGTTCAAGAGCACGTAAATAACGCCATTGTTTGCGCCATTGTTGAAAACTAAGCCCTGTTTCACGTAAAAAAATCCGGGCGATAGTCTTTTCACTTGCACCTACCTGTTGCGCTAATTGTTTTAATGTTAACAAATACGCCTCTTCTGTGAGTTGGCTTAAGCGCCTGTCTTGTGGGAACTTAAGTGTAACTAATTTGCGCTGTGCGACTGACAACTCATTTAGGCAGACTTGCAGCAAATGATAGAGAACACCTTCCCCCCAATCACTATCAAAAGCACTATAGGAAATACGCTCAAGCAGCTCAATAAGCAAGGTTGTTGCTGCAAATACAGTGATATGTTTAGGAAGACCTGTGATTTGTTCAGTATCAAAGTATACAGAGCGATAGCCTGTTACTTTTTGCATTTCTGCACGGTGCGGTGTATGGGGGGGAATCCATGCAATACATCCAGCGGGAAGAAAGCACAATTGGTCCGTTAAAGTGATTTTAATACTGCCACGTTGAGCATAGAGCAGTTGGCCTTTTTGATGTTGATGTATCCCTGAATCATGCTCTGAGAGTCTGGCCGCAATGCCTATGACCGCGGTATCGAGTTGATCCGGATTAAAAACTGCATCTGCTTCTAACCATGCCATTGCTTGTCCGTTTTTTGATATTTTATGGCTTTAATTATGATATGAATACAATTTATTTTCTACTAAGCTGCCGCTCATTGATATCATGAGGAGAGCAAAGCAGACATGTTGTGGAATAGAACAAGCCTATTGCTTTGTATGCTGTTGATGATGCCGCAGTGGGTTGAGACGATGTATAGTCCGATCTTGACCGAAATTGCTGTGTATTACCAAGTGAGTGCTGAACAAAGTAGTCTAACGTTATCTTTGTATTTTGTGGCATTTGCATTTGGCGTAGTGTTTTGGGGCTATTGTTGTGACCGTTTTGGGCGGCGAACCTCGCTGTTAAATGGCCTATGTGTGTATCTATTGGCTACACTATGGGCTTATTTTAGCAATGAATTTAATCAGTTATTAGCGGCACGCCTACTCGCTGCCTTTTCAATCGCTGTTGCATCGATTGGTACACAAACCATTATTCGTGATCGTTTTAGTGGAAAAGCGTTGGCTCAATTTTTTGCAGTTATCGGTGTATTGATGGCGCTTAGTCCAGGTTTAGGAATGTTTGTCGCAGCACAGCTCACTGAACTTTATGACTACCGTGCTGTGTTTAGCTGTTTAAGTCTTGTTGCGGCAATACTGTTGTTCTGGAGTGCTGTGGACTTAAAAGAGAGTCGGCCCGCAGTGCAAAGTACGGTTGCTTTTACCTCGATACTGGCTCGAATGCTTAGAGATCGACGATTGCTCAATACCGCATTATTGATTGCATTGTTTAACCTAAATTTATTTGCCTACTATCAATTTGCACCTTTTCATTTCCAGCAAATGCAACTCTCAGTTCAGCAGTTTGGTCAAAGCGGCATATTGTTGAGCTTAGGTATTGCTGCTGGAGCATGTTTAAATCACTACTTACTGGCAAAAGGCCGTAGTGAGCGTTTTTTGCTTTATTTGGCCAGTTTTATTTCTTTGGTAGCAGCTTTACTGACACTAATCTTTATACAGATAAAGCATCCTTGGTTTGCATTTGCTGCATTGTTGACTTTAATGGGGTATGCCATTGCGATTCCTAATTTACTGGCAAGTGCTTTGACCGATTATAAAGACTGTGCAGGGCGAGCTGGGGCTTTATTGGGTCTGTTGTACTATAGTTTGTTAGGACTAGGGCTTGTCTTGGCGGGATGGGGACAGCATTTAGGTTGGACTTTATTACTCAGTACGTTCCTTATATTAACCTTCTCCTTGAAAAGGAGAAGGTTAGGTTGAGGATTGTAATTACCAAGGGGTTTTCTTTTCCCACTCTGGGTCAAAGCCGCTACAAGCATCTGCTAACTTGAGATAGTCCGCATAACATTCAGCAAGCAAAATTTTTGGCACATCTTCAAGTAAGATATCAGTACGGTTCCAGTAGCTCTGTCCTGGGCGTGCAAAACGTAGGTCATACACGACAGCCGGAATATTTTCTTCTGGGACATAGCTACCACTAAAACCAATCTGTACCTCTAAGTTGAGGGATTTAAAAGGTTTACTATAGCTATCAAAAGACCCTGCATCTTCGATCGATGTACGCTGATAGCCCATTTTGTTGACTACACCACGTAGTGTAAATGTATCTGTTAACCAACCCTTACGGTCTTCAATTACATCCGCTTTTGGGTGACTAAGTACTGGTAAACGGCGGTCCATTTGCTCAAATAGCGGTTTAACTTTGTAATCCTTGAAGTGCTCAGTCCATTGCTCAGCTTGTTCAGGACCCACCAAAACTGCATGTGAAATTTGTACTTTGCTATCAGCTGCTAGTTCAATTTCATCATCATCTAAGTTGAGTAAACTTCCATCGTCACTCGGGCGGAAATGCTGAATGGAACCATCTGCTGCAAGTTCTAACCAGACTAGACGTTGAATGAGGCGATTCATGATTGGATGAGCAAATAAATACTCCTGCCAATCTGCCACCGACCACTGACGTTCACCACACATGGATTCGTACAGTCGTAGTGTTTGTAAATCAATGACTTGCTTTAATTCTTTTTTACTATTGCTCAATAATGCCTTGGCTTCTTTGATTAGAGCAGGATCATCATTCTGACGTGCAGCAGGTAGGGCTTTAACAACTTTACCTTCTTCATTTTTCAGCACAAACTTATCTTTGTCATCGACATAAGCAGTGAAATGACGGGTGCCATATTCAATCTGTAAAATTCCTTGCTCATCTAGGCCAGCGGTTGGAATAGTCCGATCAGCCAGTTCATCGCTGGTCCAATGGTTACGTTCTGCAATTTCAGCGACGAGCTCACCAGCTAAGCTTTGTACCGATGCAGTGCGATAACGACGAGAGAGTGATAACAGCAATTGAATCATCAAAGGATCATTACTGATGGATAGTGCATGAATCATCGCCTCAATTTGTGCGCGGCGCTGATAATGCTGTTTCATATAATCTTGCAGTTGCTTCACAGCCATACTGCCTTGTGCTGCAAAAGTCAGTGCAAGCATGCCTTTGCTTTTAATCGCAGAGCCAAGATAAGTGGCTAGGTGTTCACGTTTAAGCTCGTCGATCACTTGTTCTAAGGTGATATTGGCATATTCTTCATAGTACTGCGGATAGCGCTTATACCAGTCCTGATAGTTGCTCAGACGGCCTGGGCCTTCTTTGACTGCAAGTTCAGTCGCTTCTTCTAAGCTTGGGCCACGTGTGTCTTGATGAATAAAGCTTTGCAATAAGTGATTGGCCAATTGTTGTTGGCTTTTTTCACTTAAGAGCTGCATATAGCGCTGCAGCAAAGCATTTGGTTTAGGGTCTTTGAGCTTTTCAGCCAAGATCACCCACCATTGAATAATCTCGGGATTTACAGCTTTACCATCTTGCCAAGTACATGCAGGTAATGAACTGAGGTCAAACCAAGTAAAGCTTGCAGATAAACGGCCTTTTAAACCTTGCTCGGCTTCCTTGAGCAAAACTTTGGGTGCAAGATATGCACTGATATCTTGGCCTAATTGCTCAAGCGCAGTCAGTAGTGCAGCACGAACAATTTCTTTTTTCTCTTTTTTAAGTAAGGCATTGAGCGGTTTTACTGCATCTTGAACGTTTAGACGTGCTAACCATTCGATTGCGGTAATACGAATTTCTTGTTTGCCAGAATCAAGCGCTTCAATTGCACGTAAGTGAATACCTGCTAAGCGTTCAAGTGCGCGCTGTGCATCAAAGCGTAAGCGTTTGTTTTCACCTAAAGCCAATTCAAGTAAGCGAGGTACAAACTGCTGTGGGAGTACGGGGAAAGTATTGAGTACTTTAATTGCACTTGATGGCTCTAATTCACGATATTTATTGTCAGAGTTAGACGGTGCAAGTCCCATTGCCTCAGTTAAGAAGTTGATGTTTTCAGCGAAGAATGGCCAGATTTTGTCAGCATCTTGAATATAGTCGTTCAGATCGTTCCAAGCATCCATCAACATCCCTTCAGCAATCATACGCTTACTATTAGGGAAGTTGTTGTTGGCAAGCGCTTGTTCGATATGACGCAATTCAAGCCCCGCCAATTCCTCAGGTTTTAGCAAAGCAAATAATGAGTCCCAGTTGAGGTAATTACGACCATTGAGACCAAATAAGCGTATAGCGTGGTTGAGGTTGAATTGCTCTAGGTTTTTTAGTGAGTTTTGATAAGTAATGATTTTAAAGTCACTATCAAAAGATTTTAGACCTTGTACACCATTGAGATAGCTGACGACACGGGCCAATGAATCAGGCTTAACTTTTTGTAGGTCTTTGTAGTTACGTTGTGCCCAAGTTGACTTGTAGCTACTTTTATCTGATTTATTTTCTTCGATTTCACGTTCTGCTGACTCTCGTGATTTTTCTAAGACCAATTGATAGTTTTGAGCAACGGTTTCAGAGAAACTTTCCGGAATGGTTGCTGTAACTAAAGGTGTACAAGCTGGAATCACCAGTTCTTCTTGTTCAGACGCTGTATCAGCAGATTTTAAGCGCTGCAGGGCAGACATAATGACCTGTTGCACAGATTTTAATTTTTCTTCAGCATGTGCTTGCTCTAAAATCTCGACACAGTTTGGTGAGAAGCGTGCCAGTAGGTCAGCGGAATTACTCCGTTGTTTACTATTGCCCACAGTAAGATAATGAGCAAGATGCTGTTGAATTTCAGCTTCAGGTAATAGACTGAGCATACTGGTTGCTGTATCGCGCGTTCTTTTTGAACTACAGATACTTAGCTGTACCATCAGCTCAGCACTTTGTGCCAAGAGTTCTTTGTGTTTTTTTAGGTACTGCAAGACATTTTCTTGACCTTCAACACCATAATTAGGTGCAGCTTGGTGCAGTTGTGTTAAATGCGTTTTAATATACTCATTACAGTCAGACAGTTTATAGATCACTTCAAGATCATCATGATAGTAGCTACGACTGCTGCGACGTTCAAAAATAAAATCTAAAAGATAAGGGATAAGAGCAGGGTCTTCTTCGGCCAATACTGCCTCAAGTTTAGCCATACTCCAATGTTGTAATAATGTTTTTGATTGGTCTTTTTCACTAAATGAGCGGTTAGACAGTGACGTCACTAAACCATCAATAGCAAAGTAGTGGAACCATTCTGGAAGTGTTGGACAGATGTGGTCTAAATTGCGCTGTTGGGTTGCTGCTGTCATCCACTTACCCATACGAATGATCTGTTCGTTGCTTAGGGTATCAAAGATTTTTTCATATAAAGTTTTTCGTGCGCGATTTGAGCTTTTGGCCAAAGCTTCTTCAGCTTTGCTTAAATTGGCCTGTCCCCAGTAGTAGCCAAAAGTCCCCGGTTTGCCAAGTATTAACCCTGCTTTATCGTCAGGAAGTTGTTGTAAACGCATCAATACATCGACATGCTCACCATTAACAATAAAAGCCATACTGTCTTCAGCAAGGGTTTCATCAATTTTGGCTAGCGGCTCAACAATCTGTTGTAATAATTTACCTTGTGGTTCAGTAAAGTTTTTAAATAAATTGACGATCGATGTAAATAACGTATTTGACATATAGGGTCCTTGTAAGTAGCTGGGGCAAGCGCTTGTAGTTTTTCAAAAGTAAATTAATTTTAAATGAATCCACGTCGATGCCTAGGGCAAAAATAGTCTAGAACGACATGGTTTGACTTTCTAACTCAAAACGATACTGTAAGCGTTGTAGCTGAATGAGCAGATGTCGGCATTGCAGTAAATAATGCGCTAAGTTATTGGTTTTGAGTAATAGATCACATTGCTGTGCAATCAGACTTAAACCCAAATCCTCATACTGTTGGCGATAATGCATCAGTTTTTCTTGATCAAGAGGATCAAGCTGAGCTCGGCCAATATTGGCATAAAATGCCAGCAATCCTTGGCTATGTTGTAACAGTAGTTCAAGTGGTGTGTAGTGAAGACCTGCTTGCCATTGCTTTTTCTGTTTGAGCATTTTTTCAATGCGTCCAGCAATAAGTTCAAAGACATTGGCTTTGGGTGGGCGCGGTGGATAGTGAAAGTCCAAGCTAAAAATACTCAGGCCATCTTTTTTCTCTAAGATTAGACTACATGGGATCAAACGCGCACGTTGTTGACTAAGGTCAATACGAACTAAGGTTGCTACTGGTTTTGAATTAAAGATCAGACTGTTAAAATGTCTTAAGCGATTTTCATAGTTTTTTTCTACAGGCATGCTCAATTTTAAACTCTGCCCATGGCTGTCTATGACTCGACATTCAAAACACTGTTCAAGCTCATTGAGTTCTGGTTTTTCAATTTCCTGATGACGCAGTAAAACATAGCGCTGCGTATTACGGCTTACACTGGAGCTTGGACGGATTAAGGCGTCTAGTTGTTGCCAGTCATTGATGGCCAGACCAGGCTGATCCAGTTGTTCTAAACTAAGTTGTTTAAATTCAGATTTTTCAACAAACCGTGTTTCACTACTCGCACTTAAGCGAGAGTTATCACTCATTTTTGCCTGAGTGAGTTCCAGTTGATGTTGCAGTAAATAATCGACATTACTGCCCCAGATGCCACTTTGAGCAGCACTGTTTTTATCAAAAGTTGTATCTAAATGATTTGCTCGAGCCTGAGTCACTTCATAATGCTGTTTTTGTTCAGCATCCCAATAATAAAGACTCAATCCACGGGCACCACTGTCAAGTTGCCACCATTCACAGCCCAGTGGAATTAAGTGAGCAAATTGTTGCTGTTGATAATCACGCTGTGTACTACCTTTGAGCTGTTTGAGTACTTCAGGCTGTTGCTGATTAGTAATAAGCGCAGCTAAATATGCATAAAAATAAGCGAGTTGATCAAAGACTTGATGTTCATCAACTTGATGATCATCTTCACTTAAAAATTGACGCATGATGCCATGCAGTTGACGTAGTTCAGAAGCAAGACGGGGTAAGTTTTGTGCACGTGCCTGCATATTTAAAATATGTAAGGCAAGGACGGATTCATGTGCAATATGCGAGAGACCCTGACGCATAAAGTGTTGAGTAATCTGTTGTAGCTCACCAATTAAAGCCAGATCTTCGACTTCAAGTTGTACGGGTGCACTTTGTTCTGCTTCTGTCTGAACAAGATCTTCAGGCCAAGACCAAGTTATTGCATGTTGTTGGAACAACTGTGCCAGACAAGCCAAATGTACCGCGGCCTGTTGTTTGCTGGGCAGATCAGAAAGCATACCTGCAAAACCTACAGCAGGGAAAAGTTGAATTTTATGCGGGCTAAATTCAGTTAAGAAGCTGATTTTATCGGCTTGAATCTCAATCTGACAGTGTTCAGGCTGTTGCTGCCAAGCCAAGAAAAATTGATAGGCTAGACGACGTGTAGCTTTTGTGGTTTTTTTTAAAATCGCAGCACTATCCAAAGCTAGAGCGGCATTAAGTGTTTGCTGCTGTGCCTGTACAGGATCAATCGTCGGCTGAACAGGTGCTGCAGCAGGTAGTGTATCTGGGTTGGATGAATCTTCAGTTGTGATATCTGTTGCTACAACAGACGCTGCACTGCCATTAAATTGCTCAGGGTTTTGTTGCATCCATAAGATACTACTCAATATATGTTTACAGCAGCCCTGTGCTGAGCAACTACATTCAGCAGTGGCAATGCCTTGTTGATTTAAATGAACTAGATCCTCTTCAACTTGAAAACTTAATCGTTGTTGTTGATTGATATCTGTATCCAAGAGGCTTTGATATTGAACTTGGTCGAGTGCTTTTTTGGTACGACGAATCAGGCCTGCATTACTATGTAGAGCCAAACTGTCTTCATCATAGTGTAAATAAATCAACCAACTCATTGCATTACCTCGGCAAACCATGTGGCCAAATGTTCTGGGGTCATGGCTGCGATCTCCATACCGCGTTGTTGTAGTTGTCCTGCCATATTATGGTCATAGCAAGGGTTAGCATGTTGGTCGAGTGCAGCAAGACCCAATAATTTACAGCCTTGTTGATGTAAGCTTGCAGTCGTATTCAACATATTTTGCACAGATCCACCTTCTTCAAAGTCACTGATCAGAACTAAAATACTGCGCTGTGGCTGCTTGATTTTGGTTGCACAGTATTGCAAGGCCTGTGCGATATGTGTGCCGCCACCCAATTGAATGGTCAATAAGATTTCAACTGGATCGTGCGCCATATGACTCAGGTCAACGATTTGTGTATCAAATAACACTAAACTCACTTGAACAGCTGGAAGTGCAGCTAAGATGCTGGCGCAAATTGCAGCATACATAATCGAATCCATCATCGAACCACTTTGGTCGACACAGAGCACGATTTCCCAAGGTAAATGCTTTTGTACTCGCGCATTAAAATAAGGCGTTTGAATAATCAGTTTTTGTAAATCAGCTTGGTAATGTTTGAGGTTTTCGCGAATAGTCCGACGCCAATCGAAGTTTTGTGCTTGTTTAATGGGTGAGCGGCGAAAGCGATGACGTCGACCTTGTAATGCTTGCAAAAAGTTAGGACGGATCTTTTCTAACATTTCCGCCACAACTTGAGCAATTAAAGTGCGTATAGCATCTTTCATTTCAGCACTCATATGACCACGCAGGCTCAGTAAAGCCTTTGCTACATTCGGGCTAGGGTCGAGTTGCTGGATATGTTCTGGACGTTTTAATAAGTCTGACATTTGATAGCGTTCAAGTGCATGTTTTTGCATACGCTCAAAAGTCGATTTTGGAAATAACTTACGACCTTGATCGAGCCAGTTAATGGCCGTCAATTGAGAAGCATCTAAACTACCGTGACGGTTCTGTTGTTGAATACCGCGGCGTTTATATTCCTCACGATACAGATAGTCCAGTTGTCGTTCGATTTTTAGTTCTTGGCCTGAGAGCTGGGCCTCAGCTAGATTTTGATCGGCATATCGACCCAGCATCAAACGCCAACGACGTGCTTGATCGAGAGGATCTTGACTCAGCTTTTCATCAGCACCTTGGTCTAGGACAGTCGGGTGTAAATCATGCGTCATGATGAGTTTCCTGTAGCGGAGCTATATGGCTCTCTTGTTTTAACCAGTCGAGTAGATGGTCATCTGCCAGTATTTGTTGGAGCTGTTGATTAAGCGCAACGCCTTCGAGTACTTGTTGTTCACTCAAATGACTAAATACCTGATCCAAAATCACTTCTTGGCTAAGACCTGAAAGCTCTGCAATGCGCTCTGCAATTTGTCGCGTTTGCTTCGGATTGAACTGACTAAAGGCAAAACGTAAGTCTGGCAGAATGCGAATAAAGAGGTCATCAGACCATTGGTTCACCAGTTGGAACAGCGCATCAATGGCAATATGAGATTGCACAAAAATCTCAGGGGCAATGTGCAACATCCCTTGCAAATACTGCACAGCCTCTTCTGCATCACTGCCAGTTGCGAAGCTCAGCTGTAATTCATCGGTGAGCTCTTGCTGTTGAATGTACTGATCTAAAAAACGAAGTACATCTACAGCACCTTTAAGTTTACTGAGATGGTTCTGACGCAGTTGATCAAGATCAATCTGTTGATACATCAAAGGTAGTAATTGTATTGCTGTAGTTTTCAACTGTTCATCAGTAAGCTGTGGTGCAATTTGTTGTTGCACGTTAATGATGTGTTCGTGCAAGTGCTTGAGATGCTTTAGGTTATCCTCTATTTTTTCTTCATGACTATCATAAAGTTGATCGAGCAGATAACAGGCTTGTTGCAGTGCTAAAATCAGACTGTGTTGTAGCTGCTGTTCGGGTAGTTGCAGTAACTGACGGCCATGCCAGAGATAATACAGCTGCTGTGCAGCAGAAATCACCGAACCTAGGTTTTGATCACTTTGTAAAAATTGCTCAAGTTGCTGATTAAGCACTTCAAGCTGTTGCTTAAGTCCTAAGCGACAGGCCAGAGCAAGTAATTTAGCCGTTTCTACAGCAGATTGACCTAGACCTTGGCTTTGATTGTGATCCTGTTGTAGAACCAACTTTCGTATCGCAATTTTTTCGAGTTGATCACCTTGTTCAGACAATTCAATTAAACGTGCTTCAACACTAGGTGTCCAAGCATAGCGCCATTCTTCAAACAGTAAATCCAGTCCAGCACCTAAGACGTAGTCGGGGCCAGAGAGACGCTGTGCAAATCCACAGTCGACATAGTTGAGTAGATGTAAAAATTGACTAATCTGTTGATGCAGCGGCTTACGGTAAACATCGAGTTTACGTTGTCGTTTTAACGTGTCTGTTAAGTTAAAGCGGAATTTACTGATCTGTTGGTAAACATTGTCCACTAGAGCTGGGCGATGCTGGTCTGGCGGAACCTGACCTAATGCTTGTCCACCTAAAAATAGATAAATCTGCTGAAATAAGTGCTGTTGACCATCTTCAAGCTCACCTTTGACTAAAGCACTTTGTAGCGCATCGAGTAAGTCGTAACGACTAGGGCGATAATGCCCACGTAACTCAGCCAATTGCCATGCTATTTCCGCTGTGTGTTTAATCGCAAGAAATGTGTTGATGTCTAAGCATTTTTCGCTATCTAAATGATGGCAAAGCTGACTGAGATAGCAGAGCAGATTGTGTTCAAGTTGTGGTTGTAATTCTGTATCAGCCCCAACTTGATTAAGTTCCTGCCATAACTGTTGATAATACGCTGGTGAGGGCATCCCTGAGGCATAGCCATTGAGGGCGTCAAGGCGGTCAAAGCTGTAACGGATCAGCCAAGCTTGTTCTTGCCAATTGGCTTGGGTTGCTTTGAGTTGATGGCGTTGGGTGTTTTTTTGACTCAGTAACTCAATCAGGGCGAGGGTATGGAAGCCACCTGTGATGACAAGAATACGGTGTTCAGGTGCGATCGCGGCTTCAATGTGTTGCCACATACAATCTTCACGATGCAATGAACCATCTTGTAATAGTACATCTGTTTCATAGTCTAAACGGGCGAAGGCACACCAACTAAATACTTCATTAAAAAAGTTTTCCGCTTGAGCAAGTTGATGAGCTGGCTGTAATTCAAAGAGATGATCCCAGAGTTCATCATGATTACGGCAGTGTAAGCGCTGTGCTAAACGTTGGATATATTGGCTATGTGCTAAATAGCGTTCAGACATTAAGGAGCGTTGAGCAATATCAAGTTTTTGAGACTGATCAAGTGCACTTTGTTTCGCCCATGATAGATCAATAAACTTTAGCTCAGCGCCTATCGCTTTAGCTTGTTGTAGTGCAACCCATTCTGGTGAGTACTGACAAAATGGAAAATAGGCCGAGGCTAAGTTAGGTTGTTGATCCTCTGATTCACTGGTCTTTTGTGCAGGACGAGCCTGAGCAAAGATCGCAACTGGTGGTGCTGTATCTTGATTAAGTAAACTTGGCAGTAAAAAATCAAAACTGTCAGGTCCTTCGATGAGGATGTGCGTTGGTTTGAGCTGTTCAATATAGTGTTGTAGTGCATAGGCACATGCTGGACTATGGTGACGAACTGGTGCAAAAAATATATTTTGCAAAGCCAGTTGCTCTTTAGCCTGCATCGCTTGTGTTAAACGTTCAGGCCAGATGGCATTTTGAGTATCTGTCATGCTTAGAACTCACGAGCAGCCTGATAAAATGCTTTCCAGTCCGAGTCTTGGCGCGCGCGTTCTTTGGCTACTGTGTCGATATAGTATTTCAAACGTTTAACATCATCAGGGTTATCTTTAAAGACAACCCCCAATAATTGTTGAGCAATATTTTCAGCACGCAGTACGCCATCACCTAAGTAAATTGCTTGTAAGCCTGCTGCATGGGCAATATTCACAGCTTCAGCGGTAGACATTACTGCATCAGGTGTTTTTAAGTTGGCGCCTTGTAGACTTTGTCCTGTACGCAATTCATTAAATATGGTCACTAAAAGTTCAATAACAGGCAGCTTGATTTGCAGCTCACTATGCAACTCAGCCAACTGTTGTTTGAGTTGTAGTTGAACCAATTCGATTTCAAATGCTCGATCTTGGATTGGTTTTACAGTCTCAAAGTTAAAACGACGTTTCAGTGCCGAAGACATTTCGTGTACACCGCGGTCACGTAAGTTGGCAGTAGCGATAATATTAAAACCTTGTTGTGCATAAAGGCTGTAATCTTGGCCCATCTCAGGAATCATCATTTGTTTTTCAGACAACAATGACACAAGTACATCTTGTATTTCAGCAGGGCAGCGGGTGATTTCCTCAAAACGAGCAATATGACCTTGGCGCATTGCATGGAAAATTGGTGAGGCGATAAGGGATTTTTCTGAAGGGCCTTCTGCGAGAAGTAAAGCATAGTTCCATGAATATTTAATATGGTCTTCAGTTGTTCCTGCCGTGCCTTGTACTGTGTATTGTGAGCTACCACTTATCGCTGTACTGAAAAGCTCAGAAAGCATCGATTTTGCGGTACCTGGTTCACCTACAAGCATAAGACCTTGATTTCCCATCAAAGTAACAAGTGCTCTGTCGACCAAGGCATCATCGCCATAAAACTTTTTTTGAATATCGAGTGTCGCATCACCTAAGATAAAACGACGTACTGCGTGGGCAGAAAGTTTCCAACCCTGAGGTTTGCGTCCTTTGTCTTGTTCCTGAAGACGTTGTAATTCATCTTGATATTTTTGTTCAGCGCTAAGTTTAAGTTGATTTGAAGGCAAAGTGTTTGAAGTCATGTGTAGGCTATATAAGTTAAATCTAGGGTTGAAATCATAATAACAGCAGTTGAGAAAATAAACAGATGCTAAAAAACATACTGCGACAAGTTGTGTCAGAGTGGAATAAAGGTGTTAAATGTAGCTGCAGTCTAAGTTTATTAATTGACTTTTTTACAAAAAAAGTCCAGTTTAGTTAGCGAATATTCCCATTTTTATGATGGCATTCTTCAATAGATGGCACTCAGTTTGTTGAGCCTTTCCCCGTATCGTGGGAGCTCTTAACGTTGCTGCAGGATCAGTGTTTAATTAAGATGAGCTAATTTTGCAGTTATCCCTTGGATCAGTTAAGTGCTTTAAAAGTCAAAACACTTTGTAATATCAACGGATGCCAATGAAACTTTTAAAAATAAGTAAAATATTGCAGAGAGGTATATATGTCGAAGTCAGCATCTCAAGCATCAGGTCTTTTAGATTCAGCAATTTCATTTGCAAAAAAAATTACGCAGTCTGGTGTTGAAACACTTAATCATTTCTCTCCTGCAGTGACACCATTGGATCAGGCACCTGATCAGCGATCGTCCATCGAAGGGCAGGCGCGTAATACTTATAATTTTGATAAAAAAAATTATGCCCAACCGCAACATATGATTCGTGAGCATTTACCTCGAATATCGAGTCAAATTTTAGGCAAACATTATAGTCGTATGAGCAAGTTCGGGCAGATGATTTCACCTGAGTTAAATGAAAAGGTGGCGAATTATTTCTTTGAATATTTAAATGAATGGGTATCTAAACAAAGTGCAGTTGCGGACTTGCTTGAAGAAGTCGGGGCTAAAAACCTTGCTGAGCTACGTCAGGATATGCAGCGCTCACAACGAATTAGTTTGGCCTTAAGTAATCAAAATAAAGTTATTGCCGCTGTATTAGGTGCAGTCACGGGTGCTACAGGTGTTGTCGGGGCTGCGGTGGATGTGCCGACGTCCTTACTGCTGGCACTAAAAAGCATCTATCAAACGGGTCGGGCCTATGGCTTTGAATTAAATGCTGAAGATTACAACGTTGTTGAATATATTTTTAAGCATGTCGATATGGGAAGCGTGGCTGAAAAGCAGGCTTTATTGGCAGCCATTAGAGCATTTTCACAGATGTTGGTCTCCCATGATTTAAGCCAGTTACAGCAGTTAATGGGTTCAAGTAATGATTTGGCACCACTTAAGGCATGGTTAAGCAATAGTAAACATGTTCCTACATGGCTTCAATCTGAGCCAACAGATGAGTGGAGTGCGCTTTCCGTATTGGCTAAGTTCACGCCAGTTTTTGGGATGGGAGTGGGGGCGCTATATAGTTGTCACTTAGTTACTGATGCAACAAATAAGGCTCAGGAAATATTTTCTGAAGCACGTGAGTATTTACATCGCCATCCTGAACACGATCTAGATCCTTTATCAGCATATTTGGCACAACAACATAACCGTATTAAAAGTATTAATACACTACAAAATGTTGCGCAAAAAGAGCAGGGTCATCCTGAAGCATTGACTGATCATGCGCCTGATCGCATTGAACCTGTAGAGGATTTAACAATAGTCACTGAAAGTAAGCCAACAGAGGCCACAAGTGAAACTCAGGAATCCTCGTCTGAGCTCGATGTAAAAAATGGGGCCGTAAATTCAGAAAAATCGCAAGAAAAGCCGAAACTTGTAGCACAGGAAGCAAACAAAACAATTCAAGCAGAGTCTGAGCAGCCCGCTGACAAAACCAAAGCAACGACAACAAAAACAACACGTAAACGTGCAGTTAAAAAGCCAACAGATACACCTAAAAACTAGTATTTTTATGCCGAACTCCTCGCAAAAATCAATAGACTGTACTGCATATTTTGCACTTACGGTCTGTTGACCATTTATCCTTCTTCGCTTACAATTGCATGCCGCCAAAAAGTCGTCTTTTTGGTGGTTTTTTAACAACGGGAGAATTGCCATATGGCAACAACAAATCAGCTGATCCGTAAGGGTCGTACAACTTTGGTTGAAAAATCAAAAGTTCCTGCGTTGAAGGCTTGCCCACAACGTCGTGGTGTGTGTACACGTGTTTATACAACTACACCTAAAAAACCTAACTCAGCAATGCGTAAAGTTTGCCGTGTTCGCTTAACTTCAGGTTTTGAAGTTTCTAGCTACATCGGTGGTGAAGGTCATAACCTACAAGAGCACAGTGTTGTTCTTATCCGTGGTGGTCGTGTTAAAGACTTACCAGGTGTACGTTACCATACCGTTCGTGGTTCTTTAGACTGTGCTGGCGTGAAAGATCGTAACCAGTCACGTTCTAAATACGGTGCTAAACGTCCTAAGAAATAATCTTAGGCTTTAGAACTGCAATCCTTTATCGTCTCGCTTGTTTGATTGCTGCATACAGATTTTTTAAAATTTGGTTTGTAAAAATTCAAGCGACGTGTAGTAAGGCCAGCGAACGGTACATGACACTTTGTACTACTGCTGGATTATCCTGAAGTGTCATATTTATAGGTGTATTAAAATGCCAAGACGTCGCGTAGTCGCTGCCCGTGAAATCCTTCCGGATCCTAAGTTCGGCAGCCAAACCATCGCTAAGTTCATGAACCACGTAATGCAAGATGGTAAAAAATCAATTGCTGAAAGTATCGTTTACGGTGCTTTAGACCGCGTTCAAGAAAAAAATAAAGTAGACCCAGTTGAATTTTTCGAGACTACTCTTGAAAAAGTTCGTCCAATGGTCGAAGTTAAAGCACGCCGTGTTGGTGGTGCTACTTATCAAGTACCTATGGAAGTGCGCCCATCCCGTCGTACTGCCCTAGCAATGCGTTGGTTGGTAGATGCTGCTGCTAAGCGTTCTGAAAAAACGATGGCTCTGCGTTTAGCTGGTGAGTTGCTTGATGCAGCTGAAGGCAAAGGTTCAGCGATCAAAAAACGTGAAGATGTGCACCGTATGGCTGAAGCCAACAAAGCCTTCTCTCACTATCGCTTCTAAGCGGTTAAAGCAGGCCTTATTCAGGAGATGGCACGACTTGTCACAAGCTTGTCATCAATTCGCTTTAAGTTGCTATGCAGCTTAAAGCGTCCTGTTTTAGACAACAAATTTAGGAATGCTAGAAATCATGGCACGTCAAACCCCAATTTCTCGTTACCGTAACATTGGTATCTCTGCGCACATTGACGCAGGTAAAACTACTACATCTGAACGTATTTTGTTCTATACCGGTGAGAGCCATAAACTTGGTGAAACTCATGAAGGTTCTGCAACTACGGACTGGATGGAACAAGAACAAGAGCGTGGGATTACAATTACCTCAGCAGCTGTAACATGCTTCTGGAAAGGTATGGCTAATCAATACGATCAACACCGTATTAACGTAATCGACACCCCGGGACACGTTGACTTCACGATCGAAGTTGAGCGTTCTATGCGTGTACTTGATGGTGCGTGCATGGTGTACTGTGCTGTAGGTGGTGTACAGCCTCAGTCTGAAACAGTATGGCGTCAAGCGAACAAATACGGCGTGCCGCGTATTGCGTTCGTAAACAAAATGGACCGTACTGGTGCAAACTTCCTACGCGTTGTTGAGCAAATGAAAACACGTTTAGGCGCGAATCCTGTGCCTATCGTATTGCCTATCGGTGCTGAAGATACCTTCACTGGTGTTATCGACCTGATTGAAATGAAAGCTATCATTTGGGATGAAGCGACTCAAGGTATGAAGTTTGAGTATGCTGAAATTCCTGCTGATCTCGTTGAGTTAGCAAATGAATGGCGTACAAACATGGTTGAAGCTGCGGCTGAAGCGACTGAAGCTTTGATGGACAAATACCTTGAAGAAGGTGAGTTGACCAAAGAAGAAATCACTCAAGGTCTTCGTGCACGTACATTGGCAGCTGAAATTCAGCCTGCTATGTGTGGTTCTGCATTCAAAAACAAAGGTGTTCAACGTATGTTGGATGCTGTAATTGAATTCTTACCTGCACCGACTGATATTCCTGCTGTTAAAGGGATCTTAGACGATAAAGCTGAAACTGAAGCAACTCGTGAAGCATCTGATGAAGCTCCGTTCTCTGCGTTGGCATTCAAAATCATGAATGACAAATTCGTAGGTAACTTGACCTTCGTTCGTGTTTACTCTGGCGTATTGAAAGCAGGTAGCCCTGTTTATAACCCAGTGAAAATGAAGCGTGAACGTATTGGTCGTATCGTACAGATGCATGCTAATGATCGTCAGGATATCGAAGAAATTCGTGCTGGTGACATCGCGGCTTGCGTAGGTCTAAAAGATACAACTACTGGTGATACGCTTTGTGATGAATCAAATGTCATTACACTTGAGCGTATGGAGTTCCCAGAGCCAGTAATTCAATTGGCTGTAGAACCAAAAACTAAAGCTGACCAAGAAAAAATGTCAGTTGCTTTAGGTCGTTTGGCTAAAGAAGATCCTTCATTCCGTGTATTCACTGACGAAGAATCAGGTCAAACAATCATCGCTGGTATGGGTGAACTTCACCTTGACATCATCGTTGACCGTATGAAGCGTGAATTCAGCGTTGAAGCGAACATTGGTAAACCAATGGTTGCTTACCGTGAAACGATCAAGAAAACAGTTGAACAAGAAGGTAAATTTGTTCGTCAAACTGGTGGTAAAGGTAAGTTTGGTCACGTATACGTACGTCTTGAGCCGCTTGATGTTGAAGAAGCTGGTAAAGAATACCAATTCGTTGAAGAAGTTGTTGGTGGTGTAGTACCTAAAGAATTCTTCGGCGCAGTTGACAAAGGTATTCAAGAACGTATGAAGAATGGTGTCTTGGCTGGTTACCCTGTTGTGGGTATTAAAGCGACATTGTTTGATGGTTCTTACCACGACGTCGACTCTGATGAATTGTCGTTCAAAATGGCTGGTTCTTATGCATTCCGTGATGGTTTCATGAAAGCAGATCCTATCCTTCTTGAACCAATCATGAAAGTTGAAGTGGAAACTCCTGAAGACTACATGGGCGATATCATGGGTGACTTAAACCGTCGTCGTGGTATGGTTCAAGGTATGGACGACCTACCTGGTGGTACTAAAGCTATTCGTGCTGAAGTTCCATTAGCTGAGATGTTTGGTTACGCGACTCAAATGCGTTCTATGTCTCAAGGCCGTGCAACTTACTCAATGGAATTTGCTAAATACGCAGAAACTCCACGTAACGTTGCTGAAGGAATTATTGCTAAGTTCCAAACTGGCGGTAAAAAAGGTGACGACGAGTAATCTTTCGATTACTATAAGCCCAAACCAAATTTGAGTTGAAAACTAGTGCTCATGAGAGATCCTCATGAGCAGTTCATAAAGGAAGATCATCATGGCTAAAGCCAAGTTTGAACGTAATAAACCACACGTTAACGTGGGTACAATTGGTCACGTTGACCATGGTAAAACAACTTTGACAGCTGCGATTGCAACTGTTTGTGCAAAAACATTCGGTGGTGAAGCGAAAGATTACTCTGCAATCGATTCTGCACCAGAAGAAAAAGCACGTGGTATTACAATTAATACTTCACACGTAGAATACGATTCTCCAACTCGTCACTACGCTCACGTAGACTGCCCAGGTCACGCCGATTATGTTAAAAACATGATTACTGGTGCTGCGCAAATGGACGGTGCTATTCTTGTATGTTCAGCGACTGATGGTCCTATGCCACAAACTCGTGAGCACATCTTGCTTTCACGTCAGGTTGGTGTACCTTACATCATCGTATTCTTGAACAAATGCGACATCGTTGATGACGAAGAGTTAATCGAATTAGTAGAAATGGAAGTTCGTGAACTTCTTTCTACTTATGACTTCCCAGGTGATGACACTCCTGTAATCCGTGGTTCTGCTCTTGCTGCGTTAAACGGCGAAGACAACCAATACGGCGTTCCAGCAGTTCTTTCATTGGTTGAAGCACTTGACTCTTATATCCCAGAGCCAGAGCGTGCAATCGACAAAGAATTCTTGATGCCAATCGAAGACGTATTCTCAATTTCAGGTCGTGGTACAGTTGTAACTGGCCGTGTTGAAACTGGTATCGTTAAAGTAGGCGAAGAAGTTGAAATCGTTGGTATTAAAGATACAGTTAAAACAACTGTAACTGGCGTTGAAATGTTCCGTAAACTTCTTGACGAAGGTCGTGCGGGCGAGAACTGTGGTATCTTGCTTCGTGGTACTAAGCGTGAAGACGTTCAACGTGGTCAAGTATTGGCTAAACCAGGTGCGATCAAACCGCATACTAAATTCGACGCAGAAGTATACGTACTTTCTAAAGACGAAGGTGGCCGTCATACTCCATTCCTAAACGGTTACCGTCCACAGTTCTACTTCCGTACAACTGACGTAACTGGCGCGATCGCTCTTAAAGATGGCGTTGAAATGGTTATGCCTGGTGACAACGTTGAAATGTCAGTAGAATTGATCCACCCAATCGCAATGGACGCAGGTCTACGTTTTGCGATCCGTGAAGGTGGTCGTACAGTAGGTGCTGGTGTTGTTGCTAAAGTAACTGCATAA
>NZ_BBRX01000007.1 GCF_000829675.1 Acinetobacter rudis
TATCAGGCGGTTTGTCTGGCAGTACTTTGGCACTGAATTCTGGTTTGATTCTTCCGGTACCTGATAAATCAGCATTGAGTTTAGGCAATACCTATGTGCCAAACTTAGTCTTTTCTCGTTCAGCAATCGCCTTGGCCACACGTGCACCTGCATTACCAGATGGCGGTGATAGTGCTGATGACCGTACACAGATTGTTGATCCAGTCACTGGTTTGGCCTTTGAAATTGCGGTTTACCGTCAATATAAACAAGTGGTTTATGAAGTCAGCTTGGCTTGGGGTGTTAAGGCAGTGACATCACGTCACATTGGCTTACTGTTGGGTTAATCATTAGGGCGAGCAATCGCCCTTATTTTTTGGAAATAAAAAAATGAATCCATTAAATACCGTCAAGATTAAAGATGGCAACAGTTATCGCATCATCAATGAATCTGACTTCAAACATGGTCTACATGAGCTATGTGAAGGTGAGAAGCTGTCAGCACAGTCAAGTGTGGTCAGTGACTCATCAACGGGCATCACTAAAGCAGACTTAGAAAAGCTGCAGACAGAAAACACTGAACTTAAAGCCAAAATTGCAGAGCTAGAAAAGGCTACTGCTAAAAAGCTTACTGCTGCAGAGCAAAAGGCCGCCAAAGCCGCTGAAGATGCTAAGGCAGCAGAACAATCACAGGAATAATCCCATGAGCTTTATCACTATCAATGATGCAGATGAAATATTGGGGAACGACTTTGCGCCAGATGGTGATAAAGCGACCTTAGTTAAGCAATCAAATGTTTGGATGAAGAATGAAATCGGTTTTATTCCCGACCCAGTTGATCCAATTCTTAAAGATGCTGCATGTGAGATTATCAAAGGCATTTTAGCTGGTGATATCTACTCAGGTGTAGAGCGTCAGACTACACGTGAAATGGTTGATGCTGATGGCGTTAAGGTTGATGAAACCTTTGCTAATGGTAGTGTTGCTCTTTCAAAGTATGAACAGATCGCTAAAGCCTATATTGCATCACTTGATCTGACACCGAGAGGCTTTGCGTTTGGAGTGTATCGGGGATGATTAGAAGTAAGGTTCAATCCAAGTTGGCTAAGGCGTTTGATAAAAAACTGACTGATGCAGTATATCCATTTACCTGTACAAAGGTTATTAATTCAGGTGAGATGGATTTTGAAACGGAAACCTACCCTGAGTCTGAAACTGTAATTTATACGGGGCGTGGAGTGTTGTTTGGCTCGTATGTCAAAGACCTTATTAAACCAGATAATTACCAAGCCGAGGATTGCAAGGCTACTGTGCTACAAAATGAAGTTACTGAAACGCCACAAATTGACGATGAGTGGGAAACTGAAAAGGGGTTTTTTCGCATTATTGATATTGGTGCTGATCCGACTGGGAGTATTTGGAAGATTCAGTTACGAAAAATTAATTAGCCAAAGTACATTAAATTATGCTTAAAATGCAAAGGGCTAGATAATTTGTAAGTAATCTAATGAAAAATTTTATTTTTTTAATTCTCCTAACTATCACATCAGTTTCTTATGCTGAAACTTTTTATTATGGTAAGCCAGCAACTATCAGTGGTAAGTTGTTGCTAATAAAAAGCACACACCCAAACCAAGAAACATTTGGTGGTAACCAAATAGCTGTTACGCTTGATAATGAGATTAATGTCGATGGTGAGGAAGGTCTTGTTAAAACTAGGTTAATTCAGCTAGTTGATACAGATATGGGGCGTTATAACTTGCTTTATAAGAAACATGGAAACCATGTGAAAGTTAACTGTAAAGATTTATTTAGGGCGCATACAGGACACCACATAACAAAAGTACTTTGTTTTGTTGATTCGGCTGCCTTCAAATAATTTATATTCCGATAAAAGTAGTTTTATCTTGATCCCACTTCGGTGGGTTTTTTTATGGGTGAAGCATGTCTAAATGGTCCATCAATCCAACCGATTTTATTGACACAATTACTGAAGATGTTGAGCAACATTGTAAGGACATTATTTCTGATGCCTTGCAACAGGTCACTGTGCGCTCACCAGTTGATAAGGGCTCTTATCGTTTTTCACACATTGTTTCGATTAATGTTGAGGACTACTCAACAAAGCAAGGCAATGGAGATACTGTGCAAGCAGCCGCAAGGACCATTGCTTCATTCAAGTTAGGTGACACTGCGTATATCCAAAACAACACACCTTATGGAGATGTCATTGAATACGGTGGTTATCCTGATCCCGTTAAAAATGGTAGCTGGGTGAAAGGTAAAGGATATATTAAAAAGTCTGCAGGTGGCTTTTCACGACAGGCCCCTAACGGGGTTTATACATTGGCCTTTCAGTATATTGTGAGTAAATATAAATGAGAGATTATGATGCAAAGCGTGAGATGCGAAAGTTGGTTGAATCCTTTACCAGTAAAGGCATCAAAAAAGAACACTTTCAATTCCAAAACCAACTACTTGAAGGTGGCAAGCACTTTACTGCACCACACAATGAAATATGGGCTCAGGTGAGTTTTGGTGGTGGAGATAAGCGAATTGTTGGATTAGCTGATAAACCGTGCACACGTACTACAGGAATGCTGTTCATCCAGTTATTTGCACCACGTAATACAGGAACAGACTCAGGTCTTATTGTTGCTGAAAAACTTGCAGAACACATACAGTTTTATAGTATTGGTGGTCTGGAGTTACAGGCATCTAGCGTTATTGAGGTGCCTAATAATCCAGACTTTTATCAGGTTAATGTGCATACGCCTTACACGGTAAATTAACGAACTAGATCCAACCCAATTGACCTCTAATTAGATTAGTAGGTGAATATTTTGCCTATCATTTTGTTTTTGGATAAGATTGCCAAAATTCTACGAAAAACTATTTTATGAAAAATATTTTAATAGCCTTTTTGATGACGGTTTCTTTAGGAGCTTATGCAGAGAATCTTCAGTGTAAAAATTCATACAAGATTTTTGAAGGTATATATAGTGATTTGTTGAGCGTTAGTAATGGTCCAGAAGTAAATCTTACCTTACTTGGACAGCTTGAAAGTAAGTATGATTACTCAAGATTGTTTACTAGGAATCATCCTGGTCAACTTTATAGTAATGGAGATTGGGTAAGTGTAGACGAGTATAATGATCAAATCATATTATCACATGCAATTAGGCTGGGATCTCGTACGAAGTATTTAGGCATTAAACTGAAAAAATCAAAAGCCAACTTCTTGTCTGGCGTTGGAGAGGTGTGTGTGGTTCCAACGGAGGTAAAACTCTTATATTTAGATAAGGAAATAATTAATCGCTTTGATAATATCTTTGTCCGAGATTTAAAAAATAATACATGGCGTGTATTCATGTATATTGGGATTGAACACAAAAAAGATTTTGATGAATTTTTTCCTGACTTTCCTAAGTCGGTAAAGTTGTCAGAGCGTTATTCCACTTTAGACCCATCATTTGGTGAATCAATAAAAAGAACTGCAGAAATTTATAAAGCATATGATATTGAGTTGACCCCTGAAATGATTGAACAAAGGAAAGAAGCGAGAAGAATTATTAATGAGCGAAGAAAAGCAAATGGGTTTGAATAAGCCTTAAATCTCTACGAATTACCAGACCTCGCGTAAGCGGGGTTTTTTATTGCCTGTTTGTCAGAAATTGCATTTAGCACTCAGGCTCAATACAACTCAAAAAGGAGTTAATCATGAATGCGAAATTTCATCCTGTAGTTAAATTAGTTGAAGTTAATGGGCGTAATCCAGTAACAACAACACTCCAAATAGCGCTTGGATTGCAACTTACACATAAAACGGTAATTCAACTTGTTCGTACTTATTTACCAGATATTCAGGAATTTGGTCGTGTAGAATTCAAAACATCTAATTCCGCATTTGAAATGCCGAATTCAGATCGTGAGTCTACAAGAGGGCGCCATACTCGTTATGCAGAACTAAACGAACAACAAGCAACCTTTTTAATGACATTAATGAGGAATAGTCCACGTGTTATTGATTTTAAGAAAGCACTTGTAAAAGCGTTCTTCGAGGCTCGTACATTACTACAAACAGACTACTTCGCACTACTCCAACAGCGGGAAGCGCTAAATGCCAAACTAGAATGCGAAAAAGATATTGCCAGTACATGCGGTCGTGGATTATCAGGATGGAAAAAGCAACGAGATTCGCTTGAAACAGCAATAGCTAATGTAGATCGTCAAATTCAACCATGCTTGTTTGAATAAATTAACCCCAAATATTCACCTCCTTTACGGAGGTTTTTTTATGTCCATCAATCCATTATTTTAAAGAGGAAATAATATGGGTATCACAAGTAATAATGCTCCAGTACAAATTGAGCCTGGGGAGTTAAAAGATTTATCTGCTTATTATGCAAATAGTGCTCAAGATACTAAAGGTGGTTATGGCGTTGATGCTTTAGAAGAGATCCGTGCGATAGGCAATGGATCTTTCCAGCAAACAGACAAACCTTTTATTGTCGCTCCAATCTTAGCTCAAGGGCAGGTTCGTTTATGCAATGGAAATGGATTTTTAGATCAAAAAGTTGCATGTAAAAAAATAACAGACAAGTCTTTTATCATGCCTATTCAGGAAATACATACAAGTTTGCAGGACTCTGGGGTTGCACCTAATCCATTTGCATCTTCTTTTACTTATGAAGGTGGAGTAACTCATTTTAGATATTTGGGTGAACAGCCAGCCCACGTACTACTAAGTGGATCAATCAAATTATTAGTTCGATTATCAGATAAATCAAACGAAGAATTACGTCTACTTGGTGAAAGCTGGGTACATGCACCAACAATTTGGTTAATGCTACAACATTCACCAAAACCCAAAGCCGATCTTGAGGTTGCTTATCAAATCTCATGCGATCAAGGATGGAAACCACGGGAGTTATTTAAACTTGACCCTTTTACGTCCTATAAAGTCCCATTATTGCCTTATCAAGAGTTAGAGCCATTATTAGTAAATGAGCCGAATAAAACTATCACTATTATTGATGGCTCAATTTTACCGAAAAGTATTGCCGAAAATAATGGAGTTCCAAACAAAGGGCATCGGATTACCTCATGGTTTGATATTGGAGCTGAAACACATCTCTGGATGAAAACTGATGGGCTATCAAATGCAAGTCGTTTTCAGTGGAAAGATAAAAATGGGAACATTCATTACGATACAAGAATTCAATCTGGTGGTGGAAACTCAGCGAATAGAGTAGTTAAGGTTCCAGACTATGCGACTCAATGTCGTGTTTGGTTTAACAATGGAGACCAACCAGATTTAAATACCTCAACGAATATCATTATTAAAGCTGTCCCTGAGCAATATGATCCATATTATGGCTTTTGGGCTGAATATGAGTTCAACGTAAATACACTTCATTATTTTGAACCCAATACTGATTATTTTTTTAGTCTTGATGGCCGAGATGGCAATAAATGGTCATTTGATTCGAGAGGATTCATCCAAATTAGCGGTGGATTGGATTTTAGCCTAAATGTACGAGACCAATTACAGCAACGTTTTGATGAGATGCGAGGAGAGTAATTATGGCTATAGTAATTAAAGAGTTTCAAGTTCCAATGACTATCTTAGTTGGAGAAACTGTCCAGAATGCAGGGGTTGAGTCGGCAAATAATATGCTGACGATGCAAATGTTTTATGATGATGAGTGGGTCGCTAAACCAAGAGATCTTGTACTTTGGTTTAATGGTGGAACTGGATATGGTCTCGAAACCTCAGCTTATGCTCGCCCCAAATATGTCGTAAATAAAGGGTTTGTTTATTTTAATTGTAGTTCTTTCCCTTTCAATTCACATCCCATGAATATTACTTTAAATCCTCAAATGCCAATACACGATTACATCCGGTATGCTTTTGAAGTTCAATCTTTCATTGAGTATGTATATCGAAATTTGGTTAATAATGAGATTGCTAAAAATTTCATTTCGGAAGATTCAAAAATTTGCTTAACAGGCACATCACGAGGCGCTGGTAATGTTTTACAGTGGTCTAATCTAAGCCGTGGTATTTACTCAGAGTTTAAAGATAAGGTTGTAGGAATTGTTGCAAACTCTCCAGCTGGTGGAGATAGCACTGAATCATGGCGTGGCCCTTATATTGCCCAGCGTGCAACCTTTAAGAATTATCAAAATGTAATGCATCGAACAATTGGATGCATTGGGGCAGGAGATACAACAAATACAAATCGTGCTCATATGGAGCGAGTTAACTTCTATTTAAC
>NZ_BBRX01000006.1 GCF_000829675.1 Acinetobacter rudis
AACTCAGTAAGACGTACAGCTTTATTGGCTAAAGGAATATCAAAAACATTGGTCCTAAAATCATTTCTAGTTTTATAAAATAGGTCTTTGAGTTTTTTACTCATACTCCTACATGTTGCTTTAGTTGGGTCGTATGCTGCGACCTGCTGACGCTCAATTTCAATGCCAAACTCTAGTCTTACAGACTCCACTACTTGTTGAGGGGTTTCAAAGCATGCAAGAGACTGAACTATAAAGATTTTTACAGGCTCTTTAAGTGTTGCCATAAATGCCCCTTTGTAAGACTACGTAAGACTAAATAGGCAAAAAAAAAGAGCCTTTCGGCTCAGTTAATTACACAGTTCCCGCAGCACTTTGCTATATCCAAATCAGGTACAAACGGGGGATTCTGTGCGACCTCGACAAGTCGTTTGACACTTTCACTTGCTCCCCATCGTTTAACCACACCGATAAATTCTTCAACGTCATGGCCTGCTAAATAATGTTTAGGTAGACCAGTATGATCGCTATAGATAGGCTCACCATCTTCGTCACGCTCAACGCCAATGTGATAAAGCTCATGCTCGATCAGAGCACAGAAATCACGATCAGTTGCTTGTTCGCAGAATGATGCATCAATGGTAATTAAATAGACCGGTACAAAACCGAACCAATCTCGCATCTGCTGCTCTTGCCTTGCTTTCTTCCATCCACCCTGGTTAAACATCACTTTTTCGCATTGGCCTAACACCATGCGCTTTTTAGCTGTCATTGCAGAAGAAGCCCAAGCAAAAGCTAAAACCGTTTCATCGTCATGTAGTAATTCGGCAATGTGGTCATGATCTGGATTATGTAAAGCACCACCAAGCGTTAAGAAGTTATTTATTACCCATTCTTTTAGATCCACGGCGGGCACTAGGCGAATAGATTCTTCTTCCTCAGCCTGATCAATAAAGTCAGTCGGTGGGAATGGTCTGATTTGGTCCATTTTTAATCCGCTCTTTAAACACGAAAAAATGATTCTAGGTAAGATGGTATGTACATAAATTTAATGGCCTCTTTAATTAGGCGTGCATTAGGTTTTAAGCTATATACATCACAGTCCAAATCTTGGATCTCCATCATTTCTAATAGTACTTCCAATGCTGAGCACTCAAACGGTTCGTAGCACCCCTCAATCAATACATAAGGGATACCAGAATTATCATTAATAAAATTGTCTTGAGAAAACTCAAAACCTTGAACCAAAACTACTACTGCCTGTCTGCACAGTTTCTTATGTATTCTTTGTTTCATTAAAACTATGCCTCTTTAAATTTTTTAACCACTGAACTGCAAAACAAGCTTGAACCTGTAAAGGTCCATCTTCTTTGATTTTGTATGATCGAGCTGACTCTAAACGTACAACGCTATACCCCATCTCAGCAGCAACATCGTAGCGATCCATGCTCCATGCCTTAGTAGCAAGCTTTCCACCTCTACCGCCTGACCATGGCCCACCTGAAATCTCAATTAAAATTCTGTGTTCAACGAGGTGAAAGTCAAAACGCCAATGCTTAGTTGATTTAAATTGGAATTTCTTCTCGTATTTAATCTCAAGTATTTGCAAGGTACGTTCGATTTCTTCTTCAGCGTCTAGATAACGATTAGTAGCCTTAGGCAGTGGTCTAGTTCTTGGTTTTGTTTGGATGGGCTTCTTATTAGTTAGAGCCTTGTATTTTTGAATGTCCATAGTTACCCACGGCGTTTTAATTATGGCGAATTCGACCTAATTAGAATTAAGCATTACTCTTAAGTTCTTCGTCCACTCTTTTAATTGGCCAATCTTTTTATCAACAAGCATCATTTCATCACGAGACATCAAACCACGCGACAATGCTTGCCATTTAGATATCTCAGATTCGTAGCGTTCTATATTTCGTTGTGCTTCCATTTTATCCATCTTAAAAATCCCTTACAGTTCGCTCAGCAACACAGATCGACACATAACTATCAAATCTTGCCTTACCTGTATCAATAAATTGCTTCTTCATCTGCTCTAGCGCACTCATGTCATTCTTAAGATACTTAAGCAACAGGTCACCATCTTCACAGCGTGCCTTACAATCATCTAAAGATTTATTCACATCACTCATGATCTGTTCAAAGAAATGCTCTCTATTTTTCTTGCTATTCTTCAGGTAAAAACCAACCTCAAAATCATCTGGGCCAGAGTGATAAATCATTTCATAAATAACCATCACTTCTTCTCAGCAATATAAACTTGACCACCGAATACCATTGGCTTTTTTTGAGTAATGTCTTTTTGGAAGAATCGAAAGCACATCGCATAACCAATAAAAAATGAAATAAGTCCAACTAACACATAAGACATAAATCTACACTCCAAAAATTAGATACAAATAACGTAGTCTCTCGGATTGTTATAAAAACGACAGGCAAACAAAAACCCGCACATGGCGGGCTGAACAAACCAAATCTCTTCCAAATAAATTGTTATATTTGTTGAAAACTTAGGTTTTAACTACATAGATGAAATATCATCACCCCATCTAAATATGACACACATAAACACACTAATAACCAAATGTAACCAGGATATGGTCCACCCCATTAATCTCAAAGATATTTACCTGATTAGTTGATTTGCTATTAATGCCAGTTATGGAATCAAGCTCTTTAATTAACTTAGCATCAACCACTCTCTTTTTCTCATTATCATCAAACCACGCTAACACCTTGGGTGAAGAAAAATATTGGTGATAAGATACTTCTTGGGAAGTTATCTGATTTCTTAAAGTTAAATGTTTTTTATGCATGGTGAGAATACCACCTTAACTCTTGTTGAATAATTTTCAACACTACATCAACTTATCAAACTATTTGTTATACATTTAATTATTTTATATTTATGTGTGTATCTTTTTTGAGAACTATCACGCAGGTTAATCAATACTGTGTTCACCTGCCAAAAAATAAACCTGTGACCATCCGCTTAGAAGGCGGATGCTAAATCACAATCTAAAATTAAAACAACTCTATTCTTAACTTTTTATTCAATTGACTAAATTCTTGAGACAATTCTTCCTTATGATTCGTCAGAATACTCTCGACCCTACTTTCGATATCACTTACAGCAAGACTCTTACTATCCATTTTCCTCTTTAAATCCTCTAAAAGATATGAGCCAATACGGTAAGTATTACCTAAAATATCAATCTCATATTCCAACCCTTCAATTTCAATTTCTCTTTTTTCAATAATCCTATCAGCCACACCCTTTTGATTTTGTTGTATTTGTCGTTTAAAGGAAACTTGATCAAGTCTATCTCTAGCTTCGTGTCTCTTCGCTTCTATATCTTCAAGTTTTTCATTCTTTTCATTAAATTCTTGAGTGTACTTAACCAAGTCTATACCAGTATTTTGATAATTATAAATTTCCACATTCAAAGTATTGTATATTAACTCTAATAATCCAATTACTTTCACAGTATCCTTCTTGTTCTGATCATCACATACAATCAATACCTTATTTAGTTTACTTGAAAAATCATCATAATAATTAGTAAATGTTTCGTAAAAATTAGAATTAACTCGAGGAAATCTATTTATTGATGAAATAAACAACTGCCCTGAAGCAACAACATCAAGATAAACCTCACGTTTAGCCTCTAAAATATTATTATGTTGTTGAGTTTTTAAACCAGATTTAAATGCATAGTTTGCCGCAAACACTATTCCAGCTGCACCAATAAGTGAGCTAAGAACTGCCGCCCCTATGGCATAATTAGCCTGTATTTGAGCAGCCTGTAATGTTGCAATCACTGCCATGATATCTGCAGGAATCACCAAGTCAACCATCATATTACCCATAAAACAAAACCCCGCAAATGCGAGGCTTTAAAATCATTTTGTCTAACCGTACTACGACCAGTATAGTAAAACTATACCTTAGATTCCGAAATAATGGAAATATAATTTTCAGCGCTTAACTCCAAGCCCAACCTCACCAGAAAAGTCACTCAACCCACACTGAATTTGGTGTAATTTTCTAGTCAATGCTGTCACTTGATAAAAATACCCCTTAAGAAGATGCACTTCTAGTTTTTCATCACTACTCGCAGCCTGATGTATTTTCATTATATCTTCAGCAGAGTTCGAAACACATTTGCGCAGTCCTGATTTTATGGAAATTGATTTGAATGAGGTGAAGGCATGATCGAAGGTGCGGAGAATAATCATGAGAACTGAACAGGAAAATAAACTACTCCAAGCAATTTTTAATGAGATGCAATTGATTAAAAAAGCAGTAGCAGTTCAGGATGAGCGTCGAGTCAGTGTAAAGGAATTTGCCAAGCGATTAGGCTTTTCAGAGCCAACTTTATGGGACCGTATAAAGGATGGAATTATTGAGAAACCTCAACAAGATGGACGTAGAGTTTTTTGGTTGAATAGCTATGTAAACTTTGCTGTCCAACATTGTAAAAAATCTGATACAGTAGCCGCCTAATAAGCGGCTTTTTTATTGTCTCAATAATTTATGCGCTTTATGATTTGTGAGTAACATTGTGAGTAACATTGCAACCATAGTCATGTTTCATTTAATTAAATCAAGAGGTTAAGCTCAACATGCTCTTAATGATCGACAATTATGACTCTTTTACCTATAACATCGTCCAATATTTTGGTGAGTTAGATCAGGAAGTAAAAGTTGTCCGTAATGATGCCGTGACTTTGGAGGATATTGAGCGATGGCAACCTAAATATTTGGTGATCGGCCCTGGACCTTGTTCCCCTACTGAAGCAGGCATCTCTGTTCCTGCGATTCAGCATTTTGCGGGGAAAATTCCATTACTTGGAGTCTGCTTAGGACATCAAAGTATTGGACAAGCCTTTGGCGGTCAAATTGTGCGCGCAAAAACAGTGATGCATGGACGTTTATCTGATATGTATCACAATGATAGTGGCATTTTCAGTAAGCTCCCTTCACCTTTTGCAGCGACACGTTATCACTCCTTGGTGATTGATCAAACCACTTTACCTGAGTGTCTTGAAATCACCTGTTGGACTAATGAAGCTGATGGCTCGATGGAAGAAATCATGGGGATTAAACATAAGACATTGCCAATAGAAGGCGTGCAGTTTCATCCAGAATCCATCTTAAGTCAGCATGGCCATCAAATATTTAAAAACTTTCTCGAAATTTATGCATAAGTGAATACTATGAATATCCAACAAGCATTAAGCCATATTACTAAAAACATTCATTTGACTCAGCCACAAATGGAAGATGTAATGCGTTCCATCATGAGTGGTGAAGCTACAGATGCACAAATTGGTGCATTAATGATGGGCCTTCGTCTAAAAGGCGAGAGCATTGATGAGATCACAGCTGCAGCACGAGTAATGCGTGAATTTGCAATTAAAATTGATGTCACTGATTTACCTTACTTAATTGATATTGTAGGTACGGGTGGAGATGGACAAAACCTATTTAATGTTTCAACAGCCTCTAGTTTTGTCATTGCTGCTGCAGGTGCAACCATCGCTAAACATGGTAATCGCGGTGTTTCATCCAATTCAGGATCGTCTGACTTATTAGAAATGGCAGGCATTCAACTAGATTTAGATATGCAACAAACAGAACGTTGTATTCGTGAGATGGGGGTTGGCTTCTTATTTGCGCCAAACCATCATAAAGCGATGAGATATGCCGTTGGTCCCCGTAAAGAATTAGGCATACGCAGCATTTTCAACTTACTTGGCCCGCTTACGAATCCGGCTGGAGTAAAACGATTAGTGATTGGTGTGTTTTCAAATGAACTCTGTCGCCCCATTGCTGAAGTTATGAAGCAACTCGGTGCTGAGCATGTCATGGTGGTACATTCACATGATGGATTAGATGAAATCAGTTTAGCCTCTAAAACTTATGTTGCCGAATTAAAACATGGTGAAGTAACTGAATGGATCATCAATCCAGAAGATGTTGAGATTGAATCACAAACACTTGCCGGCCTCAGTATTGAAAATGCTGCAGACAGTTTAGCGCTTATCAAAGACGCATTATCACGTAACAAAACAGCTCGTGGAGAAAAAGCAGCCAATATGATTGCTCTCAATGCAGGTGCAGGTTTGTATGTTGCTGGTTTAACACTTAATTATAAACAAGGTGTGGCTTTAGCACACGATATTATCTATGGCGGACAAGCTTTAGAAAAAATCAGCGTATTGGCAGAATTCACCAAAACGCTCAAGCAATACCAAGCTTAGGGATTAAGTCATGCAAAGTATTTCAAATACCATTTTAGGAAAAATCGTTGACCGTAAAGCAGAAGAGCTCACTGAACGATTGAAACAGCACAGTCTATATGACATCGAACAACTTGCACTTGCAGCAAGCCCTGTTCGAGGATTTGCAAAAGCATTACAGGGTAAACGCCCTGCAGTGATCGCAGAAGTCAAAAAAGCCTCACCATCTAAAGGAGTAATTCGTCAAGATTTTGATCCTGCTGAAATTGCAGCACAGTACCAACGCGCAGGTGCTGCGTGTTTATCTGTATTGACCGATATCGATTTTTTCCAAGGTGCCGATGAAAATATTGCCATTGCGAAAAAACACTGTAACCTCCCGATCCTCCGTAAAGATTTCTTAATTGATCCTTATCAAGTTGTTGAAGCACGAGCTCTACAAGCTGATTGCATTTTATTAATTGTTGCCGCACTTTCAGATCAACAACTACAGGAAATGTCACAAACTGCTTTTGAACAAAATCTAGACGTGTTGGTTGAAGTGCATGACGAGGCAGAGTTAGATCGCGCATTACAACTCTCCGAGCACTGCTTACTTGGTGTAAATAACCGTAATCTTAAGACTTTCGAAGTCGATTTAAATACATCTCTTCGTCTTAAGAAACGACTTGACCCATCACGTAATTTAGTCACTGAAAGTGGCATCGCTACGACTAATGATGTACGCATGATGCAAGATCATGGTATCAATACATTCTTGGTGGGTGAGAGTTTTATGAAGCAGCCAGATCCAGCTCAGGCATTTTATGAACTATTTGGTGATGTTGCCGTAATTTAAATATAAGTTTGACTATGAGTATTTCAGATTCATCGCTTTCCAAAGCTCAACAAAAGCTTTTAAAAGCGTTTAAACAACAAATCTCACAACCTGCACCTAAGGTGCAGGTTGAGGAAGTAAAAGCAGAAACAGCAACCACTGTTCATCAAGAACAGGAAGATGAGTTGTTGTTTAAACAAGCCTTACAAGGTGTCACTGCATTGGCCGATGCCAATGTTGCAAAAATTGAAAAACCACGTCAATTGAAAGCTGATGCTAAAACATTAGCAAAACGTGCTGCAGCTGAAGGTCCGGTATTCACAGAAGATGCTGAACTGTCTGATACACACGCCATGCTCAATCCAGTCGCCAGTCAGGCAAAGCTCAGCTACCGAATTGCAACGTTACAACATAAAGTTTTTGAAGATCTTAAAGCGGGTAATTTACGTTGGTTTGAAGCAGTTGATTTACATGGTTGTACTATTGAAGACGCACGTCTAGCTGTACAACAGATTATTCAAATTGCCAAAGATGAAAATCAAAATGTACTAAAAATAGTTCATGGAAAAGGCCCTGAAGCAATCTTGAAAAGTCACGTCAATAGTTGGCTTAGGCAACATCGTGATGTTCTTGCATTTGTAAGTGCACCAGAAAATCAAGGTGGTACTGGCGCTGTTCTTGTTCTTCTTAAAAGGACGGAAAAGAACCCCAAATATAAGTAAATCACCTTACTTATATTTAAATCAGTTTCTATAGCATTTTCTGCTACAATGCCGCCCAAGTTCAATCCGTTATAAGTGAACATTTTTATGTCGATGCAGCAATCTTATGCAAATATCCTTACAGCCGTTGGTGAGGATCTAAATCGCCCAGGCTTACAAGATACGCCAATGCGTGCTGCTAAAGCTTTTTCATTTTTGACCTCTGGATATACTCAATCACTTGAAGAAGTGACCAATAATGCAGTATTTCCATCTGATAACCCAGAGATGGTTCTTGTCAAAAATATTGAGTTTTATTCTTTATGTGAACACCATTTATTGCCATTTTCTGGCCGTGTACATATAGGGTATTTACCTGAGGGCAAAGTTTTAGGTTTATCAAAATTTGCCCGAATCACTGAAATGTTTGCACGTCGTTTACAGATCCAAGAAAACCTTACACAGCAAATTGCCGAAGCTATCGCCGAAGTCACTGGTGCTCGTGGTGTTGCTGTTGTTATCGACTCAGCACATATGTGCATGATGATGCGCGGTGTAAGTAAGCAAGAATCAACGACACGTACTGTATCTTTTATTGGCGATTTTAAAACGCATAAAGATGAACGTCGTGAGTTTTTACAAGCTGTACCTGAAAGCTATTAATAATTGGCTAAAAATCAACGAAAAAAGTAAGCCCCATCACTAGATGGGGCTTACTTCATTGTATAAAAAGATTAGTTCTTTTCAACACCTGTAATTTCAACACTTACGCGACGATCTTGCTGTAAACAAGCACGTTGTGCATTTCCTTTAGCGACGTCATAACAACCATTACCCATTGGTTGAGATTTTCCTGCACTCGCATAACTAATCACTTGCGCTGGAACACCTGCACCAATCAAATAGCTCCGTACTGTTTCTGCACGTTTTAATCCTAATTGATAGTTATAAGACTCTGATCCTAAACGGTCAGTATGCCCCACCAAATGAATTTTACTTACAGTCGTATAGCCTTGCTGAATCGTACTTGCTAAACCCTTTAGTTCTTGCTTTCCTTTAGGCAATAAATCCTGTTGCGATGAACCATTAAATTTAAATAAGGCATCAGCACTTAAATTAAATTGTTTGTTCTGCACTGGATTTTGTATAACCTGTTGAACAACGGTTGTCTCTGTTGGATACATAAACTGTTGACAGTCCACACCTTTCCAGCTCAAACGCTCAGCAACATAATGTTTGTCATAATCAATTCGTAGTTGACAACGCTTATATTCTTGCGTGTTCGGTTTACGAATATCGAGTACATAATTCCAAGTTTTAACAAAGACTAAGCCTTCACTAAAATGTGGATTACCCAATACATGACGGAATTGATCCTTATTTGATCCTACCGCTAAGCGTGCAACATCTGCGTATTCATAACGTTTAACCTCTTTTAGATAACTACGATCAATCTCTGGAAAAGATACTTCATCCGTTGTTGATGTCGCTAATTCTTCGGCATTGATCGACATGCTTGTGATGACCACTAAACCGCCGAGTAAACCTTTAACAATACTTTTCATAATATGTGAATCTCTAAAGTTAAATTTGATAAGAAGGCTGTGATCAGCCTTCTTACAGTTCATCGATTGTTTAATTAATCAATCACGCCACTAATACCAATACGGAAGCTTGGATCACCTTCAGATGCTGCGGCAATACCACCA
>NZ_BBRX01000005.1 GCF_000829675.1 Acinetobacter rudis
TCTTCATAGGTTTCCACCATTCCTAATGAGCATCCGCTCGTTGCGCCCTATTCATCCGAAATTCAGGCAATAAAAAAGCACCCGAAGGTGCTGTGATTTGTTTGGTTGTTTAGATAAATAAAGAGATTCGCTCTTTTAAAATATCGTTATAGATCCACATTGCATCGTATTGCCGAGCAAGCAAATCCCAATTTTGCTGATTAATAAAATCAGGTTTATCTTTTTTCAAAAAATCACCTAGAGCCTTAAACTTAACTTCAAGCTCTTTTTGTTCATCAACTACACGCTGCTCATGCGGCTGCAATTCTTTTCCACCCATTTTCTTTACTCAAAAAAAAAGAGCCTATTGGCTCCATGGTTAATTAAATTATTTACTGTTCTTGTCGAGGCTCATCTTCAAAACGAATACCATGAGGACCCCATGCATCAAAAGTCACCGTGACCTTTGGCGGAAGCCCAGAATCACTCTCAAGCACTACCAATGTTTGTCCACTTAACAGATCACCTGTTTGCTCGTCATGCAGAGCTAATTTATTGCCAAAACGCTTAACAACAAGTGGTCTAGATTTAATATTGGTCACAACCCCAGCTCCTTAAATGTTTCCTCATCCAATCGCTTAAGCTCCTTCAGGGTGTATAACTTGCCATCTGGATCTAGGAACTTATCAATGTTGTAGTCGCCATTTTTATAGAGTTCATAGCGTTTTTTGCCTAACCACTCTCGTTGAAAGTCCTCATGCTGTGTGACAAACCATTCTTTGAAACTAGTATTAGCACTGACTTGACCAGCTTCACCAGGCTTAACAACAAATGGCCTTTTCCCTGCAAACATTTCGTCTTCATTTTCCACATAGGGAACATAAACGGTTCGATTACGCGGATGAACTGGGAAGTGTGGGCGATTAGGATCATCAATATCGTAAATATTGCCATCTTCTGAAGCACAGAACTTACAGGTACGGCTATCTAAAGTTGCTGATACTTTAAGCTTCTTAACACCCAAAGCTTTATAGGTCTCTTCATAAGCAGTATTGCTGATATGACTACGTGCAGTCCTCACCATCATATCAATAGAATGTCGAGACTGATTTAATATCCCATCCTCATAATTGAGTTTCGCTGTACCCTTAATACGCTGGGTAATCTGCTGATTGGTCTGTCCTTGGGAAATACCATCACGTATCGCATACTCAACACGGCGACGTGTGGTTTCTGCCATATCACTAAACATCTGATCGATCAGCATTCCACCCGCAAATGGCTTTCGCTTGGCTTGTTTAAAGATGCTTTCGCCTTGAGGTGCTTTAATCGTCTGACCTAGTGTTTTGGCTTGGTGATTAGCCTCGTACACAGCCAAAGCAATCGCAGATACTGCAAATGCTTCTGGAAGAATCAACATCATAGAACTCTGCCATTCATTAAGAAGGCTTTTAATCTCTCTTAGATTCGCCGTGGTATATCGTGCACCAGATAGAGCAATGCGTTCCGATTCACTCAACTCATCAAGCAAGTCTCGAAGCTTTGCCACCATCACATTTGATTCACGATTAAACTTTTTAAGAAGCTCAATCACTTCATGTGACGATAAGCGGTGTAAATAGGCTTGATGTTGAATAATCGCATTGATCAGTGAATCATCTTTATTAGCCATATCATTCACCGGTTAGATCGAGTTTTCCCTCGCGCTCAGCCTCTAGATTCTTCTGCTCATCATTATAGGTCTGTTTCGGGAACATACCTGACTGGTTGTACTCCCACCATGATTTAAACGAGCTATGGCCTTGCACGGCGCTTTCAAATAACTGTCGAGATAGATCAGCTAAGTAACCTTGTTTATTAAACTCCTGACTAATTTCATAAAGCAGATCATCTTTAGTCAGTACGTTCACATCAGGCATTACAAACTTGGCACACCAACGCAGCGCCATACTAATCGCTTCATTGATATTGACTGTGCACAGGGATAATACTGAGTGTTGAACTGCATCATCGTTTTTAGCTTCGGTCGCAGTCTTGCTGGCTGAGCCTTTCTCGACTAAACGCGCCCCCATTTCCTTCATCTGCTGCCATTTGTCTTTCATCGCCTCACGGGCAAGTGTATTCGGCTCAACCTGAGCAATACCAAATGAACCATCCTTAGGAATAGGCATTAAAGTCTTGGAGCCAATATACACACCATTCTTACGGGCTTCTTGAAACCAATTCCAATCTACACCCGTAACATAATACTGCGGCTGCCCCATGTAATAGACCGACTCCTGAAAGTCAGCACTATCACGATAATGCGCAAGGTTTAGATCAGTTAATTCTAATAATGGTGAGTTATCAATTTGAGCCGAGTTATCGACCGCACCAAGGAAAGTAAATGGAATATAAGTCCAAGGATCGCCATTGTAATCCGTTGGCATCTTACGACCATGACCAACCCAAACACCTTTATCCGACTTGGTGTAGATCTCAACGGTGTAAGCAAACTCACCTGAACCTACATCCTCTAGACGCAATACTCGATACTGCAGTTTAGATTCAGTACTAAAACCATCCGCGCCGCGTTCAGACACCATTTCTTCAATAACGACTAAATTTAGCTTCACCTGATTGCCAACGGTCATGGTGTCCCAATTAATCACTGCTTTAGATGATAATAGATGCACCATTGGATAGGCCTGTTTGGCTTTCTCTTCAGCACGATTACGCGATGGAGCCACATCAGGGAAGTCTACATACAGGGCACAGCGATAATGCTTCAGGATATGACGTAATGCTGACTGTGAGAGCTGATATAAACTCACTCCTGCACCATTAGCATTACGCTCTAAGTGTTCAAGTTCCTTGGGGAATTTAAATGTAGGATCGGTAGAAAATGCTGCTCCAACCAAACTCCCCAGGGTTTTACCTGTAACACCATAAAACACGGCGCGTTTAAGATATGAATCGTAAAAGCCCTTCGCCTCTCGGCTAATATCGTGTGGATTGTTTCGAGGTAAGTAGGTTGTATTCTTGCCTTTAACAGCATCTTGCCCTTTGCATACGTCATCGACCTTATCCCATAAAGGAAAGTTTTTTGCATATTCAGGGTGTTTAAAAGTTACATCACTCATCGAGCAAATCCCATTTTAGGAAAGAACGGCGTAAAGCCTTCGTATAAATCGTTAAAAGCATCCGCAGCCGCATCCACTTGGTCTTTGTATTTACCATTAGGAAAGTTGCGAAGCTCATCTTTAAAGTCTTTATTCCAATCCCCACGAAGCATCCGCACATTCCCCACGTTGACCTGTGCTGCAAATGGTTGAGCGCGGGTTACCTTGTCACCTGATACGGGTAAGGCAACTACGTTGTAACCGACTAAAAGCTTGGTAAAGGATTTGACTTGTGATTTACCTGCTTGACCAGGATCTTGAGGCAATCGAATGGTGACCGCCATTCCATCTAGATCAGCAGTACTCTTTATTCGCTTATTGACATTCTCGGGTCCAAGCTGCTCACGTTCAACATCAAAGATATAGGTATAACCATCATTAGCACTGGCCATACCCACACCCGCCGTGTATGCCCCTTCCCCCTCAGAGCTTGCTAAATCCCACGCTCGGGTCTTTTTAAGAATATCTGCTGGTAATGCATCTACAATTTCAATTTCATCAGGTTTGAAAAAACCACCCGCAGGTGGTGCTGGGCGCTGTCGATATTGCCCTGCAAAAACATAAGGTGCAGCTTTCTCCATCAGCGTGAGTTTTTGGATATTATGCTTGGCTGGCCATAATGCCGAACCATCGTCTTGAATGGCTGATAAGCAAATGTGTTCCCATACCTCACCATTACCACCAGCAACAGGTTTACCGTCTTCACGATCACCTAACAACCACCCCGCCAGATCCTCTTCATGCAAACGCTGCATAATGACAATGATTGGCGTATCTGGTGAGTTAGTCCGTGATTCGAGTGTGTTCTGAAACCAATCAATCACACCTTCACGTATGGTTTTAGATGATGCTTCATCGGCTTTGTGTGGATCATCGATAATGATGCACCCACCAAAACCATCTCGCATTTTTCCCGCACCAAAGCCAGTGATCGTACCGCCTGTACCAGTGGCATAACACACACCACCTTCCGCCGTGCGCCAGTTGTCTTTAGCTTTACTATCATCACGTAGCTTTAGATCAGGAAACACCTTTTTATAAGATTCCTCTTGCACTAAGTTACGTGTTTGAAAGGCGTTATTAGCAGCAAGCATGGCTGAATAACTAATATGAATAAACTCACAATCAGGATTCTTACCTAAGGCCCAAGCCATAAAATTAATCACGGCGATTTCAGTTTTAGAGTACCGTGGTGGAATATTAATGATCAGACGTTTAGTCTCACCTTTATAAACCCTCATCAAAGCATCACAGACTTCACGATGGTGCCAGTTGTGCTTCCATTTATAGCCCCGACGTTCCTTAAACATATAACGGGTAAAGAAATACAAATCCTGCTGTGCTTCGATCTGAATCGCTAAGTCACGGGCAGGGTCAATAATCATCCACCACCTCCCGACGAGCTTTAAGATATTCTTCTTTAGAGACAGAAACCGCTGTTTGAACCGATTCCAGTGGCCCGCCATCTTTGCCGGTGATTTCAATTCTTTTTTCATAAAAGCCTTTCATAATTTTTTGCATCTGATCAACGATTTTGATCGTCATCGGTACATTGGTTTTTTTCTGAAAGAGTAAGTCACTCAGAATTTTTAACTGAACAATATCGTTTGCACCGCTAATATTGTGAATGGGTTGTTGTAAGTACGCTTCACGTGCCTGTTCAAATTCATCTCTAAATTCTTGCCTTAAATCTCGACCTGCCACCTTGGTTGGGTCATATCCTTCAACCTGTTGGGGGGATACATCAATATTGAATTTTCCCTTGATGTCCTTTACTACCTCAGTGGGTGTCATGAACTGCGCAAGTGACCGAACTATATAGAGTTGCTCGGCTTTTCTTAGCTTTGCCATAAATCAAAATCCATCAAGGCTTATCAAGGAATATAGGCAAAAAAAAGAGCCTTTCAGCTCAATTAATTACACAGTTCCCGCAGCACTTTGCTACATCCAAATCGGGTACAAACGGAGGATTCTGTGCGACTTCAACAAGTCGTTTGACACTTTCACTTGCTCCCCAGCGTTTGACTACCCCGATAAATTCTTCAACGTCATGGCCTGCTAAATAATGCTTAGGTAGACCAGTATGATCGCTATAAATAGGTTCACCGTCTTCATCACGCTCAACGCCAATGTGATAAAGCTCATGCTCAATCAAAGCACAGAAATCTCGGTCAGAAGCTTGTTCGCAGAATGATGCATCGATAGTAATTAAATAAACCGGCACAAAACCGAACCAATCTCGCATCTGTTGTTCTTGTCGGGCTTTCTTCCATCCACCCTGGTTAAACATCACCTTTTCACACTGGCCTAATACCATGCGCTTTTTAGCTATCATCGCAGAAGATGCCCAAGCAAAAGCTAAAACCGTTTCATCGTCATGTAGTAATTCGGCAATGTGATCATGGTCTGGATTGTGTAGAGCACCGCCAAGCGTTAAGAAGTTATTTATTACCCATTCTTTTAACTCCACGGCGGGCACTAGGCGAATAGATTCTTCTTCCTCAGCCTGATCAATAAAGTCAGTCGGTGGGAATGGTCTGATTTGGTCCATTTTTAATCCGCTCTTTAAACACGAAAAAATGATTCTAGGTAAGATGGTATGTACATAAATTTAATGGCCTCTTTAATTAGGCGTGCATTAGGTTTTAAGCTATATACATCACAGTCCAAATCTTGGATCTCCATCATTTCTAATAGTACTTCCAATGCTGAGCACTCAAACGGTTCGTAGCACCCCTCAATCAATACATAAGGGATACCAGAATTATCATAAATAAAATTGTCTTGAGAAAACTCAAAACCATGAACCAAAACTACTACTGCTTGTCTGCACAGTTTCTTATATATCCTTTGTTTCATCTTCTAATTTCTCCAACTGAGATTTAATCCAATTAATTACATGACTAGAAAAAATAGAATCTGGGTGAAAATGCTCAATCTTATAACCCATATCCTCAGCTAAATCATATTTGCTAAATGCATTTGCTACCTTGTTACCACCTCGGCCAACACACCAAGGACTTCCTGCAATTTCAATAAGTAGATTTAGTTTCACAATATAAAAATCAAATCTCCAATTTCTGGTAGATTCAAATTGAAACTTTCTACGATGACCTATTAGGCTTTCTTCCAGTTCTTGAAATAAGGTTTCTTCAGCTTCTAGATATTTTTCTGTCGCCTTAGGCAATGGTCTAGTTCTTGGTTTTGTTTTGATGGGCTTCTTGTTCGTTAGGGCTTTGTATTTTTGAATGTCCATAAACATTTATACCATTTAGTATATTTAACTAGATGTTTTATATAAATATTTTAAGAGCTTAAAATGACTTGCGTACAAAAAAACAACAAAATGAATTCAATTCCCACTTGGGAGCTATTTTAGATTTATAAAATATACGTATACTCAAGTACACAATAACAACAAAATAAATATAATTACTACTTTTTAAAATTGCCTAACGCAGGAGTTGGGAGAGGTGCCCACTCCTGCGTATTTTCTACTACAACTCATTTAAAATTTCATGGAAAATTAACTTATATTGATTTCTAATTTATTATTTCCTTTGTAAAACTCAAATATTTCATCTATCAATATCTTTGATATTCTAACACCTAATAAAAAAGTCCAGAAGGTTTTATCTGGACTAAAAATGTATAAAAATAAGTACATGGCTTTGCAAAGGCAATCAACCAATAAAAAACCAACTGAAATGGGTTTTAAAAATAGTAATACTTAATTTTTTTTATCTTCTTTAGTAAATTCTTTAAAATCAGCTTTGCGAATCATTGCATGAATACCTTTAGTGCGGTCAACAACTTGTGATACTTGAAAATCTGTAGCAGCACTCAGATAAGCATATGCTGTAGCTTCATCAATTCCAAACTCATTCCCCAAAAATGCTATGGCTTCACGAGTGGATTTTTTCATAGCTTCATCAAGGTCAACATCCAAGCCAGGAGTAATCCAAAACTCCTCATTTTCAGCCAGTGGTTGTTTAATTTCTTTACCTGGGAATCGATCTTTACCAGCCTTTAATAGAGTAAATTTTAGAGTTGCTCGAGCAGATCCTTCGAGTGCTGTCAAAGATACTTCACCATCACCTTGTACAAAATGACTATCACCAGTATAGAACAAAGCTCCAGGAACTTGGACTGGATAATATACCGTTGAACCTGCACCTAACTCATTAATGTCAATATTTCCACCATAAATCGATGGTGGAATTGAATTAACAGACTCACTAGTATTTGGAGCTACTCCCATTGTTCCCATAAATGGATAAAGGGGAAAGCGAATTGATTTGCCAGATTCAGTTTTTATTACTCCCTCATATTCGCCTTTCGCATTTTTTTCAATTGGGGTAAAGATTGAAACATTGCCAAATGAAGATGGATCTTCTACTGTTGGATTTGGACTAGCTGGTGTTCTTGGCAGTTCGCCAGCCAGCGCTCCTTTACCATGTCGACTTGAAATAACTCCATAAGGTACTCTAGGTTCAACCTTTATCACTTCAACCTTCAAAACATCACCAGGCATAGCATGTTGGATGGCAACTGGACCAGTAATAATATGAGGTCCATCTTTAAAATAATCATGTTTTAAATTTGATTTTGTGATCATTTTAGCCTCATCTAAAATATAATCTGATTTAACTCCCTTTGACTTAAAATATTTTTCAGCATCTCGACCCTGATCTTCTAAAAGACCTTCGTGAGAAACAGTATCAAAAGTTACTGTACTGCCTGAAGGTACTGTTAAAATAGGCTTTGAATCTTTATTAGGTAGATATCCCCAGTTTATTGTTGAGAGAGTTGAGGGTACGTAATAATTACCAGCGTAGCTACCACTCTTTAATAACATTGGCTTATCAGTTATTTGTTTTAAAACTATAAAATTATCAGCTTGGGCTGAATTAAAAGATAGTGTCCCCAAAAAAAGCATATAAATTAGTGAATTTTTCAAAATGACGCTCCTATAATTTAAACTTAGTTTATCTAGCTATTAGTAAGTTATTTATTAGCAAACAACATGCCAAATTTGCTCTAATGAATATCTTTAAAACCATGTAATTAAAACTGATTAAATTGAAATTAGGTCTTCAACTCATAACATGTATCATTAAAGGTATTCTTTCTTTTTTTTAAAGATTTTTAGTAGTTTGGCCTTTAAGATTATGAATGTCCATGGTTATTTAATTTATTTATATTGCATATGTTAAAATTAATATTTTGTTTAATTTAGACAAATTGTAAAATTCTCAAAATAAATTAGTCTTTTTGTCTATATAAACATGCCAAAAATTCACTCTACAGACTTTAGAAATAAAGTAATGGAACACTATAAAATATCATTACACAAATCAGATACTTGCAAAAGATTTGGAGTATCGAGGACCACACTAAATGATTGGATTCGTCTCGAAGAAAATACGGGCTTCTTGGACCAACCCAAAATTATATCTGGCCGACCCTTTCTTATTAAGGATCTTAAGTCTTTTAAGATGTTTTATGAAAGTACTACCTTTAAAAAATTAAAAGATTTAATACCATTATTTGAACAAAAGTTTGGTTATAGTATTTCTTATTCGTCTTTACTTTATACGATTAGAAAATTAAAACTATCTAAGAAAAAGGATTTTTGTTAATTATGATATATAAAAAATGCTTCAAAAAAGAAGCATTTTTTAAACTCTGTTTAAAATTTTAATCATTAGAAACAGCTGAGTTTAAAGTTTCATCAGCTTTCCATATTTTTAACTTAACTAAAACATCTTTAGGGGCATATATCACAATAGGGAGCTTACTATTGTACCTACTTAAAGAATTCTTATTACCAAGGTTAACCGCTAGGTCAGTAGTTTGCTTTTCACCATTAAGACAACCCATTCTAGTAGACATTGGACCAGTAATTTTTTCAATCTTGTAATACGTATAGCCCCACCCTTGTAAATCAATTTCCTTAAGATCTCCGGAATACCAAGTGTTATTGCAATCTTTAATGCCTTTTTTAGTTGCTATAATTTCAACTTTTAAATTTTCTTCATCTGTTCTTTTTTCCAACCAAATTACATTTCTATTATCATTTCCAGCAGCTTTCGGATATGGCGCTACATCACTTAACTTATTGTCTGCTGCATAGGTGTAACTAAACAGTAGGGATGAGAAAGCTAGACCAAATATTCTTTTTTTAGACAATTTTTCACCACCATAAAAAATTAGATAACACTTGATAATAAATTGTATGTTTAAGCTACCAGCAAAATTGTACAAAAAATCACAAAATAGAATTAAAACTAAACATTAAATTTGTCAAAATTTTTAGATATATATGTATACTCCATCACACAATAAGACAAACATAAAATAACAAGAACTATATGAACTCAAAACCGTCTCCTGCAGGAGTAGGTGTTCTCTCCCTACTCCTGCATTATTTTTATAAATGTTTTGTCGTATAAAAATATTTTCAAAGTTTAATTTGCATATATTTAAATAAAATCCATAGACAATTCTTTAGAGTTGAATTGCTACTGCTAAACTTTATATGCAAAATTTGAATCAAACTTTCCTGTAGTTTTGAAACATGCGCCATTTCGCCACATTAATATATGCATATGTTTTTAAATATAACGCACCCCAGTACACTCGCCTACTAAGACTATAAATGCTTAATTTAACTATGCCAGAGATACATTAGCTACCACAGAAGATCTATGCTGTGGCCCATAGCTACTCCCTACTTTAAAGAACCACTGAATAGGCACAGTATTCTTTACTTTTCAGTTTCATCATTCAATTTTGTGTGGGGCATCACTCCCAATTTAGATTTTCACTTTCCTGCATATCCTATTCACACTCGATGAACTGTGTGGGTTGTATCGGCTTTCGTGCGATCTAAACGTGTTTGCTGAAACAGTCTTTAGCTAATCGGCAAACTTTAATAACTGGGTTTGTGCATTTCACTTTCCTTTAAATAAAAAAAAACCCACATATTAGTGGGTTGTTAACTTATTACTTTAGGTACTTTTATATATCTTCAAGACTAAAGTTTTCATCATATCTACTTCTAATTACTCTATGTAATTTATCGAGCGCTCTTTGATACTTATCAGCTCTCTTAGACAAATTTTCATTTTCGTCGCGCAGTTTTTTTAATTCCTCTTCATCATGTAATCTTTTCAATTCTTTATCTGCCCGCTCTAATTTTTCTAAAAGTGTCTTGTTAGTCATTACGATCACCTTAAAATTTGAAGACATCATTAGTTTAAAGCTCTAGCCATATCTTCTTGTAAGGAAGTTCAGCTATGGCTAGTAACTTATATCTACAACATAACACCATGCTTATGGTGTACGTGATCAATTTAATTACCCTTTATTAATGTTTTCAAGAATTATTAAAATTTTTAAACAAAAAAATTTAGCTACAAAAGCTACCAGAATATAAATATTTGGATTCTGTAACTCTTATGAAAGTTTATTAACTTAGCTTATATATAACAAATACAATACAACTACAAGCAAGCTTCATTAAAAAAACCACTACTTTTAATAGATTAACTAAAATAATAAACAACAAGGAACATGAGGACCAAAACAACAAATAAAAGAAATAGTAAAAAAATCATCATATTAAATTTAAAACTAATAACAATATTAATTCTATGAAGAAAATATTCATTTGAAAATAAAATTTAATAAAAATGCAAAAAAATCAAACATTCATATAATAAGTAATTAATACGTTACATTAAATATAATTGTGCAAAATCTTAAGTTTTTGATAGTCTTGCCAAATCTTGCACATGATACTTAGGCTTACTTTGGCAAGTATGTACTGTCATAGATAGGTTCTCTGTTAACACAGTGAATCTTTTCCAATTTTACGATACCCTATGCCTCATCAAAAATTGGGTTTTTTCTCTGCATGTAAAAAACCATCCTAAGGTGATTCACATTTACATCAGATTTAGAAAATCAACTTATACAAATTATTCAAACCCGCATAAAACGATTTACCATCCAAATTAAGTTGAAACTTTTCTCCTGATTCAACTTGAATCTGTTTACAAACTTCAACCCAATTTAAGCCAGTCATAGTATTTTGCACACGTTTAAAAGGGATTACTTGTACACAGATATGTTTACCATTAACAACTACTGCGGTTGCCCTACCATTAGATATAATCATATTTCACTCATTTAATTTAACTTTCGTAAAAAATATACTTTTCAACACCAGGTGTGATTATTATAAAATTAAAAGGCTTATGCCTAAAATCAATATTATATTTTACATCAGCTTATATAACTAAAAATAAAGTCTGAAAATAATTTAATTCTCAACAGTCTATTAATTTAATGAACCTTATATCAATATATTTATTGATAGTTAAATATTATAAACGATATAAGTATCACAATAAAATTATATATTTAAGCCAACTGTACCAATTAATAATTTTATAAAAAAAGCCCAATTCTAAACAGTAAATTGGGCTGTGAAACTTAAATTTTATTGGTAGCGGGAGCTGGATTTGAACCAACGACCTTCGGGTTATGAGCCCGACGAGCTACCAGACTGCTCCATCCCGCAACAACAAGTTAGGTTTATACGCCCTATAAGATAATAAAGCAATATATAATTAATAATTAGATAATATAGAGTAATTTAATTGCTTGAACCCTCTGTTATAAAAGAAGGGTGATTAGCTCTATACGTATCCAATTTTTTTATTTCATTTTCAATATATTCTTTGGGCTCTTCTAACCAAGTTGATTTTCTAGAATCAATTCCTGATGTTTTTAAAGCCCAATCAGAAAGACTACCAAATGTAAATGTATTATCTGCAAAAACTAATTTTGCCTTATTATTTGTGCTATTTATAAAAACCTTATGAGTAGGTAATGATCCAAATACTGCTACTTGTGTATAAAGATATTTATATATTTCAGTCATAATAAAAACACCTTAAAGGTTTTACAATATACCACTCAATCTAAAGAAAAAACCATATAACTCAAAATAAAATATATTTATCCACCTATTAAATTTCGATGATCAAATTTTATTGATCTAAACTATAGAAAACGAACCTAGTTCTTAAGTAATCTTCAAGAAAATCACTCACCTGATCTTCAGTAAGTGTTGAATCAATCCAGAATATTAACGGCTTAGTTTCTGCTCTAATTATCCGTTTAATGTATGTAATTACTTGCCTAGACTGATCTTTAACTTTAAATCGATCACTTTTCGAGCTTCCACTAGTTAAAAATTTACTACCGTGCCATGGACCACCAATGCATATATTCATATATTTACCTATGCCCTAAGTCCTAATATCATTATCGCCAGAGTACTGTAAATATTGTGAAGTCGTCTACATTTATTATTTAGAATAACTATATTTTAACAATAAAAATTCTTGATCCATATTTTAAGTATATAGAATTATAGCTGGTGGTAAGTCTTAAGTATTTTCTTAAAATATAAGGAATAAAATACAAAATTCTTCTAAGCAAGTTAAAATATTCAGTTACATGTAGTTTTATAAGAATATTTAAAAAAATTGACTAAATTATATTAAAAAAAAACTCAACCTTAACTATAGATTGAGCTCTAAAATGTTACGATGCTTTGGGATACATCAAGCGAATATCATACCTTATCCACTATTTTTAGAATATGACACATATTATTTAGAAGGTCAATATAAATTATATTCACCACATTAATCCTAAGAAAAATTTTTATTTACATGTTTAGAGCAAATAGGATAACAAAAGAATTGAAAACAATTTATTCAACACTCAATTCGACTATTTACTATCGGTCTATTCACCTATGAAATATATTTTTTGGTTAAAAAATATATACTTAATTCATTTATTTAATTTATAAATATATTTTATTTCCCATTAAGATAAAACCACCCGTAGGTGGCTTTATAAATATAAAATAAATTCTACTTATCTTCTGGGTTTTTGTATTTAGAATAAAAACTTTGCCCACATACAAGTGTTATAAAATCTTTCGAAGCAGTAGTAGTAGAGATAGGTCTATCTACCGCCAAGTATATAAATTGTTTATATAACTTCTCACCTTCTTGAGTATTTTCACCAAGACCTGTTTGAGGTCTATCGTAATTAACGCAATACCCAACTATATTTGAAGTTTTTTTATCTTTAACAACTTGAATTTGATTATATTTAAAAACATAGTTCTTATTGGCCTTTGCTAATTCATCTTTATTTTTTTGATTTAGTGTAAATGGGCTTGCAAGGCGTTCAATTGCAGCAGGATACTCAGCATCCATTTTTTTTTCGACAAATTGTCGATCTTTTGAACTTGCTGAAGTATACGCTACTCCCTGCTTAGTAATTCTATCTGCATATGCCTCCCAATCTTTAGACTCTTGAACTAATGGCATAGCATCTGTAAGAATTTTACTTACTTGTTGAAATTTATCCGCTGTCGTTGAGCATGCTGTTGTGATTAAAAATAATCCAAAAATTGGAACTGATAAAATATATTTATTCATTTAAATCTCTAACAAAATATTATGTTTAGATATTATACATATTTCTTTATGATTAAAAATTTAATGTTACACAAATATCAAAATTTTATATTTATGATAACTTCATCACAATACAAGGCTAATTATACGCTTTCCGATACATCATTTTAATTTTGATTCAAATTGAACATAGATTGACATTTACAACCTTAACTATTACTCAATAAGCTAAAAACCCCGCAAATGCGAGGCTAATATTTTCAATAATTCATAATGATTAACTCATTACTGTGTTTACTCTTACTTTGAATATCAACACCAATCGAATAAACAATCGATGTTGATTCCATATTAAATCCCGTGAAGATTTCACGAATCTTAGGATGATCATTAATTGAGAGCATGACCTTCCCTTTTGCTGTTCTCATCTTCTCAGCTAAAAGTTCATATTGCTCAAGTGGGAATGCAATGCCATAACCAGCTGTGTCTAAATACGGCGGATCAGCATAAAAGAATGTATGTTCACGGTCATAACGATCAAAGCAGTTGTCCCATGTAAGGTTTTCAACATACACACCATCTAAACGCTGATTCGCCGCCCTTAGGTTCTTTTCAATATTGGATCTATTAATGGATCGCCCAGTGGTTGCATAACCAAAAGTCTGCCCCGATACCTTTCCACCAAATGCGTGTTGCTGCAGATAAAAGAATCTTGCTGCCCGCTGAATATCAGTCAAAGTATCTGTGACTTTCATTTTTTCCCATTCAAAGACCTGACGGCTTGTTACAGCCCATTCAGTCTGTCGTACAAATTCATCCAAATGATTTTGCACTACTCGATATAAGTTAATGAGCTCACCATTTAGATCGTTAATCACTTCCGTCTTGGCTGGTTGTTCACGCATAAAGAATAATGCTGCTCCACCGCAGAACAACTCCACATAACAGGAATGATCAGGAAACAATGGAAGTAATTCCTTGGCTAGCCGTGATTTACCACCCTGCCAAGGAATAATAGGTTTATTTTTAGTTGCTGCTTTACGTGTCTTATCCATTTATAGATCCACTAGGATGGTTGCTCTAGGCAATCTAGTGGGGCATTCGAGATGCTCAAAAAATTAATTGCTTTACATCGAGGGCATTTGATCTCCAAAGTTGTAAAAACTCCTTTAGCGAGTAAACGTCCACATGATCTACAAGTAATTCGTTGCATTAAATATTCCTGTGCAAAAGCTTAAGTTTTTGATAGCCTTGCCGAATCGTGCGCACGATGGCTGGGCTTGCTTTGGCAGGTATGTGCTGTCAGAGATCGGTTCACTGTTAGCGCAGTGAATCGTTCCCAGTTCTACGATATACAAAACCCCGACTTCATCAGAAATCGGGGTTTTTCTTTGGGCGTAAAAAAACCACCCTAAGGTGGTTTAAATTTACATCGAGTTTAGAAAATTAACTTATATAATTTGTTTAAACCCGCGTAAAACGATTTACCATCCAAATTAAGTTGAAACTTTTCTCCCGATTCAACTTGAATCTGCTTACAAACTTCAACCCAAGTCACGCCTGACATATTATTTTGCTCACGTTTAAAAGGGATTACTTGTACACGGATATGTTCACCATTAACAGCAACTGCGGTCATCCAACCATTCGATATAATCATATTTCACTCATTAATTTGAGCTTTTGTAAAACAGGGTAATTTTTAATCTTCAATGTCAGTGGGTGGTTATTCTGAAATCAATAGGCTCATGCCTAAAATTAAGGTTACATTTTACATCAGCAAGTTAAAACAGAGTATCCACAATACTATGTTTTTAAAAAGACAATAAAAATTTATTGGCCGTATATCAGCATATTAAACAGTATGCTACATATTAAATTAATAGCATACTTAACTATCAAGAGTAGTTAATTCTATTAATCTATATTTAATGAATACACTATAACACCATAGCTACATTTAACCTAATCTAAATAATTAAATTTTTAAACAAACTCTTAATGTGCATTTAGCTTAATTAATAATCTTCTGTAATTATTTAAACATGGATTGATGGCTTTAAGGACAAATAAAGCAATCAATTTAAATTTCAACCTATTAATTACCGAAGTGTGTAGTTTGTGTACACTACTCAATAATTTTTAAATTAAAATGTTGATGAATAATATAATGTTATAAAAATTTGAAAAATAAAAAAATATATTTTGTCGATATAAAGGTGATACTGGGGACATATCTCCACATATAACTCTCACACTACCTGTAGTGTAAAGATAAATAAAGTTTACTATAACTACTCACACAACAACTTAAAGAAGATAAAAATGTCAGACTTCAATGATTTTTCTCAAAAAGCCACTCTTACAAATTCAAGCACTCCTAGCACAGAAAAACCTCCCGTTAAAGACACTCCGTCAACTGCTCCCAAAACCGCTTCACCTACTCAAGATAAAGGCCCACTAATAACCACTGAAAATAAGCCGAAATAATTAACCACTAGTCAAAAGGCTTATCATTAATGGTAAGCCTTTATTTTTAATAAATCATATAAAATAATGATTAAAAAAATCTAGCCATAGGAATAACTAGATTATAAAAGTTTTTTGGTAATTCGATACCCATACGAAGAGATCTGTTCAAATTTTATTAAAACATAAGAATACAAATTTTTAGAATATAAAACAAAACCTCGCAAATGCGAGGCTTAACCAGCGAATTACTACAACTTCGTCCACTATACCATAAATATGCCATATTGCCTGTGCAGGGTCAAGCTTTGCGCTTAGGACTGTATTCAATAAACCCATACCGACTATGTAAAACAGCTAGACCACATTTCGTATCAAAACGAGCATCCCATTCAGAATAAACTATCTTTGCATTCTCGGCTGGCCCACTTCTTACTACCATCTCTGGCCATGAGTTAAAATAAAAATAGCGATCAACAATAGCATCAAGCCAATCATCCATTACCTCAGACTGTCCATATAAATCTAAAACAAGGCGTTGAACGGCGCGGGCTTCATTATCGGTAATTTCACATACTGTGTCTTTCGGGGTATGTTTTTTAGTTGGCATAAAATCGATATGACTCGACATCACATCAGCTGTTATTTGGCGTTGCTTTCTAACACCCAATTTTAGCTTTTTTCGCTTTACAACAGCCTGATCCATAGCGACAGCAATGGGATTCAATGATTTTCCACATGTTCCCTGTACAGTGTTCTGCCATGCTCCAAATTGATATAACCATCCTTCTAAATCGTACTTAGACCAATCAACCGCCTGCATAATCGTTACTGCTGTATTCTCATAGAAGCTGCGGAGGGAGAATAGATGTCAAGATTAACAAAATTAGATCGCATGACTGATGATGAAAAATCCCGTCTAGTTAATGACTTCCGTAACGCTCCTGATGATGCAGATTTTCCACCAGAAGCATTAGCTTTAGTTTACGGTTTCTCATTACCGTGGTTGCAGAAAAAACGGTGTGAGGGAAACGGTATACCTTTCTTTAAACCAACATCTAAAATGGTTTTATATAAAAAATGCGATGTCATTAACTATGTAAATGACAACCGCTTATCTCATACTGCTTAAGTTACAACTGCCCACCACTGTGTGGGCATATTATTGGCTTTCCATTTGTGCAATATGGATCGCCTTATGCTCACCTAATATAGTGTCCTCAATTAAATTCATTGCTTCACGTAACTTCTTATCACTGATTTGAATATATCCTGATGTCACATCGCCTGAATCGTCATCATTCTTATGATTAAGCAATCTTTTAATTGTGTAGTGTCCATAATCTAGGTTTTCAGCAACAGATCCGAATGTTCTGCGAAGATCGTGAAATGTAAATCTAATTTTACAGATAGCATTAATCTTGGATCTAACCTTTGAAATATTTACAATATGACCAGATGCTGATTTTGCCGATGGAAAAACCCATTCACCATGAATTTGACGTCTTCTCTTTTTCATTAATGCAAGAAGAAAATCACCCATTGGTAATGTGTGTGATTCCCCATTTTTAGTATCTAGAGATGTAATGGTTCCATATTTCAAATCAATATTTCCCCAGGATAATGTCTCACACTCCTCTCGCCTAAATCCTGTTAAAACCAAAGTAAGTAAAAAGTCTCTATTGGTTTCTAGTGATTGCCCACGATCCTCATAAGTAAAAATTGCATTAATCCAGTCTGGTATCTGATCTTCATTAATATACGTCTTTCTTCTTTTAATTTTATTCCATGCTTTTTTTGCACTTAATGTCTTTACAGGGTTATACGGGATTAGAATTGGTTGATCATCATGATCTAAATAATGTTCTATTGAAAAATTATACACGGCCCGAAATACGCGCATAGCCATATTTGCTTGAGCCTTAGAGCTTTCTGAAAGTAATTGATGCTTCTCTTGAATCATTTTCCGAGAAACTTCATCCAACTTAATGTTATGCCAGTCATCAAAATACTTATCAATGACTATCGTATAATCGCTAACTGTTTTAGGTTTAAGTGTTTTATGCACCATGTAGTTATCAAATGCTTCTTTAACCGTTGGTTTTTGTTTTTTGGCATTTAATTGCTGTTCATTATCGGAAATTTTCTGTCTCTTCACATCATTAGGATTAATCCCCTTTGACATTTCTAGAAGTCTTTCACGCGCCATTTCCCTAGCTTGAACTAAGGTGATATTTCCATGTAGACCTAAAGTAGACCGCACAGCACGGCCTAAGACTTTTTTTTCAACTATATATGTCTTATATGAGTTATTTACACGTACAGCAAATCCGATTAAGTCGCTATCTCTATAGATCGCAGGAGTTAATTCCAGTTGATCAATAAATGACTTTGTGAGCTTTACTCTTTGAGCTGACATATATAGAATCACTACGTATTGCGATATCTGACAATATATCACACTATTTTCTACAGTCTACTATGCGTCTACTTGAAGAAAATACTTGATACTTTCTAAATTATTGGTTAGTATTGCTTCGCACTAAAGGCATTGATATTAAATGCTTTCATGCTATAAGGGCCTATAGCTCAGTTGGTTAGAGCAGCGGACTCATAATCCGTTGGTCCCGTGTTCAAGTCACGGTGGGCCCACCATATATATCAAGGACTTACGTTAAAATACGGAAAGTCCTTTTTTTGTTTCTAAAATCCATGTAAGCACTATGTAAGCATACAAAATAAATCCACAAAAAACCCATTAACACCCTCTTTGTCTAATATAGTGGCCTCACCACTTTGGACTGTTTTCGAAATTCATGTAGTTGGTTGACAAAACTCATTTTTAGCAATAAATCCTGGTTGACAGATTAGGAATTTAGCCATAACGCAATAAAACTTGCAGATTTGTGCAGGTTGGCAATTTCTGCGATCTGCATGAAATTTGATTTCATACACATGATACGAAATATTTATTAAGGTTTTTACGTAATTGTAATCACAATTAAAATGTTTATATCAAATTTCCGACTGAGTTAGGCTGACACTTATTCACTCACCGTATTTCTAGGATCACGCAGCATATTCGTCAGTTTTTAACATCCGATAACAATTCTAATGTAGTCTGGATTAGAGCCATTACTGACATTTTTCATCAGAAGAATTTGATCCTCTTTTATTGCTATCTCTTAATTTGATAATCTCACCTTTCATTCTATAAAATTTTTCAACACTCTTCTTTGTATCCTCAATAATATTTTTTTCATAATTTTTATCCATATTTTTCACATAATTATCCATATATACAACCATCCAACAAATACTATTTAACTCATCAAAATCTAAGTCATTTTTCTTTAAACCAATCAACCAATTACCATACTCATCATTAAGTAGGCTTTCGGCTGTTTTCAGCTTAACAAAAGTATTTTTAAAAATAATTTCTTTTAAAGCAGGTTCAACCCTTATTTCTTTATTTGCTTCTACAATTAATCTATGATTATCTGTAATATAATTCCTAATATCTTGTTTAATAAAAGTATCAATATCATTTTTATCAGAGGAAGCTTGACAGCTGGTTAGGTTAAAAAATAAGAATAATAGTAAAATATTTTTTTTCATCACACAGTTTACCCTTAACTTAAAAACCACTAATTGGCGATGAGTACTGATATTGCTGAATAAAATGTGACCTCATGGCTGGATCATATGAGCGTCCAAAAATATCTCTATATAGGTTTTCATTAATATAATATGGCCCCCTATTTGCATGCATTGCAATAGCATTACCAGCTAAAACTGGCTTACTGGCATTTGATAGCGATAAATCTACAACCTCTCCAAAATTTCTCTTAGAAATAGCCACTCTAGCTTTCAGTGTATCTTTGGAAAGCTCTATAATAAATTTCCCACCATCATCTAAAGAATGTTTTTGAGCATACATTGTAAATCTCAAATACATCATAGTGTGAAATGAATATCGTCCCAACATTGATTCATTGAACTGCCGTAAATCAAACTCCAAGCCAAAGCGTATCGCTAAATCATGCTCAAATGGATACTTGTTTTTTACCTTACTCCATTGAGATTGGTTCATGTTAAAAGTATATGGTACCGTAGTATGATAATTTAGAATTTTAACGATACTATTGCATAGTAATGGGTCAAGTAGCTCATCAGCACTACACATCTTAACCTCATTATCCAAAGAGGGAATATTTAGTGGTGAAAAATCATTGTTATCTACCATTGTTAATCTCTTGGTTATAGTGGTGGTAATGGTTTTGATGCATCTATAGTTTGGAACTCGACCTTATCGGGAGTATTAGCGTGGATAACATGAGTTTTTCCCTCTGCATCAGTCCAGCCCGTCTCCACTTCACCACTATCTATATAGCTAATTAAATATGGAATGTCAGCACATACTTCCTGACTTCTCTCATCTTTTAATTGAAATTGAATACCATATTTCTTGACACTATCATTGATAAAATTATTCTGTAATTGTACTGGAGCTGAATTGAGAGAAGGGTAATTTACTCCACCACTATCCCCAACCACATGAGATTGTTGTGGTAATATCCGTGCCCCACATGTCAATAAGTCACCAGCATAAGCCACCGCTTTACCGTCAAAGATCACATGATCGTGGCTTTTAAGAACTGTCGACCAGCACTTGCACTTTGGGCAAAAGTGACCATCACCAGCTACAACAATAGACAACCATAAGGTTCAATTTAAGACTGTAAACAGTAAATAATTCACTCAGGCCAACCATCACTCAATCGCCTGACCTCAATTGCATGTCCTAAAGCTGCTTCTTCCATAATTTTATAGATCAAAACTAATCGTTCTTGATTAACCTTGATTCTCAATTTTGGTAGTGATGGCGTCAAGTGAAGTGGAATTATAATACACTGTTTTGTATAGTTTTATTATTAAATAAAAAACACTTTTACCCATGATTTACCTAATTATTATAGATTAACTTTGGCTGGGTAAATAAGGTTTATTCAAATGAGGGGGTAGATTTGAACTCACGCAAGCACCCAAGATGATATTTCAAGGTCACTATGGAACAGTGATCTTGAATCGTCTTATGAATAAAATAGGACTTACACAGAATTATTTACAGGGTCTATTTCCATTACCATTATTGCCTCTTGACTTAACTCGATTGAATTCAAATCAATCCAAAATTGACCATGCCTTTTTTTGTGAAACCTAAATACAGCATCTGGACCAAACTCAGTGTCTGTTTGCATTGTTAATATAGCGACACACGACACCTCAAAATTTTCCAGCCAATACTCTTTAAATTCATTCAGTAACTTAAGACCTATATTAGCTATTTGACCTAAACTTTGAATATCTATATTACAGTAATCTTCTAGATGAAAACTATTAACAGCACATTCTAATCCAGTATCATCTGTATAATTCTGCCTAACCCATTCTTTATCAATAAGTTCATGTTCATTATGAAAAGCCTTAAATAAAAAGTACTCCTGATCAAAAGTAATACCTTTTTTTATCAGTTCATGTAATTGCACTGGAAAAGTTAAAAAATTCCCCTGAGAAAGAAAAAATTTCATTTTAGAATTAATAAAAATCATTTGGTAACTCCTAAATAGACACTATTTCATCTAAGTTAAGTGAGATATTGGAGCAACTAATCAATAATGTATAACAAAGATAAGTTTACAGGGTCTTTACATCTCTTGTTTGGCAGATTGGTGCTTTTGCAATAATTAAACGAAGCCCTCACCTGAGGGCCTTCACAATAGCACCATGCTTCGCCTGACATTCATTGTATTTAATCACTGTATCAAGCGACCATAGAATTAAAGCGCTACCCTGCCCCGATTCCAGTTGCTGTAGATTGGGGCATGGAGTTTTATTAAAGTAGACATTTTAAATAGGTTCTAACATTTAGTGTTCTCATATGAGATTTTATGTTAAATAAGGCTATTAAGATCAGTTATAATTTTCTAATAAGGTAATTTATGTCTACATGGGTGTGGAACTGATTATGTTGAAGGCTGGAAGATTATCTTTTTCTTATATATGGAATCAAGCTCATGGAATGAAGAATAACTTAGAGCTATTCTCCAAAAGTTTTCATCAAGTTCAGAAATGTCCGAAAAGTCTATTTCATTGTCTGGGCGTTCAACTATGCCTCTTATTTTTTTTCAACCAACTCAAGGGAAAACGATGTTTAAAAAATATTTTTTTAATTTTATTATTATCGACAGGATTACAAACAATAAGTGCTAATGAAATTCAGAATATAAAACCATCTGAACTTGATCTTATTTTATTAGAAAAAGGAATTTTAGATAAAAATTATAAATTTTTAGATACACCTGAATATGAAAAACTAAAGTTAAAAGAGACTAAAAAAGAAATAAATGTCGATCCTGATAATTTTAAAATAATAAGGACCATACGTGGGCCGATGCAAGAATTTACTTTTGATATAACTTTATTAAAAGCAGCCTCAAATAAACATATTGAGAAGCCTTCAAGTAAATATGTTGACCTTACTTTTAGTAAAATTTTCCCAATCTATTGTCAGATACTAAGTGAAAACATATTTACTCGTGTAAATCCAAGTACGATGAAGGTAAATTTGAAAGCAAATGATGGCTCATTTATTGGAGAAAAAGAAATAAAAAATACTGAGTGTGATTTTGAAGAATTTAACTATGTAGATTTAACTACCCAAAATAATAATTTTAAGACCTTTCCAGATCCAATACTTCGTATATCCCCACAAATACCTACACTTGGATCAAATGAATTAAATGGTAAAAACCGATATTTAACTATTGAAATACTAGTCAATAAAAATGGTGACGTTGAAAAAGTCGGTTACCCTAGCATTCATTTTAGTTTTGAATCAGATAAAGTGTTTCAAAAGATTAAACCTGCTTTATTAAATATGAAGTTTTACCCTTATATTATAGATGGTGAAAAAAAGCCTTTTTTAATTACACAACCTATTAAATTACTAGTTAAATAGAATCAGTCTTCATTTTGATTTATAGGCTTGTTGGGGATAGTACTGGAATTGCATCAATTGGATATCGACTATAGTTCCCATTTTTAGTCTTTTACGTGGCTTGTTAGAAGCCATTCAAAGTGTCTATATCCTCACCAATAAAAATGTATAGTTTATGATGGTTAAACCATCATGAACTGGATATGAAGTATAGATGCTGATCACTATGTCTGACAAAGAAATTCAACATCTTTCAGTACTGCAAGATGTTCTAGATCAACGTATTACCCAAGTTCGTGCTGGAGAAATTCTGAATATTTCCACACGTCAAATTAAATGATTGGTATAAGCCAACTGCCAAAGCAGATAAAAGAAAGGACCGCAATTGCGATCCAGTATTTGTATTTCCAGATGAGATATAGATTCACTTGCCACCCCACTTCTTATAAGCATTAGCCAGCTTCACATCGTATTGATTTTTTGCATATGCTGGGTCGTTATAACCACGTGCAAAGGCCTTCCAATCTTTATTCTGCAAAGCTTTGACTAAATTATTCACCTTGATATAACGGCACATTGCATCAAGCTGTGAGGCTTCATCTCGGTACATTGCATTAATGAAATTCTGTAAATTAGAATATTCCAGTGATAGCCCATCACCTGACCTAACACCCATGAAGCTGATTCAAGTGCAAAATCTCGATGATATTGAATAGCAGCATTTAAACGCCCATGTTGAGCAGAATATAAACCATACCCACCAGCAGCCTTATTGCATAGTTCTGGTCGCTCACGCATGGCCTTTTCAGCAGTTTGCGCTTTGTTATTTGCAATTAAATGCTACCGAAAAACATGACGTTCAAAAAGGATAACTAGCGTTTGGTCGCTATTGAAGCCACTACCCTTACATTCAACCTCGATCACGGCTCGAAGTGCAGGCACAGAGATACCCAATGAAACAGCTTGTTGTTCAATTTGTTCAGTTGTTAATTTCTTAGACACTACTTTTCTCCAGACAAAATAAAACCGCCATAAAAGGCGGCATTCAACTTATTTAGACTATTCATCTTTGACTTTCTTTAACTCCTTCACGACTTCTACAATGGTTTTACCCTCTTGACGATTTATGAAGTTAAAAGTCCAACGTACAATTGCCCATCCTGGTAAACCACAGACGAAAAAGAAGCCCCCGAGGGCAATCATTCCCCAAATGTCTGTTACCCATTCATGTAGACCCCAACGGACAATAATGAATGAGCCACCTGCAAGGCTAGAGACGACAGTACAAATCAGGCCAACCGCCCACTCCAGTGGTGAACGTGGAAAGCGCATCATGATGACAACAGTTGCTACTGCTGCAATCGCCAAAGTTACAGCAATTGCAGCTCCATAGAATTTTTAAAAGGGAGTCAAGCTGCCTGTGGAAACTGGTTCCATGAGTTTTCCTAAATTTTAGACATAAAAAAAACCGCTTTCGCGGGTCATATTTTCCGGTTATTTAATTAACCATTCGTTTTGTCATGCAATTCATTTTTATAATCACGCATTTCTTTGTAACGTACTGGATCATATGTACTACAAGCTTGAAGCAACAAAGCACATAAAATTAGTAAATTAAGTTTTTTCAACTTTAAATTCCTTCTTTGTCTCGCTATTTACTCTCGCAAGTATAACTATAGAAATAATAGAGATATGCGCTCTCACCACCGTAATCGTTAAACTGTCCAGTATGACTAAGCCAATAATTTCTAATTAAAATATCATCTCGATACAACCTCACGCTTAGAGATGGACCATTAGACCGAGCCACAGGCCCAGATGAAACCTCAATGCCGATATTGCATCGTACCGGACCTCCACTTGTCTCAATGATAAGATCACCTGAGTTTTCAGATGCAACACTAACAGTTACGGCATTATCTTTGATCTTAAGTGTGTCAACTGATAAATCTTTAATATTTCTTTTATTTCTTTTAGATCGCCATCTCTTCTGACATCCACAGTACTACTAAAAATTTTCTGAAAGATATCGTAAGAGTCCTTACACTTCAACTCGCTAGAATATGAACTGAAAGACTGCAACCCAATCATTAATCCCAATAATATTTTTTTCATGTCACTACTCAATGGCATCTTTTTCACTAAAATAAAACCGCGTAGATTTTGTTATTGGATAAAACTTACCATTAATACTTAGTGGTTTGAATCTGGCTTGTTTGAGATATTCATGTAGAACGTATTGATCAAGCACTTTTAACCCACTACTTTCCTTAATTTCTGCTCTTGTCACATTCCCAGTATCATCAGCTTCAGCATATATAACCACTTGCCTATCTTTCCCTTTCAGATCTAATTTTATTACAGGAATTACAGGGAGTTTTTGATATTCAGCATCCCTTGAAACCATTATGGTGAAATGCTGTTTTGCAGAAATAGGGTAAAAAACACCATTTATCTGATATGGTTTTACTTTTGCCATTTTGACCGCCATTATTACTTTCTTATCGATTTCATCTAATCCGCTACTTTCCAATATCTTAGTAGAAGTAATAAAACCACTTTCATTGGCATAAAAACCCACTAGAACAGTTCTATCGTATCCTTGTAATTCATTATTATTCAATTGGATGCGAGGTTGTTTCACCCAATAGCTCTCGCCCGATTTAATAGCTATTATTGCTGTTTCTTCAACTGTTGCACTAGCACCAAAACAAAATACCGATAAGCAAATCGCCAATAATATTCTTTTCATAAATCCCCCTAAAGTGCACACAAAATAGCAAAGTGAGTATTAAAAAACCACCCGAAGGTGGTTTTGTTATAATTTGATATCTGACTATCAAGATACTCTCTTCATACAGTCCTTATAAGTATCATCATGAAACTTAGCAAGTGTCGACTTCATTTCTTTTTCAGATGAATAAATAGGCTTGTTATAGGCTTCATTTAGAAGCGTTTTGAAGTAGGTTTTCTTTATATTAGGTATCTCTTGACTTTCATTTATGTAATCAAGAAAGGTTTTCTTATCTTCACCATGGTGATGCCCTTCAAATGCTACTGCTGCAAAATAACTAGCTGCGTCGCATAACTGTTTATCACCACTTAAAATATATCCTGACTGATTAGCATGAGATAACCCTGAGGTTATTAAAATCAATATACCCAATAGAAGTTTATTCATATCTAAAATTCCTTTAATTTTACTCAACATACTAATTGTCATTACAAAAAACCACCCTAAGGTGGTTCTGAATAATAGATCAATCTTTACATTTTATTTGCATAACCGCAGATTTAGAACTCACAGGTACAACCAACCCCATGTTATATACCACATCCCTTTTTGTTGCATGATTACTGCTCAATTCCTCAAATCCTTTGCCATTACAGATAGTTTCTGCTTTCTTTAAAAGTTTTTCCCTTAATGCTTTAGCAGAGCCAAACGCATTACTTTGTGCTTGTAATTGATAAACTCCAGGACTCATTTCCCCAACAACAGGAGAAAACATTTGTAAACATCCTGTTAAAGACATCGCAACAATAGTAATAAGTGATAATAATCCAACTTTTCTCATTTCTGGTATTTCAAAAAAATAAAATAAAAAAATAATTTATTTTCAATTAGATATCAATAATTTTTTTAGTTTTTATCAATACTTAAAACTCCGCCCCATCAATAAAGAAAGACTCAGACAAAATACGAACGATGAGGCAAAAATATGATTTGGATCATCAACGAGCAACATTAAAATGTAAAAAACCACCGCAATTAATACTGCGATGGCCACGATGATAAGTTTCGATTTCAATTCTTTCCAGTAAAAAACCGCCAGATGGAGGTTTGGTAATTAAGCATAGCCCTTGTAAGCTACAAAAGGAGTACTACCATCAGGTGAAAATAAACATTTCGCCCAGCGCTCTCGTTGTCCACCATCATGACTCTTGGCTAAATATGGAATACCGCCAACCATTACATATCCTTTATTTATCTTTGTTACATCAATTTTTGATTCATTTGTAAAGGAAATAAAATCAACCTCTTTGCGGATAACCTCTCGACATTCGGATACAAACTCAGCATCTGTTTTTGCGTTTTTAGCATTCTTACCACAACCCACTAGAAAAATAGATAAAATTAACAAAGATAATATTTTCATGTTTGATTAAAAGAATATTTAATTACTTATTTTAACATCATTGCAAAAATTAAGTCTTAAAAATCAAAACTTTCTCTTCCTACAGGATTTACCTTACTATAAATTATATTAGTTTTTTATATGAGCAAAGAAACAATCTTGGTTTTGTAAAACGTTTTCTGAATGCAAGATTATACTTTCTTGTATTATCATTATCTCTAACATATACAGTATATGATTTAAAAATAACGATGTAAGCTATGAAGCCTTATCTTATAAACCATACGTAATTGCTCACAAATTAGACTTCGATGATAAAAATAAATGCAACAAAATAGATATAAATCAAAGTGTAATTTATATTAGACCTAATAAAGATAAGATGTTGATTAGTAACACACCTTACCCCATTAGAAAGGATATTAGTCTTTACGATTTTATTAGGGATAAAAATAAAGATTATTTGGATTTTAATAATGCCATTAAAAATGGGTCTATTGATTTTAAAACTAAAAATTGCTATTTAGATAACAAGTTAAATTAAGTTTATAAAATAATATACAAATTATTTTATAATCATGATGAGCTAGATTCTACATGTACTATAACCATGCGGAGTTAGAGTTGTCAAATAATGTATTATTATATTACCTAGATTTAATATAGCAACATAAACTAATAATATCTA
>NZ_BBRX01000004.1 GCF_000829675.1 Acinetobacter rudis
TGAGGCATATTGGTAAGACTTAAACGAAGAGATATACCCCGCTAGCCCAAGACTACAAAATTAATCCTCAAGCAAAAAAGGCTTTATTGTTTTCAACTGTTCAAAACTCAGCGATCACCTATATAAAAATATAAAAACCTACTTCGCTATTTTTCTATATACATTAATATTTCAGTTTTTTAATCCTTCAACAGTATCTCTGATATAAACAAACAATTAATAGATAATATATACACATGTATCTTTATTTTGAATTATTCGAGTCAAGCCAAAATAATATAATTAATACAAAGTAATTAAAACTTTTAATCCAATTCAGGAAAGGAAATAGGATATACACATGGAAAGAGTTAAGTTTTCAGTATTCATGCTGTCTTTAATAAGCACTTCTAGTTTTGCCAATGGTTTTATAGATGATAGCAAAATTAAACTCACTACTCGAAACTACTATCTAGACCGTTCATTTACCGAACATAATGATGTAATACCTGGTACAAAAGATTGGGCTCAAGGTTTTATATTTAACTTTAATTCTGGCTATACACCGGGCATTATTGGTTTTGGTTTAGATGTTCAAACGTTAACTTCGGTTAAACTACAAGGTGATGCAAAATATTTACCGAGTGGCTTATTACCTACTGACCCACAAAGTCGAGAACGTGAAAAAACAGCATCTGAAATAGGTGCAACAGCTAAAGTAAAATATAAACAAACAGAATTAAAAGCAGGAACATTACAACCTTGGACTCCTGTTATATTTAGCTCCCCTTCTCGATTATTACCTCAAACCTTCTTAGGTGGAATGATTCAAAGTAAAGACATTAAAGATTTGGAATTAATTGGTGGTTATATTAGTCAAGTAAATCACCGTGATTCAACCAATTATGAAGATCTTAGTAATATTGGATTTAACCAAAGATTTAAAGTAGCACAAACAGATCAATTTTCCTTTGCAGGTGCTAAGTATAATTTCTCAGAAAACACTCAGTTTGGGCTATATTATGCAATGGCTGATGATATTTACAATCAAGCTGCACTAACACTTAAAAATAATCACCAATTAAACAAAGATTTAAATTTAATTAGTGATATACGTATTTGGAATAGCCAAGAAAATGGTGCTGCCAAAGCAGGTAAAATAGATAACACGTTAGCAACTGCAAACTTTGGCCTAGATTATAACAATCACCGACTCACTTTTAGCACCATGCAAAACTATGGTGATACTGCACATCCTTATTTATCAGGTGGTGAAGTACTGATCTTTATTGATGGCTGGAGTACTGATTTTTTAAATGCCAAAGAACAAGTGTATGGCATGCGTTACGATTATGACTTCAAAGACTATGTACCTGGGCTTAAATTTATGACCCGTTATACCAAAGGTCGTGAAATTAAACTCGCCTACTCAAATGACAAACATAAAGAAGATTCTTTAGACTTTGATTTAGGATATACCATACAGTCTGGTCATTTGAAAGGTTTGGGACTACGTGCGCGCTATGCAATTTATGATAATGATTTTGGTGCAAAAGCAAGTTTTAAACCTGCAGATGAAACTCGTATAAATGTAGATTATACGTGGACCTTTAAGTAAGCCTAAATCCTCCCCACTCTCTCCTTTTTAAAGAAGGTGAACAGAGCTGGGGAGGAGAAACTCTAGATAATCTTCTTAAAATTCTCAATCAAGCGATCAAGTGATGGTGTATTTGGCATATTTTTATAATTAATAAATAGTTTTATTTTTGGTTGAATATTAGAAAAACGTCTAACAACAGTATTACCGCTCACCATGCCTCGAACAAAATCAGGTAGTATTGAAACTCCCATACCCATACTAATATAACTCATGGTAACAAAGGCATTTTCAGACTCCATAATTATATTAAAGTTAATATTGTTTTTCTTCATCAAATCCAATGTTTGCTGTCTTAATTCGGGTGCATGATGGATCGATGGTAAAATAATATCGCTACCACTTAATTCCTTTAATGTAATACATTCGGCCTGAGCTAAAGGATGGCTTTTATGCATAGCCAATAATAAGTCTTCTTCAAGACATTCTATACTACTAATTTCAGAATTATTTATATTTGAACGCGTAAATGCTAAATCGATTTCGCCTTTTTCTAACTTTTTAATTAATGCTGGCCCCATCTCACTGACTAATTCAATTTTTACTGAAGTATCATGAAACTTAATTAGGTCTAAAATAACTTTTGGAATTTTAACTTCAACTCCAATTAAAACGCCTATTTTAACTACAGAGTTTTTACTATTTAGTTTATATGCAAAATTTTTAGCCTTCTCAGCTTCAACTAAAGTTTTTTTCGCTTCCTCTAAAAAAACTTCACCTGCTTGAGTTAATGTAAAGACTCGACTACCACGCTCAAATAATTCGACATCTAAATAATTTTCTAAATCTTTAATTTGCTGACTTAATGAAGACTGTACTGTGTCAAGTTTCTTCGCAGCAGAAACAAAACTCTTCTCTTCACTAATAGTTAAAAAATATCTTAAATGCCTGAGCGTCAGCATATTTATATCCTCTAAACGTGTATATCAATCCATGATGATACCATTATAACCCTAACTAAATATAATTAAACCTATACACCAAAAAATAAACATACACCTTAGTATAAATAAAAAGTCGCCTTTAAATTAATAAAGACGACTGATTATTATTTAGGTAATTTTATATTAAAATACAAAGTTTAAGATGTAACTTGAGCAGTTGCAACTGGCTGTTCAGTTTTTTGTAAACTCTTTGATAACAGCATCATAATAATTGCCGAAACAACAATACCTGGAATAGCAGCAGTAAATACACCCGAAGCACCAGCACCTGAAGCAATAATCATCCCTGCAACAGTTGGCCCCAACATTGCACCAACACGACCAATTGCAGATGCAGCACCAACACCAGTACCACGTAAATGAGTTGGATAAATAAAGCTACCATAAGCATAAAGTACACCTTGACCACCAATGGTGAATGTACCTGTCAAAGCAGCAGCCATATAAATACCGTTTAAAGTCGTTGCAGCATTTAAACTGATCAGTCCTGCTAAAATACCTGTATACATCAAAGCTATAATAAAGACCTTGTTATAGCGATCGATCAACATACCCAAAATAATGGTGCCAAAGAATGCACCAATCATAAAGAATACTTGAGCCATACTGCCTTGTTGGCGGCTAAAACCTAGCTCCATAAAGAGTGAAGGCAACCAACTCAACATAATGTAAACCACCATCAAGGTGAAGAAGTAACTCACCCAAAGTAGCCCAGTGCGCAGCATATATTCACGGCCAAAAATATCTTTAAAGCCAGTTTTTTCTTGTGGTTGTTGCTCAGCGATCTCTTTAGTTTTTAAGAACTCTTTAGACTCTGGCAAGCAATACACCATCAAAGGAATCACCAACAAAGGTAATATACCACCGAGATAGAAAATCGTTTTCCAACTTCCACTGGTGTCATACGCCGACCATACAGAAAGTAATAAAGCACCCACTGGTAGACCACAATACATGAGGCCCACTGCACGGCCGCGACGTTCTGGTGTGGTTGACTCAGAAGCCAAAGTGATTAGGTTGGGTAAAGCTGCACCCATCCCCACCCCAGCAAGAAAACGAACAGCCAATAATGTATAAAAAGAATTGACCCATACCGTCATTAAGGTAAATACAGCAAAAGTTGCAACCGACCAGATGAGAACTTTTTTACGCCCCACTTTATCGGCATAACGTCCACCAAAAAGTGTACCAGGCAATAGACCCAAAATCCCTGCACTAAAAAACACACCTAATTGCTCTGGGCTTAATGCAAAATGCGCCTTGATACCTGAAGCTGCAATCCCTGCTGCCTGTAAATCTACACCTTCAATAACTGCAACCACAAAACAGAGAAACACAGTAATTAACGACGTCCTTGATTGATTTTGACCTTGCATCCGACTTTCCTTCGTCTATCAAAATCGGAATATTTACAGCTTCTCATTCAAAGAAATAGTTAGACTAAAGTAGTATAGACAGTCGTTTTTGGACAACACTTACACACAGTAAGATGTAGTATGACTTTCATCAGTTGAGTGATTCGCTTTGCCTGATGAACCATCTAATTTTTATATATGTTTAATGTTTTTTGAGTCAGATTAATACTGATTTCATCTGTTGCTATCGTTGTTTTATATCAATGAGATTTTTTGCAAAATTAACTTTATAAATCATATATTTACAATGGAAAAATCCTTCAAAATATTCAGCCATAAAAAAAGCCCCTCTCGGGACTTTTCCGCATTAAAACACAGCATCAAAATGAGGTGTTAGGCCTTGGCTTTCGCCATGGTTAATGCTAAATCTTCGATCATATCTTCTTGACCACCAACCGTACCGCGACGACCCAGTTCAAGTAAAATTTCACGTGCAGAAACACCATATTTTGCTTCAGCACGTTTCGCAAACAACAAGAACGATGAGTAAACCCCTGCATAACCTAAAGTTGCTGCATCACGGTCAGCTCGGATCGGGTGTGTCATCATTGGAATCACAAGGTCTTCAGCGATATCTTGAACCTTAAACAGATCAATCCCTGTGTCCATCTCCATACGATTAGCCACAGCAATAAACAGCTCAAGAGGTGTATTGCCCGCACCCGCACCCAAACCAGCTGCCGCAGCATCAATACGATTTGCACCCGCCTCAACAGCAGCTACAGAGTTTGCCACGCCCATAGCGAGGTTGTGGTGACCATGGAAACCAATCTCAATATCGGTATCAAAATGTTGACGTAAAGTATCAATACGCGCTGCAACATCTTTAGGCAACATATAACCAGCTGAGTCAGTCACATAAATACAGTTAGCACCGTATGACACCATTTTTTGAGCTTGTTCCAGCAACTGAGCGGGGCTTGCCATATGTGCAAGCATTAGGAAACCCACAGTATCCATTTCAAGTTTACGTGCTGCGGTAATGTGCTGTTCTGAAACATCGGCTTCAGTACAATGCGTCGCGACACGAATCGTTGACACACCAATTTCATGCGCCATCTTTAAATGATCAACAGTCCCAATCCCTGGCAAAAGCAGAGCAGAAACCTTTGCTTGTTTTAGCTCAGGAATAATCGCAGATAAGTAAGCTTCATCTGTCGCTGCTGCAAAACCATAGTTTAGTGACGCCCCACCTAAACCATCACCATGTGATACTTCAATCAGTGGTACACCCGCTGCATCCAGTGCAGTGGAGATACTGACCATTTGTTCAATACTCATTTGATGACGCTGTGGATGCATACCATCACGTAAGGTCATATCATGTAATGTAATCTTAGACATGAGGGTGCTCCTTTAAGCTTCAGCTTTCATCAATAAACGTTCAGCAAACATCTCAGCAGTACGTGCTGCTGCAGCAGTCATAATGTCGAGGTTACCTGCATATTTAGGCAAGAAATCTCCTAGACCTTGTACTTCTAGGAAAATAGACACACGATTTCCATCAAAGATTGGGCCATTTACTAGAGTATATCCAGGCACATATTTTTGTACTTGCTCAAGCATGGCATGTACTGAGGCTGTAATTGCTGCTTGATCAGGCTCACCTTCAACTAAGCAATGCACCGTGTCACGCATCATCAACGGTGGTTCAGCAGGATTAATAATAATAATCGCCTTACCTTGCTTCGCTCCACCAACTTTCTCAATTGCACCTGCGGTTGTACGGGTAAATTCATCAATATTTTTACGCGTTCCTGGGCCTACAGATTGGGTAGAAACCGTCGCCACAATCTCTCCGTAGCTGACAGCTTGTACTTGAGAAATTGCAGCAACCATTGGAATAGTTGCCTGACCACCACACGTCACCATGTTGACGTTTGGCAACTCACCAGCGTCTAACAAGGCATTTAAGTTTACAGGTGGCACACAAAATGGGCCGATTGCCGCTGGAGTAAGGTCAATCATTAACACACCGAGCTCATTGAGCTTACGGCTGTTTTCTGCATGAACATAAGCAGAAGTTGCATCAAATGCAATTTTAATGTCGTCAGCAAGTACGTGCTCTAATAAACCATCAACCCCTTCAGCAGTCGTTTTAAGCCCCATGGCTTCTGCACGTTTGAGTCCTTCTGAAGTTGGATCAATACCGACCATCCATACTGGCTCTAAAAACTCACTACGTTGTAACTTATAAAGTAAATCGGTACCGATGTTACCCGGTCCAATCAAAGCACATTTAATCTTTTTCATGATTGTCTTCCCTCTGTGTTAAGCCGTATGTGCTGAAAACACAGTACTGACACTACCTAGCCCATCAATTTCAACTTTGAACTCGTCACCGGCTTTAACCACCACCATTGGTCCAAGTGCACCTGTTAAGATCAAGTCACCTGCCAACAAAGGACGACCTCGACGAACCATCTCATCGGCAAGCCATACAGCTGCATTGAGTGGATTACTCAAACAGGCACGTCCTACACCCTCAGAAACAACTTCGTCACCACGAGTCATACGCATACGACAGTTCACCAAGTCCAAATCAGCCAATTGCACAGGACGAGAACCGAGGACATATGCTGCAGACGACGCATTGTCAGCAACTGTATCGACAATCGAAATTTTCCAATCAGCAATACGGCTATCAACCACTTCAATCGCGGCGAGGGCGTAGTCCGTTGCATTGATAATGTCGACATAGCTGTGCTTTTCTTTGGTCAAATCATGCTTAATAACCAAAGCAATTTCAGCCTCAACTTTCGGTTGAATCAGTTGATCAATCGCAATGGTTTCACCATCACCATAAGCCATGTCAGCAAACAACATACCGAAGTCCGGCTGATCTACACCAAGCTGTTGTTGCACAACTTTAGAAGTAAGACCGATTTTACGACCGACCAAGCGACGGCCTTGTTGTAATGCATATTTCGTGTTCAATTCCTGAACTGCATAGGCACTATCCAAATCGGCTTGAGCGCCGCCCAACTCTGGGCGAACAGGAGAAATCGCAGTGTGTGATCCTTCAGCGTCTCTTAGGGCTGTGGCCACTGCTTCAACAGCAGAGTTCAACATTTATCGTTCCTAAAACTGCAATAATTTAACCAACCCTCTTAACTCATCGCACTACATTACACATAGGGTCGTCAGCAAATAGCGCACTAGATCCAAAGGAAGCAATGTGTTGGAATAAATTTAAGAGGATGCAAATAATTCAATTGCTAGAATCGAGAAAATGACAACAAAAGACCAATACTTATTATGTTTAATAACATAGCCCCAAACTATTATAGCTATTTCTGGTTTGAGACTAGATCTTCTGGCCTAAACCAGAAGATCGAAATACAAATAATGTTGAGGTGAATTAGCTGACTGCAAAAGGACTCAGCAAGTACTGATGTAACTCAGCAACATTATGTACAATCGTTTGTGGCTGATACTGCTCTAGCATCTGTACATCATGCACACCATAACTTACACCGACACTGCGCATACCAATACGCTGCGCCATTTCTAAGTCATAACTGCTGTCACCAACCATTAATGCACGCGTCACAGGTACACCTGTATAATCCAAAATTTGCTGCAACATCAATGGATCGGGTTTAGAGCGTGTTTCACTGGCTGCTCGTGTCACAGCAAACAGTGATTGGCTTTGTGTTTTAGTCAGAACTCGATCTAGACCCGCACGGCTTTTCCCCGTTGCCACAGCTAAAGTGACGTTTTGCTGACGCAAGTCCTGCAACATTTCAGCGACGCCATCAAACCAGTGATCATGCACAGAATGTGTTACATAATGACTTGAATAAGCGTGTAGGATCTCTTGATGTAGTTCGGGCACTTGCGGAAATAAAGTCTGCATAACCTCAGGTAAACCTAAACCGATAATACTTTGTGCGGCTTCATCAGTTAAGGGTTGCTGAAAACGCTGTGCGGCAAAATGTAAGCTTTGCACAATTTGCCCAACAGAGTTAAATAAAGTGCCATCCCAATCAAAAATAACCAAATCAAAGATGTCTAATAGTTTAGTCATCTTTTTGTGCCCTTAATTGCGCTACGATATTTTGCATATCTTCAGGTAATGGTGCTTCAATTAATGGATAATTTGGTATTTCCAAACGCATCGCATGTAAACATAAACGACGTGGAGCTGGGCCACGATAATCTGTTTGATGGCCATATTTATCATCCCCAATGAGAGGATGACCAATACTTAAACCATGCACACGAATTTGGTGAGTACGACCCGACAATGGTGATGCATACACCAAAGTACCATGGCGAAAGCGTTCTTTCACATTCCACTGGGTTTTACTCGGCTTACCTTCTTTTGAAACGCGCACACGACGTTCGCCATTATTTAATTCATAGCGTAATAAAGGTGCATCAATTAACTGTTTATCTAAAGCAACATTACCCTTAACTACCGCAGCATAAGTTTTTTGGATCTTATGTTCACGCAGCAAATCTTGCAGCAACTTTAAAGTACTGCGTTTCTTACTCACCATGACCAAACCAGAAGTATCACGGTCAATACGATGAATAAGCTCTAGGTATTTTTTACCTGTTGCTGCACGTAAAGCTTCGATGAGCCCATAGGCCACACCACTTCCCCCATGTACCGCGATTCCTGCAGGTTTATTGACAACCATTAAACCTTCATCTTCATAAACCACACGGTCTAATAAACCTTGTGCGACTTTATCTGACACGGGTGCAGCAGTTTCATCCTTTTGCTCATAGCGAATAGGTGCTACACGAATTTGATCACCTATCGCAAGTTTAGTCTCTGCTTTACAACGCTTTTTATTAATGCGTACCTGACCTTCACGAATCAAACGATAGATACGGCTTTTCGGCACGCCCTTTAAACGGCTAAATAGAAAGTTATCAATACGCTGATCTGCTTGATGTTCATCCACTTCAAACCAAGTGACACTTTGCCATTGTTGCGTAGAATTCATAGAGTTACTCGAAGCCTTAATACTAAATTTGAATAAAAATTGACCACTTAACGCCTGTTTTTCACAAGAAAAATGAGCTTAACCCATAGGCAGAAGTTATAAGGTTTGCTATAGTCAGCGCACGGATACCACCGTAATAGAGTTACTTTTTAGTCATTTCAATCATTTGAAATCTAAAAAGACCAAGCAACTCGCGTTATGCTCGGAATGGTCCTAAAAGAATATGCCTACGCCGAAGGGCTTATTATATCGGCAAAAACACAAACTGTTGCGTTTAATTGTGCTTCTGCACATAAATCAACATGTTTAAAAAATTTTATCGCCAACTTTGTTGTTGGTTTTTACATGTAAACTGATCCACATCAGACAGATTGCTGCCCCAGAGTATTTCAGGACACAAACGTTTGAGGCATTGGAACTGAGCCAATTGTAAAGGTACGATGATCATTCCGTATCAAGACATGTTGCGACAGACGCAACGGATCTTCGAGCAACTAGGCAGTGAAAGTTCAACATCCAATGCACCGTTTGTCTTTCCAGTGAAAGCGATTGGACATTAAATCCTGATTAGGTTGAGATGGAAGCATTCATTCCCATTTCTCCCCAGCGCCATCTAATCGGTAGCTATACTCAAAAATCACAGTCTACATGAGTGATTGAGTCATAACGCATCATGCAAGATGTCCGCAAACTAATCCAGGCGATTTGTTGGTGTGAATCACTATTAGGTGTTACACCCATGAAACGTATGTTGATCAATGCAACACATGCTGAGGAAGTACGCGTTGCACTTATTACTGGTCACCGTCTTTACGATTTTGACTTAGAAAATCGTACTCGTGAACAAAAGAAAGCAAATATTTATAAAGGTCATGTGACCCGCGTAGAGCCTTCTTTAGAAGCTGTATTTGTTGAATATGGTGCAGGCCGTCAAGGCTTTCTCTCCATGCGTGAAATCGCAAACTCATATTACAAAGCTGACCCTCGTCAAACTTCAAATATCCGCGAACTGATTACAGAAGGTACTGAATTATTAGTACAAGTGGAAAAAGAAGAGCGTGGCAATAAAGGCGCAGCACTTTCTACTTATATCTCACTTGCTGGTCGTTATTTGGTATTAATGCCAAACAACCCTAAAGGTGGTGGTATTAGCCGTCAAATTTCTGGCTCAGTTCGTGAAGAACTCAAAGAAATGTTGGCATCACTCAATACACCTCGCGGTATGAGCATCATTGTACGTACAGCAGGTATTGGTCGTACTCAAGAAGAATTACAACTTGATTTACAACATTTGCTAGACCTTTGGAACCAAATCCAAAGCACTGCAAGCAGTGGTCCATCACCAATGCTGGTTCACCAAGAAGCAGGCGTTGTAACTCGCGCGATTCGCGATTACCTGCGTGATGATGTAACCGAAATCTTAATTGATAATGAGCAAGCCTATAACGAAGCCTATAATTTCGTTAAAGCGGTAATGCCAAACCAAATCGACAAACTACAAACGTATACTTTAAATGAGCCTTTATTTGCGCATTTCGGTATCGAAAGCCAAATCCAAACAGCTTATGAACGCGAAGTAAAACTGCCTTCTGGTGGCTCAATCGTGATCGATCAAACTGAAGCTTTGGTGTCTATTGATATTAACTCAGCGAAATCTACACGTGGCCATGATGTTGAAGAAACAGCTCTCAACACCAACTTAGAAGCAGCTGAAGAAATTGCACGCCAATTGCGTTTACGTGATATTGGTGGCCTTGTTGTTATCGACTTTATCGACATGGGTAAAGAGCGTAATCAACGCATGGTTGAAGCAAAATTACGTGAATCAACTCAAAGTGACCGTGCACGTATCCAATTTGGTCAGCTATCACGCTTTGGTTTGATGGAAATGAGCCGTCAACGCCTCCGCCCTTCTCTAGAAGAAGCAACAGGTTATGTCTGCCCTCGTTGCCATGGCACAGGTATGGTTCGTGACTTACGTTCACTTTCTCTTTCGATTATGCGTAAAGTAGAAGAAATTGCGTTACGTGAACGTCGTGGTGAAGTTCAAGTCGAAGTTCCTGTTGAAATTGCAGCATTCTTGCTCAATGAAAAGCGCCATAGTTTGGTTTACTTAGAACAAACTTCAAATGTACGTGTAACTGTTTTACCTCACCCACACTTAGAAACACCGCATTACCAAATTTCTTATAATCCAGAAGGTTTTGCGCCAACAAGCTATGAGCGTACAGAAGCGACGCGTCTAAGCGAAAAAGAGCTCGGTTATGCCTCATCTGAATGGCATTTAGATGAAGAGCCAGTCGCAGCAAAAGCGATTGCACCTGCAGCTGCAAAGGGCCAAAACCCACGCAGAAACAATCAACAAGCTGAAAAAGCAGCTGTTGCTCCTGTCGCAAAAGCAGAACCTCAAAGCAGTGCATGTGCATGGTTAGAGAACTTGTTTGTACAAAAACAAGCATCTACTAGCGACCATAGCCGCACAGCAAACAGCGCTGCTGCTGCAATTGAACAAATGGTCAATGGTGGAGCAGTAAGCCGTGGTCAGTTTGGGCACGTCAATACAGCGCGTACTGATGTCGCAGCAAAACCTGTTGCAACTGAGCAGAACAATGCTTACCTCAACAGCAACACAGCGAAGACTGAAACACGTGACTATGCTGAAAAAGCTCAAGAACGTGAAGAGCGTAGCCAACAACGTAACAATAAAAAACGTAGTAAAGGCAAAGAACAGCCTCGCGAAGTTGTACAGGAGCAAGCGGTAGCGCCTGTAGAAGAAAATGTACAACAACAGCAACAACAGCAACACTCACGTCAAGATCAACGTCGTGAGCATCGTCAAGAGTTGCGTGATCAAAAGCGTCCGCAAAAACGTCAACCGAACCAAGAACAACAATTTGATTCGGCAGTAGAAAACCCAGTGCCACGTCGTGATCGCAATCAACAGCAGCGCCCACCACGTCCGACACGCCAGCGTGACCCAAGTGTATTGAATGATCAACAGAACAAGCAAACTCCTGCACCTGTTGTTTCATCTGAATCACAAATCAATGTGAACTTGATTGATGCACCGAAACACGAAATGGTAAACACTGCTTTGGTGGTCAATATCGATCAACAACACAGTGAAATCATTGCGATTAATACAACATCGGCACAGCCTCAAGCAGTTCAGGCAGCTGAAGTTGTAGCAGAAGCCAAGGTTCAACAGAAAAAAGCTGAACCTACAGCGGCAACTGAAACTCCTGCTAAACGTACTGAAATACATAAAGCAGCAGAGGCAGCACCACAAGCCGCTGAGCAACCTGTACGTCGTGCAAGCAATGATCCACGTAGTCGTCGTCGCCAACGTGATCAGCAAAAAACGCACAAGGCAGAACAAGTCAACAAACTCAACCCGTCTCAAGTGCCAACTTTAGCGCAGTACACGATTGGTAGTTTGATTCGCCATGTCTATGGTGAAGATTGTTCAGTATTGATTGAACAATTTGGCCTAATTCCGACATTTAACCGTGCCTTAAGCAAATTTACTGAGCAATACACTGCCTCATTAAATCAAGCACCGTCGGCTGCAGCACCACGAAGCCATCAACCTGTTACACGTGACGTTGCAATTAGTAAAGCACAACACGAAGCAGAGCCTGCGCCAGTATTAGATTTGGAACCACCAAAACCAATCAGTACAAATCGTGTTGCTAACGATCCACGTGAACGTCGTCGTTTAGCTAAACTTGCCGCAGAACAGGCATTTGAACAGGTAAAATCTGCACAAGTTCCAACTGAGCAAGCAACCACAGTAACATCTACTGAAGCAACGACAACTGATTCAACTGCAAGCGAAGCAAGCTCAGTTGTAGAAGCACCCGTAGCTGAAGCTGTTGCAGTTGCTGAAACCACCCCAGTAGCCAATACAGCAACTGAGGTAGAATCTACTGTTGAAGTGGCAGAACAGGCTCCTACTGCGAACGAAGCAGCTGTAGAAACACCTGTAGTCAAAGCACCGACAGCAGAAGCCAAAACAGTTGAAACGGCTGCTGTCGCACCTGCTGAAGTTGCAACTCCTGTGGCAAAACCTCGAGCTACCAGAAAAGCACCCGTGGAGAAGAAAGAAGTCGCCACAGTAGCTGAAAATGTGAGTAATACCGAACAACAGGATTTACTTGGTGCTTCATCAGAAGCCGATAAGCCTGCTGCTCGTCCGCGTCGTCCTCGTGGTCGTCCACCTAAAAAAACACCAACAACAGCTGAATAAAACCAAGTTGTTTGTTGCCTAAAATTTGTAATTTGATGAAACCCAGCCATTCCGATGGCTGGGTTTCTTTTGTTATTTTAGTCAATTAGGTTGATTGCACTAGACATAGTGTAAGAACATAAAAAACAAGAGCAGTATGACAAGTATTTAAAGTTAGGCCGTTTTCTTAATTGGATGAGTAAATTACAAATAGGAATCTTATGAATCAATCTCTTTCTCCAGACCTTATTGGCTTTAGTGACGTAGCAGCCAAACTACCGCAATTTCTTCATAAAGTTCCTAACATACTCAGTGGGTTGAAACAGGCATATTTACGCACCTCAAGCACACCTGCTGGCCTAGGCTTAGCATTTGAGAAAGCAGTGAAACGTAACCCTCAGGGCATCGCTCTACGCTTTGAAGATCAACAGTATAGCTATCAGGCACTCAATGACTGGGCCAACCAATTAGCACACTACTTTGTTGCCGCTGGTTTTCAAAAAGGCGATGTCATTGCTCTTATGATTGAGAACCGCCCAGAACTGGTGGTCACCGTCATCGCACTGGCCAAATTGGGTATTATTTCAGCACTGGTCAACACTTCACAAAATGGTCAAGTCTTAGCACATAGTATCAACCTGGTTGAAGCTAAAGCCGTTGTTGTTGGTGAAGAATGTCGAGGCGCAGTTGATGACGTCCGTGAACAACTTTGTATTACAACAGATCATTTTTACTGGTACGCAGACCAAGAAACATACAATGATCCTGGACAAGCGCCACAAGGCTTTACCAATCTCGCCATTGAAGCCGATAAATTTCCTAAATTTAATGTGGTAAATACACAAAAAGTTCAGGGCAAAGATGGGCTATTTTATATTTACACCTCAGGAACCACAGGATTACCTAAAGCGGTTGTCTTTAGTAATAGTCGCTGGACCTTAGCTTATGGTACCTACGGGCACATCTTGAACCTGCAACCTGATGATGTCATGTACTGCACGCTGCCTCTGTACCATGCAACCGGTATGGTGGTGTGCTGGTGTGGTGTTATTGCTGGTAGCGCGACCTTGGCCCTACGCCGCAAATACTCAACCTCTGCTTTTTGGAGCGATGTAGAAAAATATAATGCCTCTGCGATTGGTTATGTGGGGGAACTGTGTCGTTATCTGATGGATGCACCAGAAAGCTCACGTGATCGACAGCATCGCGTTAGAAAAATGATTGGTAATGGCATGCGTCCAAATATCTGGAACAAGTTTAAACAACGTTTTGGCGTTACCGAAGTCTTAGAACTTTATGCATCTAGCGAAGGCAATGTTGGCTTTAGCAATATTTTCAATTTTGATAATACAGTCGGCTTCTCCCCTACACCTTATGCAATTGTACAATTTGATAAAGAAAAAAATGAACCTATTCGTAATGAGCGTGGTTTTTGTATCAAAGTGGACAAAGGTGAAGTTGGTCTATTGGTGGGTAAAATCACACGTCGCTCACCTTTTGATGGTTACACTGATCCAGAGAAAAACCGCTCAGTCATCGTAGAAAATGTCCTCAAAAAAGGCGATGCCTACTTTGTTACAGGTGACTTAGTACGTGATATAGGTTTCAGACATGCACAGTTCGTCGACCGTCTTGGAGATACTTTCCGCTGGAAAGGTGAGAATGTTTCGACTACTCAAGTTGAAAACATATGTAGTGACCACGAAAAAATCTCTGAAGCGATCGTCTACGGCGTTGAAATTCCAAATACCAATGGTCGTGCTGGTATGGCAGCAATCACCTTAGCCCCTGATGTAAATACACTCAGCGAACACGATTTAACCGATTTAGCCAGTTGCTTTAAACAAGCTCTGCCACATTTTGCTGTTCCAGTCTTTTTACGCATCTTAAATTCGGTAGATACAACAGGAACTTTTAAGTATCAAAAGACTAAATTGAAAGATGAGAGCTTCAATCCAGATAAAACTTCAGACAAGTTGTATGTTTTATTACCAAACAGTCAGAAATATGCTGAGCTCAACGCAGAAGTTTTTGCCAATATCCAAGCCTATAAATACCGTTTTTAGGCCAAATTGATCATTTTTTGAAACTTAGTGCACTAATTTGGATTATTTATAATCAACTAGATAAAACTTTTATATTTTTTACTTGCGCTCGTTTGAGATGTTGCTACAATACGCAACATCAAAACGAGATGGGTCGTTAGCTCAGTTGGTAGAGCAGTGGACTTTTAATCCATTGGTCCCGCGTTCGAGTCGCGGACGACCCACCACTTATTTTGATACTCGTTATGGGTCGTTAGCTCAGTTGGTAGAGCAGTGGACTTTTAATCCATTGGTCCCGCGTTCGAGTCGCGGACGACCCACCAGATTCGAAAAAGCCTATCATTTATTTGATGGGCTTTTTCTTTTTCTATTCAAAAAAATATAACAACATTAAGCCGATCAACAAATGTCATCGATGATAAAAATCAATGCCCTGTTAAACAGACCTCAAACTTAGAATTTTAAATCGCTCAATTAATCATGTGTCTTAACATGAGCCTTGGGCTCATGTGTATTTCTGACCAGCACATAGGCATAAGTAGGAACAGGATAGCTTGATCCAAAAAACCGCTGACTTTTAGCATCATGGTAAATGGTCTTCTCTAGATCCATCATTAAATTATTGTGCTGATCTATTTTATAAAATATATCTGGGCCTTCACGGAGATGAACCACAATTTCATGGTGATCTTCGTCTAAACTCCAAAGATCTTGACGATAAGACTGCACCATACCTTGATGCCTCGCATATACCCTTCCCGATTGCACCAACATCCGATGTGAAGTTCCATCAGGCAGTAAATTTAAAATATACTGCACCTGACCATTCTCACAGTTAATCAATGCTTGTTCGCAGCTCATACTGGTCTGATAACGCCCAACATATTCAAGCTGTAAGGCTGAAACGGTGCGCTCATTATTTTTAAAAGGTAAATGCGTATTATGCGGTACATTGGATTGACTAATGACATCAGCCAAAGTCACTGCATCAACGTCTTTATGTGCTAGCTTAGCAAAATCCACCTTAGATGAACCGTCATTGACGACCTGCAAAGGGTCTAGCTCTTGTTTTTGCCTACAGCCCACAAGTAGCAATAAAGTTGAGCCAAACACCACTATGTTTGAGCAAATTTTCCTATGAAAAATTCTCATTTCTTGGCCTTACTGCCTTATTAACAACGATCCAACGTGACAAATATATCGTATTCATTTTTATAATGACAATCACCAAATGGCAATTTTTACAAAGTCAGTTCACACTCATCCTCAGATGATGCAGTAAATTAGAGCCTATCATACGCAATTACACCTTTAAAACAACTTACCGAATCACCATATCTAATTAAAACAAGCTCATGTAAAAATAGTCTCATCCCTTAATCTGCTGAAAACAATATTCTTATTGCTCTCTAGCTCCCTTACTTCAGGAGAATTAAATGACCCAGTCTGGTTTAACTCGCTCCAATCAACAAAAAATGATTGCTGGTGTGATGGGCGGAATCGCGGAACGCTTTGGTTGGAACGCCACATTACTACGCGTTTTATTTGTTGGTGTTTCAATATTAAGTGCAGGCTTTCCTGGGATTTTGATTTACCTCATCTTATGGTTTGTCATTCCCGCTGCACAGCCACAACGCTATGTAGCAACATCACCAGCCCCCCAGCAATCAACAAAAATGCGCACCGTCTATGATGAACAGCAATTAAGACGTTAGAACCTGATCATTCGATTGCAAAAAACCGATACCCACTAAATCACGGCGTATCGGTTTTCTAAAACTCAACTTTCTACTCAAGCCAAATATTTAGATCACCTTTTCCAATATAATCTTTGAATTGATATTGGTAATCCCCTTCACTTTATTCAGTTTATAAATAACAAACTGCGAAAAGGCATTGAGGTCTTTGGTGGCAACATGCAATACATAGTTTGATTCCCCAGTAATAATATAGGCTTTGGTAACCTCTTCGAATTTCTCAATCGCACTTAAAAATGATTTATGATCAAACTCTGTCAATTGTGCCAGTTTAATTTCAACGATGGCCTCAATATGAATACCCATTTTTGCGTAATTCAACTTAGCCATATATTTCTCAATCACCCCACTTGACTCCAATAACTTAATACGTCGGTGACAAGCTGATGTTGATAAATTAACTAACTCCGCAATCTCTTGATTACTTAAACGTGCGTTATCCTGCAAAATTTTCAATATTTTGAGGTCTATAGCATCAAATTTCATATTGAAATAATATCCTTATAAAATGCATTATTATTAAATCATATCCTACAATATAGTTTTTTGATCAAATATTATCGAATATTTCGCCAATTTTACCGTGTTAAAATCGAATAACAATAGGGAAGTAAAATAGGTGTAATAGTAAATGATTAATCGCGAGCAATGCCTAGCTTGGGACAAGGAAGATCAACTCAATCAGTTTAAACAGCACTTTGCATTACCAGAGGGTGTAATTTATCTCGACGGTAATTCACTTGGCGCTCAACCTACTGCAGCTCTGAGTTTAGCCAATCATGTGGTGACCCAAGAATGGGGAAAAGATCTGATTAATAGTTGGAACACTGCAGATTGGTGGGGATTACCGACCCGACTCGGAGATAAAGTTGCACAGTTAATAGGGGCAGATTCTGGTGAAACAGTTATTACTGATTCAACCACTCTCAATCTGTTTAAGGTCCTTTCAGCAGCCATTAAAATCCAAGCAGAACAGTATCCTGAACGAAAGGTTATTGTGGCTGAAAAAGATGCTTTTCCAACAGACCTCTATATTATTGAAGGTTTGATCAATCAAATTAGCCAAGGTTATCGCTTAGTACTCATTGAAAGTAATGAAGACTTATATAGCCTACTCGACAGCAACGAAGTTGTTGCAGTGGTCTTGTCTCATGTCAATTATCGCACGGGTTATTTTTATGATATGTCCGCAATCAATGCCAAAATTCATGAAAAAAATGCTTTAGTCATTTGGGACTTATGCCACTCTGTCGGTGCTGTTCCCATGGAACTCAAGCAAACCGATAGTGACTTTGCTATTGGCTGTACGTATAAGTACCTCAATGGTGGCCCAGGTTCTCCAGCATTACTTTGGGTCAATCCTAAGCATCAAGAAGGTTTTTGGCAGCCACTATCAGGTTGGTGGGGACATCAACAGCCTTTTGCCATGGCCCAACACTATCAGCCATCTCAAGGGATTCGTCGCTATCTTTGTGGTACTCAACCTATCGTATCCATGCGACTGATTGAATGTGGGCTTGATATTTTTCTATCTACAGATATGCAGCTAATACGTGAAAAATCTTTAAAGCTAACAGATCTATTCATGCAATTAGTTGAACAAGAATGTTCTGAATTTGGCTTTACACTGATTACACCTAAACAACATAAGCATCGTGGTAGTCATGTCAGCTTTCGTCATGAACAGGGTTACGCCATTATTCAAGCCCTGATCGCGCGTGGTGTGATCGGTGACTATCGTGAACCTGAAGTCCTTCGCTTTGGCATCACCCCTTTATATCTTGGTTATGAGGACATCTGGAATGCAGTGCAACACCTCAAGAACGTCATGACTCATGCAGAGTGGAAAAATAAACAATATCAGATTCGTGGATCGGTGACTTAACTCGAAGTCAGCATAAGATTCACACATCAGGCTAGGAGGGCCTATGAGTAATTTTGATAAAATACAAACACGTGAAGCAGGTTTGCACAAACAACTTTCCGCTAAGCAAATGGCCATGATCGCAATCGGAGGTGCAATTGGTACAGGTTTGTTTATGGGCAGTAAATTTGCAATTAGCTTCGCAGGGCCTGCGGTCATCGTGAGCTATGCCATTGGTGGCCTAATTGCATTTGCACTTATGGCTTGCTTAGCAGAAATGACTGTTCAACATCCGACTTCAGGCTCATTTGGCGCATATGCGGAACACTATATGAATCCCTTAGCAGGCTTCTTAGTCCGTTATAGCTATTGGGCCTGTATTGTGCTTGCTGTAGGGACGGAAATCACAGCAGTTGCCGATTATATGAAGCTTTGGTTTCCGCATGTCGATGCGTGGATTTGGATTGCTTTTTTCTCTCTGACTTTACTTTTGGTCAATGCCTATAGTGTCAAAGCCTTTGGCTTTGTCGAATATTGGTTCTCAACGATTAAAGTCTTTGCCATTATTGTCTTTATCCTACTGGCCATTGGAATTTTGACTCAAGGAAGCTCACCGAGCACCCATGTTGTTGAAAACTTAACTGGGCATGGTGGATTTTTTCCTAACGGTTTCCATGGTGTTTGGCTGGGTGTAATTATCTCGATCTTTAGCTACTTAAGTATTGAAATGATTGCTGTTGCTGCTGGTGAGGCTGCCGATCCTGAAAAAGCTGTCAAATATGCCTTTAAAAGCACCGCAATTCGCTTAGTTTTATTTTATTTACTCTCGTTATTCCTGATTGTCAGCTTAGTGCCTTGGACGATCCTGATAGGTCAAGACGCAACAAGCCCCTTTGTCATGGTGATGCAAATTGTTGGCATTCCCTATGCTGACAGTATCCTCAACTTTATTGTTATTGTGGCTGCCTTATCTGCAATGAACAGCATGCTGTATATTTCAACCCGCATGTTATTTAGCTTATCTCGAGCAGGTGATGCACCTAAACGTTTTGGTCGACTTGCTGCAAATGGTGTACCGATTAATGCGCTACTACTCTCTGCAGTCGGTATTGGTATCGCAAGTATTGTCTATACCCTAAATCCAGAGTCAGCTTTTCCAATCATGATTGCACTTTCCATGTTTGGTGCACTGTTTACTTGGGGAAGTATATTCATGACACACTTATTTTTCAGAAGACATTTACGCCAGTCTAAAATTGATTTGAAATTTAAAATTCCGGGTAGTCATTTGATTTCAGTCTTAGGTTTACTCGCGATACTCAGTATTACACTCACCACATGGTTCACCGATGAGTTTAAATCAACACTACAGTTTGGTATCCCCTTTTTGATCATACTTATAGTGTCTTATCTCGTTAAAAATGCCTTAGCTAAACGCAATCCATCGCGTCAAGAACATTCTACTGAGTAACTGCCATGATCAATAACTATGACAACGCCAGCACAGTAAAGAGCGAAGAAGAGATTTTAAGAGATTTTCAAGCGCGTAGTTTAAGTTGTTATCGTCAGTATTCTTGTATTCGTGATATTCCCTATGCTTCAAGCAAACGTACATGCTTAGATCTATTTCAATCAGAGCGCGCCCAAAAAACCGTTGTGTTTATACACGGCGGCTATTGGCAATGGTGTGATAAATCAGACTTCGCATTTATCGCACCTTATATTCTTAAACAAGAGATGCAATGTGTACTTTTAGAGTATGGACTTGCCCCACACTACACCCTAAGCGATATCGTCGCGCAAGTTAAACAAGCGATTGATTTTATCGTGCAGCAAGACTGGATGAGCCAAGAGCTTATCTTGGTAGGCCATTCTGCTGGTGCACATTTAGCAGCATTGATGCTTGATCATCCTAGAGTCAATCAAGCTGTGCTACTCAGTGGCATTTATGATTTAAAGCCAATCCAATACACACCACTCAATCAAGCGCTACAGTTGAGTCAATGGGAGATAGATCATTTAAGCCCTATACTGAGCAGGCAGACCTTAAATAAAAAATACGAGATTTACTGTGGTGGCGAAGAGTTAGAAGCACTACAGCAGCAAAGCAAGCAATACTTTCTAAAAAGACATTTTATAGATGGTCAACAGGTCAAACTTGAACTTTTCCCCAAGATCAACCATTACACCATCTTAGAACATTACTTTAAATATATATTGTAATCATGCTCTTACCCATCATGTCCCAGTACTCTCCTAAAGACATAATCTATCGTGCAATACAGCACCCAACTTAATTCACCTTAAGATACAAGCTTTCTTTTATTTCTTCCATCACGACATAACTATGAGAAGAGGCAGATGCTGGAAGTTTTTTTAATAAATCACCCAGTAAACTACGATATGCCCCCATCTCTTTAAGTCTAGCCTTAACCAAATAATCAAACTCCCCCGAAATCAAATGGCACTCTAACACCTCTGGAATTTCTGCCAGACTCTTTGCCACCTGATCAAATACATCACCTGACTTTGCAGAGAGTTTTATTTCTAAAAACACCAATAAATTACGGTCCACATAGGCAGGATTTAAACGTGCGTAATAGCCCATTATCACGCCCTCACGCTCTAAGCGTTTGACTCGCTCGGAACATGGCGTTGTAGATAAATTCACCTTTTGTGCTAACTCACTAATCGCAATCCGTCCATCTCGCTGCAAGATATCCAAAATCATGCAATCAATACGATCTAATTTTCGCATATTCTTTTCCCTGTTTTTAGAAATTTTTCGCGACAAATACAATGAATCAACCAAACAATAGCATATATTATAGTTAAATTAACTCCAAGACTCACAATATACTAGCTGAATTAACCAATGGGTTTAAGGAATTCAATATGCATGTCATGGTCTTGGGAAGTGGCGTAATTGGCATTACCACAGCGTACTTTCTTGCTAAACAAGGGGTCAAGGTTACTGTACTTGACCGTCAGGCTGGTCCTGCCGAAGAAACAAGCTTTGGTAATGCTGGTCAAATCTCTCCAGGCTACTCAACACCATGGGCAGCACCGGGTATTCCATTTAAAGCAGTCAAGTGGATGTTTCAACATCACGCACCACTTGCCATCAATATGGATGGGAGTATGTGGCAGCTACAGTGGATGGCACAAATGCTTAAAAACTGTAATCCACAAAGCTATGCAATCAATAAAGAACGTATGACTCGTGTGGCTGAATACAGCCGTGATTGTTTACGTCAACTGCGTAAAGACACCGATATTCAATACGAACACCGTAGTAAAGGCACTTTACAGTTGTTTCGCACTGATGCTCAAATTGAAGCGGTACAACGTGATATTCAAGTTCTCAAAGAATGTGGCGTTGACCATGAATTACTCAACGCTGATGAACTTGCAAAAGTTGAACCTGCATTGGCTTATGCCAAAGACAAACTGACAGGTGGCCTACACTTGCCTAACGATGAAACAGGTGACTGCTATATGTTTAGTAATGCACTTGCAAAAATCGCACAGGATATGGGTGTTGAGTTTAAATTCAATCAAAATGTTGAAAAACTTATTGTTGAAGGCAATGACATCAAAGGTGTTGTCGTCAATAGTCAAGTGCAAAAAGCAGATCGTTATGTTCTTGCTTTTGGTAGTTATTCTCGTGATTTCTTAAAACCTTTAGCTCTAAACCTACCTGTTTATCCAGTTAAAGGCTATTCGCTAACACTCCCGATTGTTGACGCTAACTTTGCACCACAATCAACAGTATTAGATGAAACTTATAAAATTGCGATTACACGTTTTGACCAACGTATTCGTGTAGGCGGTATGGCTGAATTAAGTGGTTTTAACTTAGGTCTAAAACAACCCCGTCGTGAAACACTAGAAATGGTTACTCAAGACTTGTTCCCAGGTGGTGATTTGGCTCAAGGATTATTCTGGACAGGTTTACGTCCAATGACTCCAGACAGCACACCGATTATTGGTACAACGCCTTATAACAACCTGTTCATTAACACTGGACATGGTACTTTAGGTTGGACCATGTCTTGTGGTTCAGGCAAATTGATCAGTGATATCGTGTTAAACCACACGCCAGAAATCAGCACTGAAGGCCTCTCTCTAGAGCGCTATCATCAAGTTGCCTAAATGAAAACCCTGATATAGCAGTCAGTCAGTGCAATGCTGACTTAGACTGCAACTGCTTGTGCTTGGCGAATCCACTGTGTATGCAATTGCACGCCAGCATCTTTAAGCAAGTTATATACAGGGCAACGTGTTGCTACTGCTGTTTGTAATGCGACAAGGCGTTGCTCTGATTCTTCAGTTTCGATATATACCGTAAAGTTTAGCTGTTGGAAATGCGGTGAAACACCTTCAACCCCCATCAAACCACGTAGATCAATTGTGCCCTGACTATCAAAACTGAGTGAGCTGAACTCAAATTTTAGCTCTTGAGCAATGAGGGGAATCATCACAGCTTTACAGCCATTGAGTGCTGCAACTAAATATTCCATTGGGTTTGCACCCTTGTCCTTGCCGCCCAAGGCTACAGGCTCATCCATGACTACAGGTGCAAAATCACGAATTTGACTCGTAGACTGCACTCCTGACTGCCATGTCGTTTGTGCTTGAACTTGAATAAGGCTTGATGAAGACATTTACTTGATCCCAATGATTTTCTTTCAAGAAATATAGGCTGAAGTCGTGTCTAAACAAAATCACGTTTTAAGATAAGCTTATAAGGCCCTACATGCTGACCCTCTCATGTCAATTTGCTTAACGATAGTATTCATAAAATTGATTGCTAAACATTTCCTCAGGATCATACTTTTTCTTGAGTTGGAAAAACGCATCCGCTTGTGGGTAAGCCAAACGCATTTTCTCGCGCCCGATATGCAGACGATAGGGTAAATAATACGTCCCTTTATAGCGCAAGGTGATATCCAACAATGCATTGGTTAAACGGCGCATTTCTTGTTCTTGTTCAGCTGTTTTTTGTTGACTAAATAAAAAGACCAGACCAAATACAGGTTCACGCGCATAGTTCATAAAAGCATCTCGATCAGGGCTTACTTCTCGAATAGTAATATTTAATAAATCAATATTGGTCGCTTTAAGTATTGGTCTTAAATCATGAATGAAATTTTGTAGCTGTGCTTCGGGTATAAAATATTCATGTAATAAATCAGTTGATCTTGGGTCTTTATTTTCAATCAGCGATGAATGCTCATTTAAAATTTGATTGCGACTAAATTGCTGATAAGGCGTAATCTGATTGAGTGTATTTTCCAAGTCCCAACGTAGGCGTTTTCCATACTCACTTTGCACAGAGCCCCTAAAAACCAACCGTCTCAGCTCTTCATTTGCCAAGCTTGCTGAAGCTAAAAACTCGGGCTGTTCTGGTGTTTGTTCAAAATAATTTAAAGTGACCTGCTCTAAAAAATTCTTTTTAGAAATACGCAGACGTCCATAAGCAAATTGTACTTTGGGATTGTCACGCACCAACTTTTGATATTGACTCACATAGTTTTCAGGTTTGAGGGTGACCGAATGAAAAGCAAGACTGACGTTATCGACCACCTTTAGCTGCACATCTAAAATTATCCCAAATAATCCATAGCCGCCTATAACCAACTTAAAAAGCTCAGGATTTTCGGTACGGCTACATTGAACGATTTCCCCGTTGGCTTTCATCAAACTAAAAGATTCAACACTCGCAGAAAGTGGTGGGGCTGCTTTTTGCCAACCATGACCATTAACACTGATTGAACCGCCAATAGAGAAATTACTAAAGGACTGCATAATCGCAATCGATTTCCCTTTACCGTCCAAATACTCAATCGCATCTTGCCAAGTCGCTCCTGCCCCCACATGTAAAATATTATTTTGAGCATCCAACTGCATGTGTTTATAAGGCAACATGTTCAGCACAATACCATTTGGGGCAATCGTATGCCCACCCATACTATGTCTAGACCCTGCGATAGATACCTTTAATTGTTTAGCTTTGGCATAGCTTAATAGCTCAACTAACTGTTGGCGCATCTGCTCTGATTGCTGAGCAACGTCCACCACGCGATGCACTTGGGTTAAATTTAACTGACTTGCATCGTTGATATAACCCTCTGCAACAGTAGTTTCAGGGTGTTTTTGCTGAAGCTTTGTGCTAAATAAATGCCATATAGGCAGTGCAATAGACAAACAAATCACGATGCTGAGTAGAACCCAAGCCCATAATCTACCCTGTTGATCACGTTGCGAAAAAGCCATACACCACGACTAAATAAATTAATAATTTTGACAGTATAACGCCGCAATAACTCAGCGCCAGCCAATCAATAATAATTTTTTGGCTGATGATGAGGTCTAGTTGAATTTGATTGAGCTCATTTAACCCCAAGCAAAGCATCTTTTTCCTGCTTAAAAACAACTAGCCTTTGCCTAGGTGTCGCAAAATCCTTATACTTAAACACAATTTTTACTCTGATTTTAATGGATGCAACATGAGTCGCGCCATATCGCATATTGATACTTTCCAAGGCTTAATTCTTGCCTTACAAAACTACTGGGCTGAGCAAGGTTGTGTGGTTTTACAACCTTACGACATGGAAATGGGCGCAGGGACTTTCCATACAGCAACTTTCCTTCGTGCACTTGGGCCTGAAACGTGGAATGCTGCCTACGTACAACCTTCACGTCGCCCTAAAGACGGACGTTATGGCGAAAACCCAAACCGTTTACAGCACTATTATCAATTCCAAGTTGTGCTTAAGCCAAATCCAGACAATATCCAGCAACTTTACCTCGATTCACTCAAGGCGATTGGTATTGACACTTTAGTGCATGATATCCGTTTTGTAGAAGACAACTGGGAATCACCGACACTGGGTGCTTGGGGACTGGGCTGGGAAGTTTGGCTCAATGGCATGGAAGTGACTCAGTTTACTTACTTCCAACAGGTTGGCGGTGTTGAATGTTATCCAGTAACAGGTGAGATCACTTACGGTTTAGAACGCCTCGCGATGTATCTTCAAGGTGTCGACTCAGTTTATGACTTAGTTTGGACCAAAGGTCAGTTTGGTACAGTAACTTATGGTGATGTATTCCATCAAAATGAAGTAGAACAATCGACTTACAACTTTGAATATGCGCCTATTGCTGAATTATTCAAATTATTTGATTTCTATGAAACAGAAGCAAATCGCCTTATGGAAGCAAAACTTCCATTACCAGCCTATGAGCAAGTCATTAAAGCTTCTCATAGCTTCAACTTACTCGATGCCCGTGGTGCAATCTCGGTCACTGAGCGTCAACGCTTTATCTTACGCGTTCGTACTCTAGCGCGTGCAATTGCACAAAGTTATGTTCAAGCACGTGCTGAACTTGGCTTCCCTATGGCTGAGCCACATTTACGTGATGAAGTCTTAGCACAACTTGAAGCACAAGCTGCTGCAGAGTTGGCAAAAATTGAAAATGGCAAAGGAGAATAAAGCATGAGTCAACATACCGTTTTATTCGAATTAGGCTGTGAAGAACTCCCACCGAAAAGTCTCAAAAATTTACGTGATGCTCTAAAAGCAGAAACTGTAAAAGGCTTAAAAGATGCGGGATTAGCTTTTGATGAGATTTTGGCCTATGCAGCACCTCGTCGTCTTGCTCTTAAAATTGTTGGTGTAGATGCGGCTCAAGCAGATACACAAAAACGCTTTGATGGCCCAGCATTACAAGCCGCTTATGATGCAGAGGGTAAACCGACTAAAGCACTTGAAGGCTTTATGCGTGGTCAAGGGATTACTGCTGATCAAGTCAGTACTTTCCAAGCAGGTAAAGTTGAAAAAGTTTGCTACTTAAAAGATGTTAAAGGTCAAAGTTTAGATGCTTTGTTACCACAAATTTTACAAGCAGCTTTAGATAATTTACCAATTGCGAAACGTATGCGCTCTGCTGCAAGCCGCACAGAGTTTGTACGTCCAGTTAAATGGGTACTTTTACTTAAAGACGATCAAGTGATTGAAGCTTCGATCCAAGATCATCAAGCATCAAATATTAGCTATGGTCACCGTTTCCATGCACCACAAGCCATTACTTTGGCGCATGCAAATGACTATCTAGATGTTCTACGTCAAGCTAAAGTCATCGCAGACTTTGCTGAACGTCAAGCCATCATTGATGAACAAGTCAAAACCTTAGCAGATGAAGTCAATGCGATCGCTATTGTTCCTGCTGACTTACGTGATGAAGTAACCGCATTGGTTGAATGGCCTGTTGCTCTTCGTGCAAGCTTTGAAGAGCGTTTCTTGGCTGTACCACAAGAAGCTTTAATCACGACCATGCAAGACAACCAAAAGTACTTCTGCTTGATCAATCAAGATAATAAGCTACAACCTTATTTTATTACTGTATCGAATATTGAGTCTAAAGACCCAAGCCAAATTATCGAAGGTAATGAGAAAGTTGTTCGCCCTCGTTTATCTGATGCTGAATTCTTCTATTTACAAGATCAAAAACAACCACTTGCAAGTCGCAAAGAAAAACTAGCCAATATGGTATTCCAAGCCCAGCTAGGTACGCTTTGGGACAAATCGAGCCGTATTGCTAAACTTGCAGTTGCTCTTAGTGCAGTGACAGGTGCACAAGCTGCTGATGCTGAAAAAGCTGCGCTATTGGCTAAATGCGATTTAACCTCTGAGCTTGTTGGTGAGTTTCCAGAACTCCAAGGTATTGCAGGGACTTACTACGCACGCCTTGAAGGTGAAAACCACGAAGTTGCTGAAGCTTTAGGTGAACAATATTTACCAAAATTTGCAGGCGATGTACTACCTCAAACCAAGACTGGGACAACCCTTGCCCTTGCGGATCGTTTAGATACCTTAGTGGGGATCTTTGGTATTGGTCAGGCACCTACAGGTTCGAAAGATCCATTTGCACTGCGTCGTTCTGCAATTGGTATCTTACGTTTAGTGATTGAAAACAATCTCGATATTTCAATTGAACAGTTGGTTGATTTTGCACTTGATGCATATGCAGCTGTGATTCCAGATCACGCCAAAACTCGTCAAGATGCTGTCAACTTCTTAGAAGGTCGTTATCGTGCAAAATACGAAGACCAAGGTGTTGATGTAGACGTGATCCAAGCCGTTCAAGCTTTATCGCCAAAATCACCACTCGACTTCGATAAACGCGTCAATGCTGTAAATCACTTCCGTAACCTTGCTGAAGCTGCGGCTTTATCTGCAGCAAATAAACGTGTTGCAAATATCTTAGCAAAAGAAACCGCTGCACAAGGTGAGGTAGTCGAAGCTAACCTAGTTGAAGATGCAGAAAAAGCACTTTATGCGGAGCTGCAAGCAATTGGTCCTATCGTACAGCCTTTATTGGCCAACAAGGATTACACCGCTGCACTTTCTAAACTTGCTGCACTGCGTGCACCAATCGATGCTTTCTTTGATAGTGTTATGGTTATGGCAGAAGATCCTGCGCTAAAAGCTAACCGTCTCTCGATTTTAAGTCAGATTCGTAGCTTGTTTACTAGCATCGCAGATATCTCAGTACTACAACACTAAGCTTAGCCTTGAGATGATGATTCATATCCTCATCTCAAAACGCCCTTTGTTTTACTCAGCAAAGGGCGTTTTTTATTACGTTTCTCTATCAACACATCACCACCAATCCACAAGTACTCGATCTGCTCCACTCAATCGTTAAGTCTGTTGCAACTTCACTTCTCGGTTGTAGGCATAAAAGGCAGGATATGCCCACAGCAATAAAGCTAATCCACAAAAAACAATAAAGACCACAGTGACAGAAATATAATTCATCATCTTCAATAACAGTGGGCTTAAACCTAGCTCATAATGATAAATCCCCATTAAAAACAGACTGATGAATGCCAAATGAGGGATAAGTAGACTATTGATTGATAAACTGCATCTTCGATAACGCAGTACATAATAAATACTGGGTAAAAAATATAGCCCTGCAAATAATCCCCACATGAGCCAAGTCAACAAAGAGTGAATAAAAGGCAATTCCCCCGTGTAGCCGTAGGCAAAACCAGGGCGTAACACGAGTAGACAAGCAGTTATAATTATTTTTCTTCGCATATTCATAATATTATCTTTCTGAGGTATTGGACGTTGATTTAATATATTTTGTATATTTTTTGTATCACAAAAAGCATTAAATTCACAGCCCTTTTATACGATTCAAAAAAGTTTTTTCATTTATTCAAAAGATTATAACTATAGCTTAACTTCACTGCGACTGTACTAAACTTAAAAGCTCCAGCTAAACCACTCATGTTCAACTCTGCTGCTCAAAAACAGCCTCGCTATAGCCACAAGCTCAAGGCAACTGACTGTGATTTTTCTAGAAAAATAAATTGATCATGTGCATATCGTAACATTCGGTCACTAAAGCATTAGGGCTGTATGTTTTTATTGAAAATATGTAGTAATGATCTTATGTTTAGGCTGATTTACGCTTACACTGCGGCACGTACAGCACTGTTCATAGCCTTTGCCTAAATACAGGGAATTTACATCATGAGTTTGATGAAAAGTTTATATATTGCTCCTGCTTTATTGAGCCTCGTATTGTCATCTACAATGAGTTTTGCTCAGGCAGACTCAAGCAGTACCGTGGCACAAACAGCAAATAAGACGCCACCTGCTTATGGTGATAATCCAAATATTTTTGAAGTCCTTGCCCATAAAACTTCCGATAAGGTGGTCAATACTGCGGAAAAAGTCGGAGATGCGACAGAACGTGGTGTCGCAAAGGTTAAACCCAAAGTCAATCAGGCTTGGGAAAATATCACGGCCAAACATACCGTTGACGTTCCAATCGAACAAAAATCTCTGAGTCAATCTTCTAACAACGTAGCGGCTCCAAGCAGCAACCAATCACAGGCTCAACCCGCTGTAACTGTTGATCCAAAACCTCAAGCAGAAGCTAAAACAGTAGATGCTCAAACCCCAAGTACAACAGCACCTGAAACTTCTCGACCAAGCACAGTAACAACTCCAGTTACCCAAAAAACACCAGCCATGCCAAGTGCTACACCAGCGACCTCAACGGCCACCCCAACACAAGAAGCACAGCCACAGCCAGCAAAACCGCTTCCAACAACATTAACCACAGCACATGAGTCACAAGCTCACCAAACAATTGTGCTTTAGTACTAAATGATGACAGCTTAGCTATTCACTTGTCGACGTGGCTGTCCTTGGATAAAGGCCTGAGTATTTTCAATCATTTGCTCTACGATTCTTTGCCGTGCATCAACACTACCCCATGCACTGTGTGGGGTAATGATCAAATTAGGAATATTTCCTTGCAACAATAAATGATCTGCTGCTGGTGGCTCTACTGCAAGTACGTCCATTGCAGCACCAGCGATTTGTTCTTGTTGAAGTGCCTGTGCCAATGCAATTTCATTGACAATACCGCCACGTGCACAGTTGATTAAAAATGCTGATTTTTTCATAGAGGCCAAAGCCTGAGCATCAATCAAATTGTGTGTTTGCTCTGTTAATGGACAGTGTAAAGAAAGGAAATCCACTTGTTGTAGCAGCGTCTCAAAAGCAACACGATCGTGCTGTATAGGACGCCCAGGCAATTGAGCGACTAAGACATTCATACCAAAGGCACGTGCAAGCTTAGCAACTGCCTGTCCAAGCTCTCCATACCCCACAATCCCCAAAGTTTTATTCGATAATTCAACGATTGGAAAATCAAGTAAACAGAACTGACTTGATTTGGACCACTCACCTTGGGTGACAGCGCGATCATAGCGTAGTAGTGATGTCGCCAATGCCAACATTAAACTCAGCGTATGCTGAGCAACTGCTGCAGTGCCATAGCCTTGACAGTTGCAGACGACGATTCCTTGTTGCCGAGCATAAGACAAATCAACATTATTGGTTCCTGTTGCAGAAATCAAAATGAGCTTAAGTTTTGGACACTGCTGCATTAACTCAGCATCGATCAGTACTTTATTGCTAATAATCACTTCAGCATCATGTACGCGCTTTAATCGTTCTGCTAAGTGGGTTGCTGGATAAAGTAACAGCTCGCTAAACAAAGCCTTTAATCCACTAAAATCTAAATCATTTTTATCTAAAGAAGCGTGATCTAAAAAAACAGCTTTCATGATTTAAAGCTCCTGATTATCTCTGACAGATCGATGGCTTTGTCAGTATATAAGGTTAAGCTTACCCAATCGCTGTGATTGGGCCTAGTGAATTAATTTACCTGAAATTTTTCTGTGGTCTGAACAGACTCCGACTGAAAACTACAGTTTCCATCTGCATCACTACTTAGATACAAGTTCTTATAGCTCAAGACATAGAAGTCTTCACATTTTTTCACCACAATCGGGTTCATATCTAAGGACAAAGCATCACTACGCTTAAACAATTTAGTGACTCGACGATCGTTCATGCAAATCAAGTAATGCTCTTTATTGATCTCAACCTGAGCCAAGCCATGATTTTTAACATACAAGGCAATAATATATTTACCATTAATATCAACAACTTCACGCGCATAGGCTTCAATTTTCTGCGTGATCATATTAAAAACTAAAATATTGCCTGTACTATCAACCAATTGGCTTGCTTGCTCAAAAGGCAAATTGACTTGAATCCCAAGTTTTAACAGATCTTGCTCATCAACACGCTTGTTGGTCAAAAGTATACGGGTAATTTGCTGTTTCAATTGATTGTCAAAAAATTGCCCATCGAGCTGTAAATCACGACTTTTTAATATCTTTGCTAACGCCGCATTATGAGTTCCAAGCAATCGTGCAATCACACTGCGATAGTAAAACTTACTGTTCTTTTTCACTGCACGCATTTGCTGATAAAAATAAGTTTCATCATAATCGCGCTCAATAAAATCATGTAAAAGTGCTGAATTTGCCAATACAGCAATGACATCATGACCCGTATAAGGAAGTTTTAAGCTATGCAGCTGCGGTAAAACCTCTTGGATTTTATTAAAGTTTTCACTGTCCTCTGCATAGTAAGGATCATAAATAACAATATATTCGCACTCGGCACGAGTATCTTGCTTTTCAATACGCATGCCACTATGCAATGCTGGATCAAAGAAATCTGTATAGCGTCGATCATCTACTTCATCTGGATTGATCGAATACTGTGGCACCATGGCCACAACACGTTGCAGCCCCAACACATTGGAATATTTAATTGCAGCATAAGCTCCCATCGAACCACCATATGCAACCACACGTTGATATTGGTCTAATAGAGGACGAAGATGCTGCATTAGCGCCTGCATACTGCTTGCAGGAAACCATGACTTTTGTTTAGGCATAATGCCAATCACGGCATAATTATATTTTTGTAATGATTTTTCAGCATTGATGCTGAGTCCTTTGGCGCGTGTAATTAAATCACCAAAAGAGATCACCAATGTTGCTGATGTGCCTGGTAAATGAATTGCTCGAATGTGGTCATCTTCAAAAATTATTTGCTTTTCCATTGCAACACCGAGAATGAGTTAAGATCAACTTTATATGCCAGTATTTTAATCAGCTTTACCGACCTAATTAAAAACCAAGAGGTCTATTTTAATCAT
>NZ_BBRX01000003.1 GCF_000829675.1 Acinetobacter rudis
GGGGGGGAGGATGTCAAATCCTTGTAGATAGATGGACATGACCTATTAAGTCTTATTTTGTAAAAGCCGTAATTGAGGAATTAGCTGTTCTAACCACTCAATCCATCCAACTTCTTGATTGATACCCAATTGCAAAATCATTTTGTGGATATAACTGGTTTGATCTTGTAATTGGGGATGGTCATCATATGTTGCAAAATCTCGTGTATATATTAACTGATAGACGTGTAGATTGTGCTGATGTAATTTAAGATGACGTTCGAGTTCGGGTAAAAGCTGTTGTGTGTTAAGCTGAGCTTCAGCGCGTAAGCGAACCATCAGCTCTTCACGTAAAGGTGCGGGTGGACTTTGTTTATAGATCCATTCGGTCAATTCACTACGACCAAGAGCTTCCACTTGATAGGTCTTTTTTCGCCCAGTGTAGTGCTCATCTTCTAAAGTGGAAATCCAGCCTTTTTGCAGCATCCCACTGAGTTCACGATAAATTTGTTGGTGTGTTGCAGGCCAAAAAAATCCCATTGAGCGATCAAAGCGCCGTGCTAGTTCGGAACCTGTACTAGGTTTTTCAATTAAACTGGTGAGTAACGCATGAGACAGTGACATCGGGCTACATCAATCTAAAATGATCATTGCAGTCATTATGCAACATGTTGCATAAAAAACAAAACTAGATTATAAAAAACTGCTGATCAAAACTAACCTTACGCTCGCCAACTGCCAGCAGGAGTATTTATGTCACATTATCCATTTTTATTTGAGCCCCTTGATTTGGGATTCACTACATTAAAAAACCGTATATTAATGGGCTCAATGCATGTGGGATTAGAAGAACATGAACACGGTTTTGAGCGTATGGCGCAGTTTTATGCTGAGCGTGCCAAAGGTGGTGTGGGGCTCATTGTAACCGGAGGGATTGCACCTAACCAAGCAGGTGTAACCTTTGCTGGGGGCTCAAAACTTGAAACGTTTGAAGAGGCTGAACCGCATAAACAGATTACTCAAGCAGTACATGACGCAGGCGGAAAAATCGCACTACAAATTTTGCATACAGGACGTTATTCCTATCAGGCTGACATTGTTGCTCCATCTGCAGTTCAGGCACCTATTAATCCAGTAAAACCGCATGCACTGAGTTCTGCAGAGGTTTGGCAAACTATTGCAGACTTTGTTAACTGTGCAAAATTGGCGAAATACGCAGGATATGATGGCGTTGAAATCATGGGGTCAGAAGGTTATTTGATCAATGAGTTTATCGCAGCACGTACCAATCATCGCGATGATGAATGGGGAGGGAGTTATGAAAATCGTATACGCTTAGCGATTGAAATTGTTAAGCGTACACGTGAAGCTGTTGGTGAAAACTTTATTATTATTTACCGACTATCAATGCTTGATTTGGTTGAAGGTGGATCAAGTTTTGAGGAAGTTGTACAGCTTGCACAAGAAATTGAAAAGGCAGGTGCAACGATTATTAATACTGGTATTGGTTGGCATGAAGCTCGTATTCCAACCATTGCAACGAAAGTTCCTCGTGCAGCATTTACTTGGGTAACTCGTAAACTGAAAGGTTTAGTGAATGTTCCATTAATTACTTCCAACCGTATTAATACTCCAGAGATGGCGGAGTATGTACTTGCTGAGGGCGATGCCGACCTGATTTCAATGGCACGTCCAATGTTGGCGGATCCAGAATTTGCCTTAAAAGCTATGCAAGGTCGTTCAGATGAAATTAATACTTGTATTGGTTGCAACCAAGCATGTTTAGATCAAATTTTTACACAACAAGTGGCATCTTGTTTAGTTAATCCTCGTGCTTGCCATGAAACAGAATTAAATATGCTGCCGGCAGAGAAGAAGAAAAAAATTGCAGTGATTGGTGCGGGGCCAGCTGGATTAAGTTTCGCAGTCAATGCCGCAGAGCGTGGGCATGAGGTTGAGTTATTTGAGGCTGCAGCACAAATTGGTGGCCAATTTAATATTGCAAAGACGATTCCTGGTAAAGAGGAATTCTATGAAACCTTGCGTTATTTTAAGCGTCAGATTGAATTACAACCGCTGATTAAACTGCATCTGTCACAAAGAATGAGTTTCGAACAGTTACAGCAGCAAGACTTTGATGAGATTGTTGTTGCAACAGGGGTTACCCCGCGCCACTTGGAGATAGACGGTTTTGATCATCCTAAGGTGTTGAGTTATCTAGATGTATTGCGTGATCGTCAGGTTGTTGGACAACGTGTGGCAATTATTGGTGCGGGTGGAATTGGTTTTGATACAGCGGAATTCCTAAGTCATCGTGGTCAAAGTGGTAGTCAAGATCCACAAAAGTTCTATGATGAATGGGGAATTGATACGCAATACGCCAACGTTGGTGGTTTAAAACCTGTACAAGTTGAAAGTTCACCACGTGAAATATATTTACTGCAACGTAAGTCGAGCACAGTGGGTGGAGGACTGGGTAAAACAACAGGTTGGATTCACCGCGCAGGTTTAAAGCAACGTCAGGTGCATATGTTGGCGGGTGTGAGCTATGAGAAGATTGATGACCAAGGCTTACATATACTTGTAGCTGATCAACCTAAGGTCTTAGAAGTTGACCATGTAGTGGTTTGTGCAGGGCAAGAGTCATATACAGCGATGTATGAGCAGTTAAGAGCTGCTGGACAACGTGTACACTTGATTGGTGGTGCGCTTCAGGCGGGTGAGCTTGATGCAAAGCGTGCTATTCGACAAGGTGCAGAGCTTGCAGCACAATTATAAAGCCAGATCTTTATAGAGCATCAAACTTCATTAAGAAGATGGCTGAATAAAATCAGCCATTTTTTTCCTAGCGTTTAAACTCATTCAAAAGAAAACACATTGATCAATGTAGTGTAATCTCCGATTAGTCATAACGGCGATAGTGGCCAGTAAAGCGTTGGCACTCCGTTTGTTTACTTTGTATGACCAAAAGTGCTTTATGAAAAGTCATTTGATAACTACATCGGCGGTCATTATCTAAAATTGGATTTTTAGGGTTAGGAGAGCTATAAGCGAATAATGAGCTTTGTTGCTGCTGGCTTTTATTATTGGGATTTAAATAAGCACTGCCTTCAATTTTAATGCGATCTTCACTGAGTTGATGGACCATAATATGCACTTCAGGGATTGCGATTTTACCTTGATTGTATTTTATAAAATGTTGCGTCATGCTCTGATTCATAGAACTATAAAAGTTTAGCTCTTCACTACGTTGGTCAATTTGTTCTTCGAAACAACGCTTAGATTTACATTGTTGAATGCGCTTTAACCAAAGTTGTTGCGTGACTTCAAGCAGTTGAGTAGGTGCATCAGTCACTTGATATGCGGTTAAATATTTATCATTGAGTGATAAACGCTGCTGTTTAAATTGTGTACCACACAACATTTTTTTCCAAGCGATGTTGTGAGTGCTATCGCAGGGAATTGCTTGCGCATGACTGATTTGACTACTGAAAATAGCAATGCTGCTTAAACTTAAGAGGGTTAAAATAGACTTCATAGATAAATAATCTGTTTTGATCAGCATGATCGCTTATACTTTCTGAATACTTGCATACTTACTATAGCGAAAGAGAAAGTAGGAATACAAGATTTCATATTAAAAACTGCAAAGGGGCAATTTATGTCGGTACAAATTCGAATTGGACAAGGCATTGATGTACATGCATTTGAAGATGGGGATTTTGTCACCCTTGCTGGGGTTAAGATACCACATAATCAGGGTCTTAAAGCACATTCAGATGGTGATGTAGTGTTACATGCACTCTGTGATGCTTTGCTAGGAGCACTAGCTTTGGGTGATATTGGTCAACATTTTCCTGATACTGATCCTGAGTTTAAAGGAGTAGATAGCCGTAAGCTATTAAAACATAGTTACCAATTGATTTTAGATCGTGGCTATCAGTTGAATAATGCTGATATTACCGTAGCTTGTGAGCGTCCTAAATTGGCTAAGCATAATTTAGAAATGCGTCAAAGCATTGCAAATGTCCTAAATGTTGATGTGACCCAAATTAGTATTAAGGCCACAACAACAGAGCAGCTTGGTTTTACTGGACGTCAAGAAGGAATTTTAGCGACTGCAACGGTATTAATCTCGCATCAAGCAAAGTAATTATTGACCTGTATGGTCTGGCTCGATTTGTTGTAAGGACTGTTCGAGTTCCTGCGTGGCTTTACGACCTTGGAGTTGTAAAGTCATCGCATGGATGAGACCTGTCCAGGTGGCATTGGGCTCCCAAATATGATGTAAAAACTCTTGAGCGTCTGGTAGTTCTATCGCCATAGCAAATTGTTGATAGAGATACATTAGGCTGCTTACACGACGATTATCTGGGCAATGTACCCAAACGATTTTGTTTTGTACTAAAGCATGAACAAGATCAAGAACTAAAAGACACTGTTCATCTGCAGGACAGTCCCAATGAATGGGGATGTGCAGATAATTGAGTCCGAGATTGGCACAATGTTGGTCTTGATGAGGCAGCACAGGTTCTTCATTACTTAAGCCCAAATTAATCACAGTATCTACACCATAGGCTTTGATTTGTGCAAGTTGTTCTGCACTAGGTTGAGCGGATGTCAAAAGATGCTGATGAATATAACGAAATTGAGGAATTTGACTCAGTTGCTGTTCAATATTATTCATGCGACCGTTAATAAGATAAGTAAAAAGAAAAATATAAGTCTAAAGTCAGAAGAATGATAGCTCAGGCTAACAATAATCTACAACAAAGTGGAACGCCACCTTGTAGATGGCGTTTTATTCACCCTTAACGTGTTGGAAGAACAGCTTTTAATGCAGCATCCATTTCTAATAAGGTGTTTTCAGTTGTTTCCCAATCGATACAGCCATCAGTTACAGATAGACCATATTCAAGCTCTTTGAGATCTTTAGGAATATCCTGACGACCACCTTTAAGATGACTTTCAACCATGACACCTACGATAGATTTATTTCCATCTATAATTTGTTCAGTCAGGTTTTTTAACACCAAAGGTTGTAAGAATGGATCTTTGTTTGAGTTTGCATGGCTAGCATCAATCATAATTTTATTACTGACTTTAGCTTTAGCGAGTGCATTTTCGGTTTCAGCAACTGAGCCTGCATCATAGTTAGGTTTGCCATTACCACCACGTAAAACAACGTGTGCATAAGGGTTGCCTTTAGTACGAATTACAGACACTTGACCTTGATCATTCAGGCCTAAGAAACTGTGGCCATGTTTAACAGATTGCATCGCATTTGTAGCAACAGTTAAACCACCATCAGTACCGTTTTTAAAACCTACAGGAGAGGAAAGACCTGAAGACATTTCACGGTGTGTTTGGCTTTCAGTCGTACGTGCACCAATCGCTGACCAAGAAATTAAATCTTGATAATACTGTGGCGAGTTTGGATCGAGTGCCTCAGTTGCACATGGCAAACCTTTTTCATTCAACTCTAAAAGGAGTTGACGACCAATACGTAGACCTTTTTCAATGTTGAATGAGTCATTCATATCAGGATCGTTGATTAAACCTTTCCAACCGATCGTTGTACGTGGTTTCTCAAAATAAACACGCATTACGATATATAAAGTGTCTTTGACTTTTTCGCTAAGCACTTTTAAACGGTCTGCATATTCATGCGCAGCAACAGGATCGTGGATTGAGCATGGACCGATCACAACAAACAAACGCTTATCTTTGCCATCTAAAATATTGCGGATAGTTTCACGACCGTGAAGAACAGTTTGATAGGCCTGATCGTTTAGAGGAAGTTCCGCTTTTAATTTTGCTGGAGTTACAAGAGGCTGAATGCTTTGTACATTCACGTCATCAATATCGGATTGAACAAAAGGGATAGAATTAGGTGTATTCATTTGCCGTCACTGGGTAATCATACAGTTGAGTAGAAATTCGCTTGAATATAACACGAATTGTTTAATGTTTGACACGGCTTGAGCAGAATAAGTCTAGGATATTTTTCAAGTTGTGACATTTATCCGTTTATTACACTTGAGAATATTCTGAAGATATTTCTTTCAAAGCTGAATTTTAAAAAATAAGCGCTGTTGCGCTGTGCTAATATGTTATCGCTTTGCGGGGGATATAGCATTGAATAATCAAAAATTGCGTATTGGTATTGTGGTTGGCGAAGTTTCAGGTGATACGCTTGGAGTGAAATTAATGCGCCGCTTTCAGGAACTGGGTATTGACGCTGAATTTGAAGGCGTGGGTGGCCCGCAAATGATTGCAGCGGGTTTGCAAAGTTTTTATCCCATGGATATTTTTTCTAAAATGGGCATTGTTGAAGTGCTCAAAGATCTCAAAAAGTTTTTTGCGATTCGTGATGACTTGGTTAACCGTTGGGCGAAGAAGCCTATTGATATTTTTATTGGAATCGATGCACCTGATTTTAATTTACGGTTATCAAAAAGTATTAAACAACATCATTTACCAACCAAGACTGTACAATATGTCAGTCCATCAGTGTGGGCTTGGCGTCAGGGGCGAGTATATGGCATTAAAGAGTCCATTGATTTAGTTCTATGCCTATTCCCATTTGAAAAAGCTTTTTATCAAAAATTTGATGTGCCTGCGGCTTTTGTCGGGCATCCTTTGGCCACTGAACTTCCTCTGGATAATCCAATTGGTTTAGCGAAGCAAGCACTGGGCCTTTCGGTACAACAACGTCATATTGCGTTATTGCCCGGTAGTCGTCAGGGAGAGGTTGAACGTTTGGGGCCAATGTTATTGGATGCAGCGCAAATTCTGCATCATAAGTATCCAGATGATCTTTTTATTATTCCGGCCATTAATGCGGCGAGACAACAGCAGATTGCCGAATTATTAAAACCGTACCCAACCAGTTTAAAAGATCGAGTATTGTTACTTGAAAATCAAAGTGCAGAGTCGAGTATAGGTCGACAAGTGATGGATGCTGCAAATATAGTGGCCCTCGCTTCAGGAACAGCGACTTTAGAAGCGATGTTAATGCATCGTCCAATGGTCTCTTTTTATAAATTAAATTGGTTAAGTTATGTCATTATAAAATTCTTAGTCAAAATTCCCTATTATTCTTTGCCTAATATCATTGCAGGTAAACGCGTCATTAAAGAGTTGATTCAAAGAGAAGCAACAGCTGAAAATCTCGCTGCTGAGATTGAGCGTTTAATGGATATTGAAGTGGGACAAATTCAAACTATGCAGTTTAAAACGTTACATAAAAAGTTATTGGCTGGAAGTAGTGAAGATCCAGCAGTTGCGGTATTAAATTTATTGAATATACAACCACAGCAAAATTGAAAAGAGAGGCTTTAAATACCTGTGCAGGGGGTGACCAAGCACAGGTATTTGAGGCAAGTTTTGAAAATTATTCAGCGCGAATAATTAATTCGTAACCTGTATATTTACGAATATTAATAACACCAGTATCTAAGAGTAAATACTGTCCTTTAATGCCTTGTAGTACACCACGGATGACTGGAGTCTTATCAAGATTATGCGACTTGATTTTTTCAGGATAACTCTCTACAGGATAAATGAATTGGCGTTGTTGTTCATTCTCGAGTAGTTCAACACCCTCATTAAATTCTAGGTTTTGACTAAACTCTTCACGGATAGTTTGAATTTTAGGACTAAAACGCTCTACGAGTTGGTCGCGAATTTCGATGAGATTCAGTGGTTCTGCTTGCCCTTTAAGAAGTTTACGCCAGTCGGTTTTATCCGCAACTTCATTTGCGAACATCGTTTCGAGCTGACCAGATAAGCGCCGTGAACCAACTTTCATAATCGGTAAAGCTTGGGTTGCACCTTGATCTAACCAACGTGTTGGCATTTGACCTAGACGTGTAATCCCAACCTTGAGAGCACTTGAGTTTGCTAAATACACAATATGTGGCTGAAAACAAACTTCATGTGCAAAACTATCTTCTCGGCAAGTACCCAAATGATAATGGCAGGTCTCGGGTTTCATAATACATAGATCACAAGAGGCCTTGGTCTTAAAACATTTAAAACAATGCCCTTGTGAATATGATTTTGGAGTGGCATTACCACATGAGACACAATAAATTTTCCCAGTCCATTCGATTTCAATTTCTTGGCCTAGTTGGAAGGGAAGATCTACAACTGTTCGGTCTAAATTAAATTTATATTCAACATTTGCTTGATGTAAGGATGAATCAGTTACATTATTCTCTAGCAGAGCTGCATGCATTTTGTGACAAATGCCTTGTCGTTCCATTGCTAATTTCTCACTCGATATAATAGGTACAGTCATGGCTGAGCAAAATGTCATCACTTTGATGCTAGACGATTTAGCACAACAACAGCCAATTCGGACTGCATTATCCATTGGACTTAACTTGACGAATGATCTATCGGATTTGAACATTCAATTTAGTCATTTTAACGCATCTGTATTTTTAAATCTGCCTTTTCAACAACGATATGATTTGGCTGTTGTGCGGCTCAACGATTTAGAGTTACAACAGTTTAACCCACAACAAAAAACACAATTAATAGTGAAGCTACGTGATCTATGGGCGAAACGAATTGTGGTTTGTGCAGAAGTGCAGGATGAAAAGTTGATGCGAGCATTAGGTTTTCAGCAGTTGTTTGACTATCAACTTATTGAGCAACAGTCAGTTTGGCTATTTAATATCTTAGATTATAAACAAGTACCAGATTGGTTAAATGCTAAGTATTGGGCAAACCCAGAAAATTGGAATAAGTATCGTTGGTAATGAACGATTAACTCAAGTGATTAGAATATTTATAGGCTAAGCAATATTTCAAAGCTTCACTCGGTATGAAATAAATGGTTGTTGGCAGAAATAGTTTTGGCGACATAATGGGATTTATTGAAACGAATGAGGATCACTTGTGACTGTAATTCTAGCTCACCAAACTCGGGTTCTACTTGAATATAATGCAGTTGGCCATATTCATCGATAACTCGGGCTTGGGCGGAAAAACCAGGGCGAGCATTACCACTTGATATGGTTGCTAAGCGACCAATTAAGTTAATTGCGGTAGGGGTATATTGAGGTTTGATGACTTGGTCAAGACAGTGAATCATAAACACAGTAAAAAAGATGGCCATAATTAGAGCGGGCACAATCACATAATACCAAGCGGCGAGTTCTTGACGACTCGCAAAAATGGTCAATTGTAAAAAATATCCCGCAAAACTAAAGTTGATCAGCAAGAAAACAAAAATTGATATTTTAGAAAATTTGACCTGAATGAATGGTGAGTGCTTTAACCATTGTGGTGATATCTTCTTCAATAAACTACTTGGTCGCAAACGTATATAATAGCCAATGGTTTCTGCCAAACTCAGCAAAATCAACATCAATACGCTCATATGAAATGGCATAAGATTCGCTTCGTTGAAAAATTGCATCAGCATATGGGGATTATTCCAATTACATTTATTTGAAGTGTATGTTTTTCATGAGTATAACTGAATCATTAATCATGTAGAAAACTTATACGCGCATATTGTGCAATACGTTCAGCATTAAGCATTTGTACTTGGTTTAAAAACTCGATATGGAAACTGCCAATTTCAGGGGCTTTTGCATAGGCCAATTGCGCTGCGATAGAAAAATGAATATGTGCTGCAATTGCTGCAATACTCACACTGCTAGCAACAGCACTATATGCAGCACATAAGGCACCGAGTGCACAGCCATTTGCTGTAATTTTGGTTTGATTGATATGGCCGCCGTGAATCTCGATCAGTGCATCAAATTGTTTCGACACAATAAAATCAGAAGCACCAGAGATCGCAATACATTCTGTAGCGTGGAGTAATGGGCGTGCATGCTGGGCAGCCACTTGACTGGCCAAGGTCGAATCTACACCTTTACTTTGTATTGCAGTACCCGCCAAGGTACTTATTTCTGAAGCATTTCCACGAATAATGCTGGGTTTGTATTGCAACAGCTGTTCAATCGTATGACTACGCCATTTAAGTAGATTTCCATAGCCTACAGGATCAAGAACCCACGGGGTATGGTGTTGTTGTGCTGCCGCAGCGGCTACATGCATCGCTTGTGTTTGTTCACTGGTCGGTGTGCCCAGATTGATATTGAGGCCTGCACTTATTTGGGCAAAATCACCAGCTTCATAAGGGTTATCAATCATGGCTGGAGAGGCACCAGCCGCTAAAAGAATATTCGCCACATAATTAGCTGCAACACTATTGGTTATACATTGTACTAAAGGCTGTTGTTGCTGAAGATCTTGCCAAGCGAGAATCACTTGTTCAATCAATATTTGATCGGTAATAGTGTGTTGATGCGTTTGATCAAAACACTGTTGTACGGTGTGATGCATAAGAACCTCAGCTAGGATGAATTGATTGATCAAATAAAATGGCTATATTTAAAGGCATAAATCAGCTGATAAATAAACGCTATATATTTTAAATTTAAAAGGTTGGTCGTTGATAGGCTTGATCAGAGGTGGTTGATTAGCGAATAAAATAGTGGTCTTGATGTTTACACTTAAGACAACTCATCGAAACATATTCTGCTGCATCATAATCAACTTTTAAATCATGAGAGCCACAGTGCATACAACGTTTATCTGAATAGAAATTTAGACGTGGGGCAATTTTTCTCCAACTACGCCATACTGGCTGTATGAAAATATGTTCATCGTAATTCATAAAACGATAAAATAAAATACTGCTCATTTTACTTAGTGGTAAATTATGAGGACGTGGTAAGGTTGGAGTTTCCCACTTTTCATCAACACTCCGTTGACGATATTGCATTAAGGTTTTTTTTAGAATATTTGTATTAATAAAATTTTCATTGCGGATTTGTAATGCTTTTTGCTGATAGAGATATTCAAGTGCATTTTGAATCAGATAATAAATCTGACCAACAGCTAAGTGTTCCATCAAGTTATAGCAATAAGCTTGTAAGCCACGGTTCCCGGCAATTTGGATGCCCCAAGTTCGACAATAGTGTTGCATAAATTGTACGATTTCTTGATATAGCATTAAATACAACGCATCCTTGACTTGATCAGCAGTTTTAAAAGGCACACCGCGTGATAAGTTTTCAAAAAAGCGTAAGCGTAATTGTTGACATACACTATATAAACTAGGTTCTGCATACCCATCGATACGCAGTTGTAGAAAGTATTGGCCAGAATTTAGTGTTGGTTCGGTTTGCGCGTTAGGGTCATTTTCAAGTAATACGCCATCCTTGACCAGTTGTTGGAGTAGGGAGTTTTGAAATTGGAAGTTTGGACTGAAGTAATTATATTTGATGTTATTCCAATCTATAAACTCTCTATAGCTTTTATCTTCTTGGACTGTGTCATCTAGTATTGAAAGTAAAAATAGTTGTTGTAAAAAACTGAGTTGGTTTAAGTCTTTAATCACAATATCTGCTTTACGTTCTTTAAAGCGTTGCTCTTGTAAACGTGTGGCCTTAATCATTTTTTTACGAGTATTTTGGCAGTGTTCACAGTGACAATTATGATGATCATCAGTAAACACTTGATGTGAGCAGTGACTACACTGGTAAAAGTTAAATTCTTTTTCAAATTGCTCTGCATCGATATAGTACATTGATGCCTGACAAAGTGGGCAGTGCTGACTCTCATCGAGTTGTTTATTTAAGACTTGAATAGACATGTGCAACGGCCACTAACATAAAAAACTCGATTCATTATACATCGTTCCTTAAGCGAATTTTCAACTGACACATCAACATTGGCCTAGTCTTGGCAATAGAGCAGATAGAGTTGCTGCATTAATTGCAAAACTTTCGGCTCCGCGATTGAATAATAAATTTGCTTACCATCACGACGTGTAGCGACCAACTTCGCTTTACGCAGTAATGTAAGTTGCTGTGAAAGGGTCGGTTGCTGAATATTGGTAAGTAATTCAATCTGCTGAACATGGATCTCACCATCTTTTAATACACATAAGATTTTCAATCGATCAGGATTGGATAAAACTTTGAGCTGCTGTGCAACATAATCGGCTTTACTAAAGTCAAAGCTAATACTATTCGACATTCATTAATCTCTAAAATAGGCTTGAATAATTAATATTATTATATAATATAAAAAAGTATATTGAAATAACGAATTTAAACTATAGAGGTAAGCATTGATGCATGAGTATTTAATTGCATGGCTGGGTGGTCTGCTATTAGGTGTCGCTGTAGTTGGCTATTTGTATTTACATGGCCGTATAGCAGGGGTGAGTGGCATGCTTGCTCAGGTCATCAGCAAAAAGACCTTTGTGCAATCCCCAGCTAAATGGTTTTTGTTGGGTATGGTTTTATCTGCTGCACTTTACGGCTTTTGGAAACAGCCACAGATAGATTTTGTTGTAGAGGAACCTTGGCTATTTATGCTTTCAGGATTATTGGTTGGTTTTGGAAGCAGCATGGGGTCAGGTTGTACCAGCGGTCATGGTATTTGTGGGATGAGTCGTTTATCAAAGCGATCTTTTATCGCAACTGCCAGTTTTATGGCGGCAGGTATGCTTACAGTTTGGTTAACACGTCATGTATGGGGGATTTTGCTATGAATGAGCTAAGTACAATAAACCAACAAAGTAATGCGAATAGTCTATTTTATGCCTTAACTGCCACAGTTTTGGGTGCGTTATTTGGATTAGGCTTAATTATTTCAGGTTTAGCAAATCCTATTAAGATTATTAGTTTCTTAGATATTACGGGGCAGTGGGATGCTAGTTTAATTTTTGTCATGCTCGGTGCGATTATGGTGGTGTTTATACCGATGCAGAGGGCGATTCGTCATCCATGTACCCTTTCTGGACAAACAATTCATCTACCCACCCAAACTCAACTTGATTATAAATTAGTGGTGGGTGCAATTATTTTTGGAATCGGTTGGGCCATTGCTGGGATTTGTCCAGGACCTAGTTTTGCTTTGCTTGGATTGGGTCATATTGAGGGTGTATATTTTCTACTGGCGATGGGTTTAGGTGTATGGCTGCAACGTAAATTAAGCGGAGTAGAATAAAATGCAACAACAACCATTTGTACAGTCATTTTTTGATGCGGTAACGAATAGTTATAGCTATGTAGTGAGTGACCCTTCAACAAAAAAATGTGCGATTATTGATAGTGTATTAGATTACGATGCTGCAAGCGCAAGTACAGCGACTGAGCAGGCAGATCAAATTATTGCTTATGTTCAGCAACAGCAGTTACAGGTACAGTGGATTTTAGAAACCCATGTTCATGCTGATCATTTAAGTGCTGCACAGTTTTTAAAGCAACAGTTGGGTGGTCGTGTGGCCACAAGTGATAAAATTACACTGGTACAGCAAACGTTTAGTTCTATTTATCATTTAGATTTATCATATTTTAGCTCACAGCAGTCTTTTGATTATTTATTTAAAGATGGAGAGCATTTTAAGATTGGTGAACTCGATGCTTATAACATTGCCACACCTGGTCATACGCCCGCATGTTTGAGTTATGTGATTGGTGATGCGGTTTTCGTTGGCGATACGTTGTTTATGCCTGATTATGGTACAGCACGTTGTGACTTTCCTAAAGGAAGTGCGGCGCAGTTATTCGACTCTGTGCAAAAGTTATATCAACTAGCAGATAATACTCGGGTATTTTTATGCCATGACTATCTACCCAAAACACGTCAACAATATCAATGTGAAACCAGTATTGCACAGCAAAAGGCAGAGAATATTCATCTACATATAGGGGTTGCCAAAGATGAGTTTATTGCGCTGCGAGAGCAACGAGATGCTGGTCTAAACATGCCAAAACTGATCATACCCGCCATTCAAATTAATATGGATGCAGGGAAATTACCCAAGGCAGAATCAAATGGGATTCGTTATTTGAAAGTGCCGCTGAATTATTTTAAGACCACTTGAGATTAATGATCCCAAGTGGTAGATGTGCTGAGCTTAATCTAAAATAACGTGAAGGTCTTTAGGCATTCCTTGCTGACTTTCTATTTCACCTTTGGCATTTTTCCACACGATTGCTGGTGTAGCATAAAAACCATATTTTTCCATTGTTTCAGCATTGTGATTTAATTTATCTGACAAAGCTTGTGGGATACTGGCCATATCCTTAATTTGGTTTTTACCGTTGGCTAAATTAAATTGTTTAAACGCTTCTTCTGGATTGGAGCTCGCTAGTATAGTTGCAGCTTGACCTTTAGAGTTCTCACGAATGACACCCACCATAATATGGCGGAATTGAACTTTACCTGAGTCTACCCAAGGACGGGCTTTTTGCCAGAACGTGTGGCAATAAGGGCAGTTGACATCAGTAAATACATAGACAATTTTAGCTGCATCTTTTTTACCATCTTGTATCCAAGTGGTTTGTTCTAAACTCTTCCAGATTTGTTCCAATACGGCCCCTTTGACATGGGTGTTAATGGCTTCTTCTGTAAGATTTTTATTTTTGGCATCAAATAAATCACCCACGATATAATATTTTTGATCTTTAGAAATAAAGACAGTTGAAGGATATTCATCCTTATAACCACTCCAGCCGATCAGCCCTTCTGGTGCATCAATTTGTTTAACAAAATTGTAGCCTTGTTTTTCTAATTGTTGTTTCAAAGCACCACTTTGCTCAGTTTGGGCACAGCTTGCGAGGCTAATAGACAAGCCAAGTGTTGCTAATGCTATGCATTTAAATTTTTGCATCAATGTTCTCCTTGAGCATTTTTAAGTTTTTGATTCAATACACTTTGACTAATTTCACCCATATGACTATCAACAAGTTGACCTTGTGCATTAAAAAATAGAGTGCTTGGTAGACCATACATTCCAGTTTTTTTTGCAGTAAGTCCCTCTTGATCGAGCAACATATGGTTAAATTGAAGCTGATTTTTTTCTAAGTATTGCGTAATAGTTGCAGCATCTTCACCTTGGTTAATCATGACGAAATTTACATTAGGGTGATTTTTTTGAGCTGCATCTAGAACAGGCATTTCACGATGACAGGGTGGACACCAACTGGCCCATAAATTGATCACAGTAGGTTTTCCAATAAACTGGGACAGGGCCTGTTTTTTTTGCTGCAAATCGACCAGTTCGACTTGTGGAAACTGTTGATAGTGTTGCTGGTATTTTTTATATGACCATAGACCGATGCTGGTGAGACTTAAACTGCTTACTAGAAATATCATGGCAATATAACGAGCGCTCTGCCAGTTTTTCCATAAGATCCATACAGCGGCACTTAAGATCGCTGTAATAAAGTGAAAGCCCTTATCTTGGATTTTTATAATATCGATTGGATGTAGACGATAATAATCAAAGTCCATAAAAACAAAGACCAAACGCCCAATAATCAATCCAATCCAAGTGGCCTGCCAAATACTATCTTTAAATTGTTGCCAATTTTCAGGTGAAACAGCAAAGTATGTACAAAAACGCTTTGCTAGCATAATCGACAGTGCCAGACTGAGGAAAAAAATCAGTAATGGCCAAGGTAACATGATCGGGCCAAGATGAATTGCTTGTGCAGTAATCATATTAATTTACTTGCTGTAATTGATGAATAAACTTTTTGGCACTGAATGTACCTGTTAAACGCAGTTGACGTAGCTCTTGTGCGTTGGCATCTAAAAATAGCATCGTTGGTGGGCCTAAAATTTCATGTTGCTGTAAAATTAGGTCCTGAGATGGGTCATTTTGCGTGAGGTCTAGTTTAATTAAAGTAAAATTCTCCATCGCGAGTTGTACATCTGCACGAGGTAATACTTCATTTTCAATCGGTTGGCATGCAGTACACCAATCTGCATAGACATCGATTAATATTGGACGTTTTTGCAATTTCGCTGCTTGAATCGCTTGTTCAAATTGTTCTGCTGTACGAACCTTTTGCCAAGTCAATAAAGCCTGAGCAGAATGTTTGACTTGATAGGCATGAATCGCGGAATTAATGTTGTATGCAGCACCTAGAAGGCTCAATACAGCCAAGATTAACATGACGATTTTAGCAATCTTAGAGTCAGCTGAACTTCGTATTTTAAAGAGGTATCCCGCTAATATTAAACACAGCAGTGCAAATGCTGCTGCATAGAACATGCTACCTAGCATTGGACGGATAAAGTATAACGCAACCATTAACATGACAAAGCCGAAGCCAATCTTGATACGATCCATCCAAAGTCCAGGTTTGGGTAAGTATTTTGCGCCAAATACACTTGCAATAAATAAAGGTAAGCCTATCCCTAAGCCTAAGATAAACATATAAATGCTACCCAATACTGGGTCATGACTTTGCGAGACAAAGAGCAGGGCACCAGCGAGTGGCGCGCTCATACAAGGGCCAACAATTAATGCAGATAAAATCCCCATAATGACTGCACCAAAGAGTGTGCCACCTTGTTGCTTGCTTTGTAGATGATCAAGTTTATGCAGGATAGATTGCGGTAATGTGAGCTTGTATAGGCCAAAAAGATTGAGTGCTAATGCAATGAAAATTATGGCAAAAATACCAATCACTACTGGGTTTTGGAACCAACGCTGGAAACTATATCCAATTTCAGCGACCAGCATCCCCATAAGTGCGTACACCAATGCCATACTCACCACAAAGCTTAGGGCAATGACAATAGCCCGATAACCACGTGCTTTTTGCACAATAATCCCTGATAGAATCGGAATCAAAGGCAATGAACATGGCAAAAATGCCAGTAAAACACCCAATAAGAAAAATATAACTAGATTTAAGCCTAAGTGATCGGGTGATAGAAGTTGTAAAAATCCTTGATCGTTATTCAGTTGAAATACAGAAATTTCAGATTGTGCTGTTTGTGCTGGAGAGACTGAATTTTCTGCAGTAGCGGGTAAGCTGGCTACCGAACTGACTGAAAGGTGATCAGTTGTAGATGTAGTCAGTTGTGCTGTGGATGGAGCAGATGAGGCACTTTGCTCTTGATCAGTTTTATTTGTAACTTGCGCTGCTTGTGCGGTGGAGCTTGCTGGACTTTGATCTGCAGTAATTTTAGTGTTTGTAGAATGCGTAGGTGTGGGTGGTGCAGTTTTAACTACAGTTTCAGCTTTATTTTCAAATGAGTTATTCTGTGATTGGCTTGACTCAATCAGTGTTTTTTTCCCAGCTGTATTGGTTTGTCCAAGTAGGCCATCAGCATCAGTTGTGATATTACGTCTTTGTAATGGATAACATAGCCCATCACTTGAGCATCCTTGCCAGGTGACCAAATATTGACTATTGGGTTGAACACTAATTTGAGTGCTTACATTGCCATAATGAACTTGCGTTAGGCCAAAGTTAGGATCATCTTTTTCAACACTTGCCGGTAGATTTAATTTGAGAGGTTTTTGTTGCAAACTGACTTTAAATTGATCGTGATAAAGATAGTAATGTGGAGCAATTTTCCAATGTAATTGCACGGTTTTACTATTGAGTGATTCTGCAGAAAAAGAAAAAGCTTGCTCAGGGGGTAAAAAATCAGTATTTGCCAATGTATGAATGCTGGTCACAGCCAATAGACTGCTTAAGCCGAGGCGGAGTAAATAACGCAAGTTCTTCATTCCCTATTTAGATTTAATTTATCAGCATTATCCATTGTTTTGAATTAAGAGAACATTAACAGTTCGTTTTCTTTGTATTATCTTTCACATGAAGGAGAACTTATGTTTATCTTATTGGTTGAAGATGACCCTTATATTGCCAAAAGCATACAATTTGCATTGCAACATTTAAACTTCTCAATTGAGCATGTGAGTACTGCTGTGGATGCCAACTATTATATGCAGCACTCTGCTGTAGATCTATGCTTGCTCGATTTGGGGTTACCTGATCAAGATGGCTTAGAATTATTGGCACAATGGCGATCAAAATCTATAGATGTTCCTGTTTTAGTCTTAACCGCACGTAACCAAACAGAACAATGTGTAAATGCTTTAAATGATGGTGCAGATGATTATTTAACAAAACCTTTTGAATTAAGTGAATTAATAGCGCGAATTCATGCTTTAGGTCGCCGTACACGAGGTTATGCCTCAAATCAAATCGAGTGTGGTGAGTTAAAGCTCAATAAAGCCACTCAAAAAGTGTATCGTGGTGAAATAGAACTTAATTTGTCACGCCGTGAATATGCTTTGCTTGAAGTGTTTATGCTACAGCCGAATCAGGTATTAAAAAATGAAGTGCTAGCAGATAAGTTATATGGCTTTCAAGATAATATTGAAAGTAATGCGCTCAATGTACATATCTACCATTTAAGACAAAAAATCGGAGCTGAATGGATTCAGACTGTAAGAGGAGTAGGTTATATTTTCCAGATTCAAAAAGAGAGGTCTGATGATTATTCAGTTGAGAAAACTGATCAAAATATAGTGTAGTCAGCCATGAACACCTTAAGATATAGTTTAAAATGGCGTTTAGTTTTAAGTATTACCTGTGCTTTTGTACTCATTTGGGCTGTTGCATTTGCTTGGCTATACTACAATATTGAACAGAAAATGACTGAAACCTTAGACGAACGTCTTTCTGCTTCAGCCCATATGGTGGCACGTCTGCTTGGTCAGATCCCTATACAGCAGCTTACTCATGCTGCTGAGCCTGTAGTATCTGAACTCAATAATCCTGATTTAATTGCTTGTGTTGTGTCTGTGATTAAACTGAATGTCGTTTTGGATCACTCTGTTGTTGCACAAACTAAAGGTGCTCCAACACAACTCGCTCAACAACCTGAAGGTTTTCGTACTTGGGTAGAACAGGGGGTATCTTGGCGAAGTTTTACCTTAAGGCAAGGACAGATTCAAGTCGTCGCTGCAGAGAAAGTATTATTACGAGAAGCCCTATTAACAGAGATATTAAAGTCAATTTTATGGCCTTTATGTTTAACGCTACTTTTATGTGTAGCTCTTATTTTATGGATTATTAAAAAAGAATTTAAATCAATAGAGCAAACTGCTCAAGTGCTACAAAATTACCAAGAACAATCTGTAGATAATATGAGTTTAGTTTACCAGCTCGACTCTGCTAAATTCCCATCAGAATTACAGTCTTTTGTAGAGAATATATCGAGTTTATTCGCTCGTTTACAGCATAGTCTAGAAAATGAAAAAAACTTTAGTGCTTATGCAGCACACGAGCTACGTAGCCCACTTACGGCTATAAAGATAAATGTACAACTGAGTCAAATTTTAGCACAACAGTATTCATCTGATAAAAAGTTAATGACCAGTTTAGCTGAAGCTGAACAGAGTATTCTGCGTTATCAGCATTTACTCGAGCAATTATTATTACTCAGTAAAACTGAGCATCAAAGAGCTGATCAACAAGTCGAGTTAAGACTAAGTTTAGTATTAGAGCAAATTTTACAAGAGTTAAATGTGCTATATCCTAATATTGAACAACAAATAACTGTAGATTGGGCCAGTCTAAATACAATTTATATTTCTGAACAAGCACTAAAAATAGTCCTGTTTAATGTGATAGAAAATGCATTAAAACATGCACAAAGTCGTGAAAAAATTGAGATTAGGCAAAAGAACAAAACGGTTATCATTGAAGATTATGGTATAGGCTTGGCACCACAAGAGATTAATTTAGCCACTCAGCGTTTTTGGAGAAAATCTGCTCAAACACAAGGTTATGGCTTAGGCTTAGCTTTAACACAGGCATTGATGCAACAGTATAACTATCGATTGCGTATTTATTCTAAGTCTGAGGGAGGCTTATTGGTTGAATTGGATTTTGAATAAGATGAATTGAGAGTAATATTGATGAAGAAGTATGCATTTTGATCTGTAAAGCAAATTGGATATTTCGAATCCAGAGTGTATGGAGAATATTATAGTTTCAAATATACAACACTTCGTTTTATTATTTTTGCTGATCAAAGATTTTAAATCGCTACAATAAATTTACCTTTTAGAAAAGAAGATATAACAGTATGAATTTTAAAGCGCTCTCTTTAGGAATGGGTTTGGTTATTGCATCAACAGCTGCTCTTGCAAAACCAGTAGACTACAAAATTGATCCAACACATACAGCAACAGTATTCTCTTGGAATCATATGGGTTTCTCTACACCTTCTGCGAATTTTACAAATATTCAAGGAACGATCCGTGTAGATCTGGATCAACCTGAAAAGTCTGCAGTAAATGTGACAATACCTGTGAGCAGTGTAAATACTAACGTTGCAGTATTGGATAAAGAATTCCAAGAAAAAGCATGGTTTGATGCAGCGACTTATCCAAACATTACATTTAAAAGTACTAAAGTCGAATCTGCAGACAAAAAGAACTTTAAAATCACAGGTGATTTAACAATCAAAGGTGTGACTAAACCTGTAGTGTTAACTGGTAGCTTAAACAAACGTGGCGTTCATCCAATGTCTAAATTAGATACAGTTGGATTTAATGCAACAACTTCATTTGATCGTTCTGCATTTGGTATTGGAAATTATGTGCCAAATGTAGGTGATAAGATTACTGTAAATATTACCACTGAGGCTTCTGTAGCTAAGTAATATTATTTAAAACAGTAACCTGCATGATCTTTATTGAAGATTATTGCAGGTTTTTTATTGCCTGTAGACTTACCAAATGGCGACATTTTTCCTCATTTTTACGCCATTTTAGGGTGTAAAAAATAAAATCTGCACCAGAAATGCACCACAAAAATGAATATACCTCTCCTATAAAACGTGGTCAAAGTTGGCGAATTATTGTGCCTTACTATAGAAAAATATATTTAAATACATCAGATGCAAGTAGAAAGTCTGAAAAGTAGGCAGAACTTAATTTATTTGAATTAAAAATTGGTCAAGCTCAATAAACTGTTCAATCGTTGGTTTTTACTAAATTGAATGGTTCAAAATATAAAATTTAATGAGACTGTATAGAAACTAATTGAAAAAAATTAGATTTGTCTATGTGAGATCTTAAAAAGATATATAGAAAAGCCTAGTTATTAATAGAATTAGTTTATTTAAAATAAATTTTGGATATAAGTAAATATTGATTGTCTCTTCAATAATTTTATTATAGTCATAAAGCATTTATTTTAATTTATTTTTTTGTTTTAAATGTTCAATGTAAAAATTTATTTGAAAAATATTTTATCTAAATGATTTTTATAATAGAAAAAATTAAAATCATATGATTAGAGTAGTCTGAATAAATCTTATCATTAGTTTGGCTGAATTAAGTTTTTCTCCATCGTACTCATAGTTTGACAATAATTAATTTTTTTACTTAATGTGATGTGATGATTTTTCTTTTTTTTAATTCAAATAAGATATTTAACTAATGCCTAATTGGATAGTGGGTCATTAAATTCTTTTAAGCGGATAGAAAGCTTCTCTCATATTTCACGTTAGCAAGTAAATCTTGTGTTTTTTGTGATGTGATGGTCTGAAACCTAATTTTTTAGTGATGTCACGGATAGCAATATTATTTACATATTTTCCAGTTAGAATAATCATAATAAAGTTTTTTAGATGGACGTATTTTTGTTGATTATATATAAGTAATTGAAATATTAAGTTATTTTTTGCTGTATTGTTCAGTTGCAAGAGAATAGATAAAATTATATAGCTTATTTAAGATGATAATATTTAATTTAATATGATTTTTATTTATAATGCAAGATTAATTCTTTTTATGATCAAATGAGTAAATATTGATCAAAACAATAAAGAGCTTTTCATACGAATAAATTTAAACTCCTTGAAGGATCTGCTTAAGTGTACCATTATAATCAAAAAAATATGATAATGAATTGGAGTGATTTAAAAAAATGTTGCTTTATCTTATGCCTAGCAAGTTTTGAAAATTCTCTATGGATTATGTGGAGAATATTTGTTGAAAATAATCCAAATTATTGGATATATATAGATATAGACTTTATTCGATCATTTTTATTTCTTGATTTTACATACTTGATTATATTTTTAATATTAATACTTGTTTGTTGTTTCTATAGAAAGAATAAATTAAAACAAAATACGCTTAAAAATTTTATTTTATTATTTATTACAATTTATTTTTTATCTGATGGATATTTCCTTGGAATTTTTAGCCCTGTAACAATAGGTGTGTATGTCTGTTTTTCAGGAATATCTTTAATATTATTTGAGAGGAAAGAGATTTATTTTTTTATTTTATCTTCAATTTTATTTTTCATATTTTTGTTTTTATTAATTTATAATAAAATCTTACCCTATGCTCCAATTTTTACTACTTATGGAAAAGAAGCAAATCTAATTGATCATCCATTTGTGCTTGCTACGATGGCATACTTTTTTTTACCAATGGTTTTGATTTGCTTTGTCGTTGGTAATAATTTAATCAGCCAATGGTATCTAAGGGAAAGAAAATTTAAGTATTTGAGTGAAATAGATTATTTAACAAAAGTCTTTAATCGCAGAGCATTTTTTGAGAAAACTAAGGAAATAGATGAGTTAAATTATTCTATTATATTAATGGATTTAGATAATTTTAAATCAATAAATGATATCTATGGACACTCTTTTGGTGATCAGGTTTTACAAACAACGGCAGATTGTATAAGTAAAATAATTAGAAGAGGTGATTTATTTGCTCGTTATGGCGGTGAGGAGTTTATTATCTTGGTACGAGAAAATAACTGTAATGATGTATTGAGTATCGTCCAAAGATATCAAGACCGAGTTAGGAAACTACATTTTATATATAACAACAAAAAAATATTTATAACAGCAAGTTTTGGTGTCTGTGTATCTGGAGAAAAAGATAATTCTCTGGAACGAAAAATTATTTCTGCAGATAAAGCATTATATAGAGCGAAGCAAAATGGTCGAGATCGAATTGAGGTAGATGTTGAGTGAGGTACAGTGGTTAATCTAACAGTTGATATGGTTTAAAGTTTTAGTTCAATTGTCTAGAGGGAGATATGCAATGATATTCGGTTGCATTCGTTCTCTAAATGCTGCTGGATCGGCCTTGATAATGAGAGCTGACCGCTGATACCGAATGATCACTTGCTCTAACTTAATAGATAAGCTCTCAATGTCTGAATCAATCACTAAAGATATAGTCAAAAACTGATGGTGTGACATAGCAGATGCAATGCAGCTGTCAAAGGAGTGGGATGAGTGGTTTTAATATAATTTTAATCATCTAATTAATTTTAAAAATGGTATAAGCTAAAATGACATAAAGCCTTAATCGAAAAATTAAGGCTGTTAGATTTGTTTAAATAATAAAATAATTTTCATATATGTTATATAGCGTGAGTATTTAAATCATTTGAAATTTTATTCTAAATATGGCTGTAAACTTGTTAAAGAACATTTATTATTTATACACGCAGCAACTGCTTGTATAGTACTTTCTATTAATTCGACTGCTGATAAAATAGAAGATGCTGCAGAAACAATAAAAGCAGCACCACCTGTAACAAACCAACTTGTTACCAATGCAGTTGCTGATGCTACAAGTTTTATCCACCCCCAAGCTGACATTCCATCTTTTATAGCGATTACTATTGCTTTGAAAATACCTAATGCCATCAACTCTGCTAATATAGCCAATAAAGCGGTTGCTTTTTGAATAGCAGTTTTCGCTTCAGTAAATTTTTGAATTGCATCTAAGAGTTGATTGAGATTTAAATTACTAATGCGATACCAAATAATTTTTGCGATTGTATCATTAAATGAAATCTTTAAGCCTAATAATGAAAATACAAATGCAATGGCATTAAAACTAACCTTAATTATACCTTGTTGGCATGGATTAGTTGGTAATTTGATTGAGTCTAATAATAATCCGTCTTCACTATAATTTGAAAACTCTTTTTGTTCAGCTATATCTTGCAAAGTGGGTGTTGCTAAAATCTCATCTATGAGCTGTTCCCGTTTTTGATTAACCTCATCTGAATATTCAGGAAACCAACTAATAATTTGGTTAATTGCTGCATTTAATTCATTACGATCAAAGGTTTGCTGTACTGTAAGGGTCATAGAAAATTCTCTCTTTAGATAAAGGTAAAATCATTAAACTATTAAAATTTTAGTCTTGATATACCTGAAATTGGTTACTATTAACTTAATTTGAATGAAAAAAAAGTCGATAAAATTTTAATAAAAATATTAAAACTACACTGTTTTCACTCTAATCTAAGTAATAAAATTCAAGTTTTCTATTCAGTCCTATAGCATAATTAGCATTGCAGTAAATAATGATACTTTATTTAGAACTTTATATTTATTGACGGTGGTTGTAGGTTTTAATTAATGTTTTTTATAAAATGATCAATAATTTTAATATTAATTTATTTGAGTGTATATGGTAAAATTCTTTATTAAAAGTAATCATTCGTACACTGAACCTTTTTTATGGTATGAGATTTTTATGATTTCTCATTGCAAGATTCAGCTCATGGAGTCTCAATTGAAATAAATACCTACCCTAAAGCCTAGTGAAAAATTATTTTACAATAATAATTAGATATAAAAATTAGACGTATTAAAAGATAAGCTATTTAATAAGTGATGCTTATTTATTTAGATATCGAGCGAAATTTTTATATCATGAATCAATGTTTGGTGACTATGAGTTGAAGTATAGTTATATTATAAAATAGTGTAGATATTAACGGGAAATCAATTTTTATCTGTTTTATAAGTCATTTGGAGTGTTTATGTTCATCAATTAATGTGTATTGATGGTGAGTTAAGAAAAATAGTTCTTTTGTCGTGTTGAGTGTTTGGAGTTTTAATTCAAAGTGTCTTTGTTGTTGAGCAAGAGTTATTTGTTTGAAAGTATCTGTGGCAGCAACTATTGCAAACAATAAGCCCAATTAATGTCTGTGATTGTCCAGAGTTTTTGCCAAGCCAACTCCATAATTCTAGAATGGTCATTTTGATTTTAGTTATTTAAAAGATTTTAAATTTTACTGGGTTTTGATCGGAGCATCAATCAAGTGAACTTTTTGAGCTATTTGCAGGTATTGCTTTTTACAAATCAACAAAACTTATTCAATTAACACAATTTTATGAACGCCAATATTTGTAGCTCAGTAGCTATTAATTTTATATTGATTTGTTTCACATAAGTAAACTTGTAATGTGATGTGGATCTGTTTAGTGTTTAAATACACATTAACTTTGGATATGAAAATGAATAAGAAATACTTAATTTTAACAATTGTATTGAGTGGAATTGTAGGGGGAATTATCGGTTTTGTGATTTATTCTCAACTTTTTGCACGTTACGATGCAGTTGTTACTTCGTGTGTGATCACCAATCAGGCGGTTGAAAATAATATGCTCACAGCAGAGCAGGTTAAACAATTAGGTTATCTAACGGGTAAAAGTTTGAACTCAAGTCATAGCTCGGTTGCGAGTAAATTAAAGTTATCTGATGCTCAAATCAGTAATGCTTCAAAAGATTCCGTGTGTAGTCAATTTTTAGTGGGAGTGAATCAGGCAAGCAAATAGTATTGGATGTTCAGCAATCTGATTGATTGTTGAATAGAGCTCAATGTAGTGAAGTGTGGCAAGCGATTCTTGGTAAATTATTTCAATTTTAAATTTCTTGTTAAATATAAGTCACTAATTTAAATAATATATTGATGTATTTTGCATTTTTAAGTATTATTGCGTCGGAAGTCAACTAAACTGCTCCTGTGGAGCAGTTTGGTTTTTTATATACCTATATCGAGTTGCATAAGCTAGATATAGGTATTTTTTTTATTGACATTAATATAGTTTTTTAATTAATTGGGCTGTCGCCATATCAGTTTTAGCTGATACCTCTTCAGTAGTATTTGCTCTAACGTCTTTATATTTTGACTCCATATGCTTCAATAAGTAGTCAAATATTGAAGCATGCATGACGAATAAAAATTTTAAACTCGGGAGAGTGATTAACTTTTTCAATACTTTTTGAAAAATCTACTTGATATAAAATTAGAAATAATTCATTGGTGGTTTTTAAAACATGAGATTAATTGTCCTATTAACGAGTATAACTGTACTTACTGCTTGTGCTTCAATGAAAGAGCAACGGGTTGCTCCTGATTACGAGACACGTGAATGCGCAAACTACAGGTTGATGCAAACTGCACCATTGCCACCATATAATCATGAAATGCTTAAAAAGGCGTGCCTTTAGTCTAACCAAAGGAAATAATGCGTAGTGATCGTGACTAAACTTTAGTTGATCAAAATGTCATAGGAGCTTTAATTTTCTCTTAGTGATAAGTTCAGTATGTCAAGCTTAAACATCAAAATAATTTTATAAATTGAGGAACAAAATATGAATAAGGCAATAGCTTTTGTGTTAGGTGTGAGTTTTATGTGGCCTGTAGCATATGCACAAGAATTGAGTAGTATTGCTAAATATCCAAAGGCAGGTAAAAACGAAAATCGCAATGTTATTTGGCTTGAGAAAATTGACCATGAAGAAAATTACAAAGTTGAAATTATCGCGACTAAACAAGGGATGACCGATTGTAATACTCGTTCTTATCATACAGATTTAAAAAAGAAAGATCTTAAGGGATGGGGCTACGATTATTTTGTAGTGGGTAAGGCCGATCAAGTAATATCAACTTTAATGGGCTGTCTTGATAATAAAAAAACATTAGCAGACATCCCCGTTGTTCTTCCTGCGGGTGAGTCTATACAACGCTATAATAGTCGTTTACCTATAGTTGTTTATGCACCTAAAGATATTCAAATAAAATATAAAATATGGAAGGCGGATAAAATTGTACCTGCTGTTATCTCCAACGAGTAATTTTTCACGATTATTGAATTAACTGTTTCAAGGAATGGCGACTAAGTACACTTGAGTAAAGTGCTTAGTCATCATAAATTAAATCATCCTCGTGAATATTGATAAAATCTGGCTTCGGGTCTGTTGTAAATTGTACATAGTGAATTGATTGCATTCCTAATAACTTGGCTTTACAGACGCGATGCATGCCATCCATTAATTTACCTTGAGCACAGAGTATGATTGGATAGCTAAGGTCAGCTTCTTGGATTAACTTTAGATGGTCGATGATCTCTTGTGTGCTTGGATGATGATCTGGATACCAGTAGGGTTCATCTAATTCCCTAATATCTTTAAGTGATATTTCTTTCACTTCAAATTGCTTGGTCATCATAACAAGGTGATCAACATCCCAAATAAGCGTGTCATTTTCAACTTTTCTAAAATGATATTGTTTTCTCATACTCATGCCATACTCAGACGGATAAGCATTAGAGCATAAAGTGATTCTTTTGTTATGTATATTATCATCTTAAAAAAGATCAAATATGTACTGAAAGAAAAATGCACGATTAAAAATATGGTTTGGCAAACAGCAAAAGTATTTCCAAAGATAACTAAAATATAAGGACGTCCTCAAAAGATATAAAAATATCGCCTAATGACTGAAATATTCTGAACGAGCAGGTTATGGTTTTATAAGTTCTATTTTAGAACTTATAAAACACATTGTGCTGTTCATATAAAGAATAGGCAGTAATCTTTATGATGCTGAGGGATGATTCAATGACAACTCATAAACAGGTTGAAAATAAAATGCACTGGGATGCAATTGTAATTGGCGCAGGAATTGGAGGATTATCAACTGCCGCATTTTTAGCATGTAATGATAAAAGCACATTATTACTAGAACAATATAATGTTGTCGGTGGCTGTAGTCATGTATTCCGTCGAAAACGTCAGTGGGAATTTGATGTTGGAATTCATTATATCGGTGACTGCGGTGAGACAGGTCAAGTGACCACGATGTTGAACAGTTTAGGATTAAAAGAACGAATCACTTTTTTACCGATGGATGCAAGTGGCTATGATACGGTTGTAACACCTAATCATCGGGTAAAAATTCCTTATGGTTGGGATAATTACTTGGCGAATCTTATTGAGGCTTTTCCTCATGAAGAAAAAGGTTTAAGACAGTTTATCCATATTATTTCAACGATTGGAATGGCAATTGATCGTAGCCGAACACCTGCTTCGTGGGCAGGAACGTTGAAATTCACTTTTGATGCAGGCTATGCATCTAGATGGGCAATGATGCCTGTGAGCAAATTACTTGATGCATGCAAATTAAGTACGGAAGCGAGAACGGTCGTTTCTGTTCAATTTGGTCAGTATGGTTGTATACCTGCAAAGGCACCAGTGATCGTACATGCGGGACTACTACAAAACTATATTGAAGGAGGGGCTTGGTATCCTAAAGGTGGTGGACAAGTGATCGCGGCCAACTTAGTCGAAGTGATTCAAGCGCATGGTGGCGAGATAAAAACTCAAGCAAAAGTTGAACAGATTTTAATAGAACAAGCGAAAGTGCGTGGTGTAAGACTTGAGAGTGGCGAAACATTTTATGCCGATACGGTCATCTCTGCTGCAGATCTGAAAAAAACCTATCTCAATATGGTCGGAGTTGAAAACTTACCTAAGCGATTTGTTCGAAAAGTAAAAAACTATAAAATGAGTGATCCTTTCTTTAATGTGTTCTTAGGGCTAGATACAGATTTACAGCAATGGATGCCAAATACTAATTATTTTTCTGTACCCAGCAATGAACCTTTGGATAAAACTGCAAGTATTTTAGGCGATACAGGTCATCCTCAGTTGACACAACAACAGTGGCTCAATAAAGCTGAAAAATGTTTACCAGCTTTTATTCATTCGTCTACTGTTAAAGACCCACATAATCACAGACATGCCCCAGAGGGTTGTTCAACATTGGAAAGTATGACGATGGTACCCGCTCAGCGGAGTTTTTGGACGAAAGCAACTGATTCTGAAAAATATGGTCGCGATCAGCATTATTTAGATTTAAAAACTCAGCTCACTGAGATTATGATTCAACGTGTTGAAGATGTTTTACCTGGTATTAAAAAGCATATTGTTTGGCAAGAGGCGGCAACACCGTTATCACATGAACGATATACACTTTCAACTCAAGCAACTGCATACGGCTTAGAATGTAATACTCGTCAGTTTGGACCGTTTCGACCTAAGTCCAAAACGATTATTCCTGGATTATATTTAGCAGGAACAAGTACAACATGGGGGCCTTCAATTGAAGGTGCATTCTTAAGTGGATTACATGCAGCTGCTGCAATATTGGGGCGTGATTTAGATAAAGAGATTAAATCGGGCGTGGTCTATGCAAATCAAAAACAATTACCCCCACAAAATGATCAATGGGATCCATTAAAGGTTTCTACGAAGTTAAGTTAAATGCGCAAGTAAATTCATCAAAAAAGATATTGGCAGTTGTACTGCCATTATCTAGTATGGATATGTTTTTAACATCCGAATGCTTAAGAGTGGAATGAAATTTTTATTATTGATTATTGGTCTAGTATTGACTATGCAAAGTAAGGCATTAACGCCGCAAGATTTTGAGCAAGGCTATTACCACTTACTGAATCAGTTTATGCAGTTGCAACAACAACGCGCTGAGTTAATTGCAGCTCAAGATGAAGCTGGTTTGACTATAATTGAACAAAAAAAACTACAAGGATTAGACTGTTCCATATGGCAGGCTGAGTCGAATTATTATCAATATATTGTTGAGAAATTTTCTCAATATAGTGATTTAATGCGACGTTCAGGTGCAGAGGTGATTGACAGTCGAGCAGATTTTCAAGATGCACGAAGCGATTTATTAAGACAAATAAATGACCCTAAGAATACATGTCAGAAAACAGGCTAAGTATGCCTTACGGGATATTTAATATTGATTATAAATACATTCAATCGATTAGCACTTTTGACTTTAGTCATTCATGCTTAACTGTGAGCTTAGTTTAAAGTCTTGGTCTTTCATCCAACCTGAAGTATCACGGCCTTGTTTGTCAATATACATTACATATAACCACGATATGCCTTCATAATTAAACTGTTGATATGCCACAACAGTATCATCAGGAATTAAAAATAGTTTACTGTTTTTACATTGGCTTGAAGGCGCATTGTGGAAATAACTTCGGAAGCCTTTTTGACCTTGCAATGTAAAAAAATACTTTGTACCAAACATAGTGCCATTTTCATCAGCAATTTTAGATAATTGTTTACAGTCCAAATCTGCTGATGAAGCAGTACTACAGATAATGAAAGCCAAAAACACTAAATATTTCATACAGTGCGTTATCCATCTTAAACATGTTAGTCGAACAATGATGATATTCAGTTCACTTTTAATTTAATAGTGTCCAGTATACTTTTAAATCTTATTGATCGCTTAGAGTAAGAGTGGAGGACGTTAATTATTTACTCGATTCTCAATTTAAATGGGAGATTTAGTGTTTTTATGCTCCCATTTATATCGTTGAGGTTAATTTAGAAAATCAATATGTTCAATGCAGGCAGAGAAGCTTGTATCACATGTATGACGACCTGTTTTACTCGCATAGCGTAAATCTAGCTGTTGTAATGCCAGTACAAGGGCGATCACAATGATCAGCACAGCGATTTTTACCAAGGGAGTGATCAAGGTATTCATTTTAGTCTCCATAGCAATGATGAGGTTGAGCAAGTTTTCGGACTAAAATTAGTCCTAGTACTACAGCAATGCCTAAGATCACTGCTGCAATAAGGTAAATTTGTGGATATGGCAGAGCATGCTGCAATAAGTAAGTAAAGAGAAAACCAGCACTAAACTGCGCAATCGCAAAGACGACTACAGCAATTCCCCAAATTTGACGTTGTAATGAACTTGGAACCAACTCAGAGAGTAGCGTTGCTGTCAGTGATACAGTGGCAGGGTTGAGTAGGCCGCTGAGAAAAGAGGAAACAATCAATATAGGGGTTTGCGTCCAAAAATTTGGTAAGGCCACGGCGATTGCATAAAGAAAATAAAGTCGCCATAAGGTTGCATAACTGGTCCAGCGTTGTAGGCACATATACGTGGTAATCGCACCAAATACAGAGCCTAATCCATAAACCATCCAAAGCATATTGGCAAAATTTTGGCTGTGGTTGAGATGGTGAACAACAAAATCAACCCAATAAATACTGTGAGGAATATAGCCAACAGCACTCATAAAATAAGTCAACATCACTAAAGCAACGACATAATATTGTTTAGGTGTTAAAGGGGTATCAGTATGAGTAAGTTGATTATGGTGTATTTCAGTATGACGAAGTGGCCGCAACATTAGGGCGAGTGCTAATGTTAGAAATAAACCAATGGCAGCAAGCGCATACCAAGCAACTGCAACACCATAATGGCCAAGTTGAGGTAATAATGTGGTGGTTAATAACACACCAAGACCGATACCGCTGAATGCGATTAAACTGAGTTTGTATTTTTGTTCTGGTTCAACACGTTTTAGACTATAACTTGGGCCGAGTACCATTAATAAACCACCAGCAATACCCGAAATTAATCGCCAGAATAAGTACCAAAGGTCTGGCAGATCCGCTATACCACAGCCAAGCAGACTAAAACTACCGAATAAAGCACTGAGGATCAGGCTGCGGCTGACCCAAGATTCCGAGATGAACTTAATTGCTAAAATAGCACCAATAAAATAACCCACTAAGTTGGCATTGGCCAAATCACTGGCAAATGCAATATCCCACCAGTTTTGGTCAATGGTCATCGGCATGATTGCAGTATAGGCAAAACGGAGTATTCCGATACCCAAACTGGTTGCACAAAGTGCAATCACCGACAAACGCTGAAAATGATTCATTGCATTTGCTTTCATAAAAGTATTGTGTTTATTTAATGCAGTTTTTACTATCAAGTGAAATGATTTAAAGTGATACCAGCTATCTCAATTTGAGATAGTGTGCTCAATGGACTTGCTCAAGGAGATAGAGATGCAGCTTAAATCTTTAGAAATATTTATGGCTGTGGTTGAACATAAGAGTTTTTCTTTGGCTGCTGAACAACAAAATACGGTGCAGTCGAATATTACAAGCCATATCAAAAAGCTTGAGCAAGAGCTGCAATGTGAGCTATTAAGTCGTCAAGCTCCCATTAAAGTCACAAGCGCTGGGCAGCAACTGGTAAATTATGCAGCACAAATGCTGCAATTGCATCGTGATGCTAAATCACACTTTTTGCATGATCAACTCAGTGAGAAGGTTCCTCTTAAAATAGGCAGTATGGAGTCTACGGCAGCTTTTCGTTTGCCCTATGAATTACATACTGTTTTAGAGCAAGTCCCGCGGTTAAAGTTTAATATTTTTACTCAACCCTCAAGACAGCTGATCGATGCAGTTTCACAACATGAATTAGACTGCGCATTCATTGCTAATACTCAGGATGTACCTTATTTATTTAATCTTCCCGTATGGCAAGAAAAGCTGGTTTTAGTCGCAGCTAAACACTTAGATGTACAGCTCACAGCAGAAAACTTATTAATGCATCGTTTTATTTCATTTCGACAGGGATGTTTTTACCGTCGCCGTATCGAAATTTTTTTGCAAAGCTACGATTTACCTGCCAGCCAAATTTTAGAAATGGGGAGTCTCGACGGGATTGTCGGCTGTGTGAGTTTAGGAATGGGACTCGCGATTTTACCCGAGCGTTATATACGACAAACTCATTTTAGTGACACTTTGCAGTATCTTGAAATAGATGAGCAAATAGCTCAAAGCACAACATATCTTATTGCACAGCAAACAGAAACATGGAGCAGTAATTTGAAAGTTTTTATTCAGTATTTTCAAGAGAAAAATCGTCTGGCTGAGCAGTTGAAGTCACCGCAAAGTCAAAGATTGGCTGAGTTTGATTTGGTTTAGGGTAAATATTGACCCTTAATATCGTTTTGATTAAAATCACATCCCCATCAATAATGAAGTAGAGGAGACCCTGAATATGTGCAGATTAAATTATGCACTCTTTTTTGGTATACAAGCTCGCTCAAGTTTTTCCGAAGTCGCATCGCGATAATCTCGGCATGAGCGAAGTAAACAACTAAAAGCCCTTCACTCAGGCTTCTAAGATTATCGTCATAAATTTTGGCGAGGGTATTTTTTACCCTGAAAATCTTGAGAAAGTTATGAGTACTTTAATCTCTATACAGTCATTATCCTATGACTTAGCATCTGGTCCTTTATTGGACACTATCTCTTTCACCATTAAAAAAGGTGATCGCATTGGCCTAATTGGTCACAATGGTTCTGGAAAAAGCACATTAATCCGCTTGTTGTATGGTGATCTTACTGCAAAGAGTGGAAATATTGCTAAATCGAATCAATGTCTTATTGCTCGTATTGAACAGCACTTACCCAAAGATGTATATGCCTTGACGCTCATACAGGCTGTACTCGCAGCTTTACCTGTAGCAGAGCATTATGAAAATGCGTGGAAGGTGGAAGTACTGTTAAGTGATATGGGGTTTAAGCCTGAAGATTGGCATCTCAAGGCACAGTCATTAAGTGGGGGTCAACATACTCGTTTACTGATGGCACGTGCATTAATTACTGAGCCAGACTTATTACTTTTAGATGAACCAAGTAATCACCTTGATTTGCAGACATTGCTATGGCTAGAAGCATTTTTAATGCGCTGGCAAGGTACGTTTATGTTGGTATCACATGACCAGCATCTCCTTGATCGTGTAACGAATAGCACGATTATATTGCGTGATCGGTGTTTATCATTTTTCTCTTTGGCCTGTACCGAAGCCCGAGTAATGCAGTTGCAACAAGATGAAGCGGATCAGCATCGTCATGATCAGCAGCAAAAGGAAATTCAACGGATTGAACGTAGCGCTAAGCGTTTAGCGATATGGGGGCAGGTTTATGATAATGAGAGTTTTTCACGCAAAGCCCAGAGTATGACTAAGCGAGTCAATAAATTAAAAGATGAATTGCTCGACTTGAGTGATGGCAGCCCTTGGACATTGCAATTAAATGGCGTTGCGATGTCTGCCAAGCGCTTGCTTCATTTGGTTGATATTCAAGTGAGTGTTGCACAACATTTGGCAGTGTTATTTCAATTTCAGGACAAACACATCAAAAGTGGCGATCACATAGCATTAATTGGAGAAAATGGATGTGGTAAGTCAACCTTACTGATTTATTTATGGCAAAGCTGGATTGCAGCAACACCAATGGATGCTATGGTTTTTCATCCTCAATGCCGTATGGGATATTACGATCAAAATCACCAACAGTTAGATGGTCAAAAAACTCTACTGGAGGCATTAACAGATTTTAGTTCATTGCCTACTGAAGGGCATAAATTGGCATTGATACATGCAGGTTTTGCTTATCATCGACATGGACAATTGGTGAGCAGTTTAAGTGGTGGAGAGCGGGCTAGACTATTGTTTGTTGCGCTATCTTTGGCTCAGTTTCATTTTCTACTGTTGGATGAACCAACCAATCATCTTGATTTAGAAGGTAAAGAAGAACTGATTTTGGCACTTCGGCAGTTTGCTGGTGCTTTTGTTTTAGTCAGTCATGATCGCGAGTTAATTGAAAAAAGTTGTAATCGCTTTTGGCTCATTCAAGATCATCATTTGGTTGAATATACCGATGTTGAGCAACTCTATGCTGAATTGATCACAGCAGATCAAATCATCCAACTACCATCAACTGAGTCTGCCCAGATGGTCGAGCATACGGTCACCTCAGCTTCAACAGCAGATGAGCTTTTAGATCGTTTATTAGCGTTGGAAGAAAAACTTACGATTGATCGAGCGAGAAAGCAAAAACATCAAAAGCCACATTTGCAACAGATGTGGCAGAAAGAAATTGCAATTTTACTTGAACAGTTAGATATAAATTAAGTGATATAGGTTGAAAAATGAAAATCGAGAATGTAAATACTTCAGATTATGCTGAACTGTTGTTGGTCTGGGAGGATGCCGTACGCGCGACACACAATTTTCTGACGGAAGCAGATATTGAAAATTTTAAGCCTTTGATTTTAGAACAGGGGTTTCCTGCGGTACAGCTTTATTGTGTAAGAGTGCAAAATGAAATCTTAGGATTTATAGGTGTTCATGAGCACAAGATTGAAATGTTGTTTGTGCGAGACCGTAGCAGGGGGCAGGGAGTCGGTAAGATCCTGCTGCGTTATGCGATTGAGGTATTGAAATGTCATCAAGTTGATGTCAATGAGCAAAATCCTCAGGCAGTCGGTTTTTACCAGCACAGTGGATTTAAAGTTATGTCACGTTCAGCGTTAGATGATGCAGGTCGAGCCTTTCCTATTTTGCATATGCAACTCGATGTTGAAGTTACTGAATAAGTAATTTTTGTTTATAGGCTAAATGGATAGATATAAATAGAGATTACTTCATCCGCCGACTGTTTGCGCTGGTTTTCAGTGGGCGGATGAGTTGTTTTTATAATGAAGGCATCATAAACCTGGCATGGAGACATAGTTTGGTAATGCTTGGATTCGTTTAAGCCATGCTTGGATATGGACATAAGGGCTAAGATCGATTGAACCTTCATGTGCTAAAGCAACATATGGATAAACTGCAATATCTGCTATGGTTGGGCGATTAATTGCGAGCCAAGTATGTTCGGATAAATGCGTGTTTAGGATAGTAAGTATTCGCTCCGCTTTTATTAAGGCGACTTGTTTATCGAGCGGATATTGGAAGAGATCAATTAGTCTAGCCGCACATGGGCCATGCTGTATTTCGTTGGCGGTCACAAAAAGCCATTGGCTGACTTCTGCTTGTTGTTGAGGGCTACTTGGCCACCATGCTTCACCTGCATATTTGTTTGCTAAGTAAATTAATATCGCCTGTGAATCACGTAAAATAAAACCATGATCGTCAAGTATTGGTAACTCACCAAAAGGATTAAGTTTTAATAATTCAGTCGATTTATGTTCGCCAGCAAGAAAATCAACAGCGATCAGTTCCAAATCAATATTGGCCAGCGCTGCAAATAGGCGGACTTTATAACAGTTCCCTGATAATTCTAAGTCATATAATTTCACATTTTACTCCGTTGTTGTGGCTGTGGTAATAAGTTGGTTAAATTCGAGCACATTACCATCTGGGTCTCGAATAAATAGAGCAATCCGCCGTGGTCCGATCGGATGCGGTCCTTCTGTAATGGTAATATTATGGGTATTAAGCCAAATTTGTAACTGTTGTAGATCATCAATGACGAAGGCCGGATGAGTTATTCCTGGGTGTTTGATGGGCATATCCAATAAAATATTTTTTGCTTTATATGTATTGGCAGCATTAAAAATGAGGTTAATGCGGACGCCATCAGCACTTTGCATTTCGTTGGCTTCATATTCTGGAAACTGGGCAGTTTCAATAAAACCTAGTGCAGTATAAAAATCTAGCGCACGTTGTTTATTGGATACACGAATACCAATATGATCATAAGCAAGTATTCGAGCTGGAAGTGCATCACTTTGACTTAATGTTTTGTTATGCTTCACATTGTTACCTCAATACTGACCCTTTTAAGCAGTATAGGGTGCAGAGGTTCTCAGATGAATATCAGAATTAGCATAAGACTTATGCGATTACAGTATTAATGTGTAGGGAAGATGGATCAATTTAAGGCCATGACAGTATTTGTCAATATTGTTGAACAAGGGAGTTTGACTGCTGCTGCAGAGAAACTCAATTGCTCAACCACAGCTGTAGTACGTACATTGGCGGCATTAGAAAAACAACTGGGCATTCGTTTAATTAATCGAAATACGCGAACCATTTCTATTACCCTTGAAGGCAACGAATATTATGGATGGTCCAAACACATACTCAATGAAATGGATATCATGGCAAATGTCTTTGAAGCCAAAATTCATCAGCCTACAGGATTATTAAAAATCACAGCCCCAATGACTTTTGGACAATTGGTGGTGAGTCCTTTAGTGTGCGAATATTTAAACCAATTTAAAGAAATGTCTATTCAACTGATATTAACGGACCGAAATGAAGATTTGATGCAAGACCATTATGATTTAGCTATACGTATTGGTTCATTGCCAGATTCAACTTTTATCGCTACGCCCATAGGTTCAACTCACTTAATCCGCTGTGCATCGCCTGTATTTTTGCAGCAGGTAACTTTGCAGCAGCCTATGGATTTAGCACATTGTAGATGTATTGTTTTTAATGATTTGGGTAAAAAGTGGCAGTTTATCAAGCAGGGTAAAAGTTACCATGTAGATGTTCATGCAACATTGCTCACTAACCAAATTGCGGTGGCAAAAAAGGCGTGTGTAGAGGGTGTTGGTGTAGCGCAGTTTTTTCATTATCAGGTTGCAGAGGAATTAAAAACTGGACAGTTGGTGGAGCTTTTTGAGGACCATGAACAGGCGAAAATTCCGATTAATTTGATCTATCCTCACAGTAAATTACTCTCCTCAAGAGTAAAGCATTTCTTAACTTGGTTTAAACAAAAAGTCTCTGAAACAATTTAATTCGCGCTCAAATATTGACTTGAATTAAAAAAACTTAGAGTGACACACTAAAAATTGATTGATTTGTTTTAATTTTCATCAATTTTACATATCTTTGTAGAATTATTCGCTTAAACCTTTACCCCATCTGTTTTTTTTAAGACAATAGCGGTTTGTGTGTAATACACAGCTCATTTCTTCTTTTCTAAGTATCGGACGATTATTTATGACAACCCCGCTTCAAGAACGTCGTGTTGCAAACGCAATTCGTGTATTGGCTATGGATGCTGTGCAAAAAGCAAATTCAGGACATCCTGGTGCACCTATGGGGATGGCAGATATCGCCGATGTGGTCTGGCGTGAATTCCTAAGTCATAACCCAACAAATCCACAATGGGCAAACCGCGATCGTTTTGTTTTGTCAAACGGCCATGGTTCAATGCTGCACTATGCATTATTGCACTTGACTGGTTATGACCTCAGTATTGAAGATTTGAAACAATTCCGCCAATTGCATTCAAAAACTCCGGGCCATCCTGAGTTAGGTTATGCACCAGGTGTAGAAACGACTACTGGTCCACTTGGCCAAGGGATTGCCAATGCTGTTGGTTTTGCTTTAGCCGAAAAAACACTTGCTGCACAATTTAACAAAGCTGACCTTAAAGTTGTCGATCATTTCACCTACTGTTTCTTGGGTGATGGTTGTTTGATGGAAGGTATTTCACATGAAGTTTGCTCTTTAGCCGGAACTTTAGGCTTGGGTAAATTGATTGCTTATTATGATGATAATGGCATCTCAATTGATGGTGAAGTGGAAGGTTGGTTCTCTGATGATACAGAGAAACGCTTTGAAGCGTATGGTTGGCAAGTGATCCGTGCAGATGGTCATGATGCTGCGGCAATTCGTCAAGCCACTTTGGCAGCGCAAGCTGAGACTCAAAAACCGACGATGATTATTTGTAAAACAGTCATCGGGTTAGGTTCGCCAAATAAACAAGGTAAAGAAGATTGTCATGGTGCACCATTAGGCCACGATGAAATTGCTTTAACACGTGAAGTTTTAGGTTGGGCTGGTGCGCCATTTGAAATTCCTGCAGATATTTATGCTGCATGGGATGCAAAAGAAAAGGGTACACATGCTGAAAATGCGTGGGACCAAGTTTTTGCACAGTATCAAGCGCAGTACCCAGCAGAAGCTGCTGAATTGTTACGTCGTTTAAATGGTGATTTGCCTGCAGACTTTACAGAAAAAGCCAATGCTTTTATCGCTGAAACCAATGCAAAAGCAGAAACGATTGCAACACGTAAAGCAAGCCAAAATACGCTACAAGCTTTTGGTCCAATGTTAAGTGAAATCCTAGGTGGTTCAGCTGATTTAGCTGGTTCAAACCTAACACTTTGGAAAGGCTGTGAAAGTGTAGAACAAAATCCAGCAGGCAACTATGTGCACTATGGTGTACGTGAGTTTGGTATGACTGCAATGGCCAACGGGGTTGCGCTACACGGCGGTTTCATCCCTTATGTTGCAACATTCCTTATGTTTATGGAATATGCACGTAATGCAGTCCGTATGTCTGCGCTGATGAAGCAACGCGTGATTCATGTCTATACGCATGACTCAATTGGCCTTGGTGAAGATGGTCCTACACACCAACCTATTGAACAGATTGCATCTTTGCGTGGTACACCAAACTTAAATACTTGGCGTCCTGCAGATACAGTTGAAACTGTAATTGCATGGAAATCAGCACTTGAACGTAAAGATGGTCCAACTGCGTTGATTTTCTCTCGTCAAAACCTACCTTTCCAAACACGTGATGCCGCACAAATTGAAAATGCTGCAAAAGGTGCATATGTATTGGCTGAAGCAAAAGGTGAGCTCAAAGCAATAATCATCGCAACTGGTTCAGAGATTGGTCTTGCGATGGATGCTTATGCACAACTTGAAGGTGTACGTGTTGTTTCTATGCCATGTGCCGAAGTATTTATGCAACAAGATTCTGCATACCGTGAGTCTGTACTACCAAGTCACATTCGTGCTCGTGTTGCAGTTGAAGCTGCTCATGCTGATTACTGGTGGAAATTTGTTGGTTTGGACGGCAAAGTGATTGGTATGACAACGTATGGTGAATCTGCGCCCGCGAAAGATTTATATCAACATTTTGGCATTACAGTTGAAGCAGTGGTTGATGCGGTCAAGCAATTAACAGCCTAGTTTGTAATCAGTTTGCAATATACTGGTAGATCGATATATTGGTTTAGGTTGAGTTCTAGACATCTCAACCTATTACAATAAGTGGTTCGTCACCGATTTTAAGTTGTTGCTGATCAAGGCAACTTGTTATAGCAGTGATTCATCACAAATACAGCGGGAGTGACTACCGATCCCGTATTGCGAGTGGCATGTCACTCGCTTTTTTAATGGCCTATTGCACGTAATCAATCGAGCAATAGGCAGTTTTTATTTTTTAGATCATGCTTGGACAAATAAATCTGATTTAATGTCTTAGGCAACGATGTCATATCGTAATTCAATCGCACAGTCCTTTACAAAGGTGTCATCGTGCGAAACCAAGATCACAGCGCCAGGAAATGCAGCAATTGCATGAGCTAAGAGTTGGCGAGATTCAATGTCTAAGTGGTTTTCTGGCTCATCTAAAATAAGTAGATCAATCCGATCACTCAATTGACTCATTGCAGTTAATGCAACTTTAAGTTGTTCACCGCCACTAAGCTGTGCGATTGGATCTAAAGTTTTTTCACGTTTTAGTCCAAGCTGTCCTAGCCGTCGGCGCCAATCTACAGCAAAGATTTCATCGCTGAGTTGCATGAGATTATCTACCGCATTAAGTTTAGGATCTAAAAAACTGAAATTTTGGTCGAGATAGAGCGTTTTTCCAGCAACGTATATTTCTCCTTGTTTTGGGGCTTGGCGTTGATGAATCAATTGAAGCAAACTCGACTTCCCCATACCATTTGCTGCACATAAGCGCATCTTTTCTGTGGCAGATAAAGCAAAATGAATGGCTTGGGTCTGTACATGCTGTAGTTGAACTTGAGTGCATCGTAAAATTTCGCCATGTTGTATACGAGGTGGGTTGTAGCCCAAAGCAAAACGTTGCGGCTTGATCACCTCAAGTTGTTGCTGAGTTTGAGTGAGTCGTTGTTCAGCACCATGCATTTGCCGATCTAATTGGCGATGTAAATGTGAGCGAGATTGCTGAGCTTGATCCTTTTTATAGTCGAGTAAAACTTTGGCTTGTGATGTGTTCTGCCTTGCTTTATTGGCATGATGTTGACGCTTTTCGGCTTTCATTCGGGTTTCATGCTGTTGCTGTTTAAGTTGTTTGATATCACGTTTATCTTGTTGCACTTTGCGTTGTAAGGCTTGTAACTCTAAGGAGTGTTGTGTTTGATATTGCTGATAGCTACAAGTATATTGTTGTATACCAAAGCTATTGAGCACATAAAGCTGATCAGCTTGATTGAGTAACTCTCGATCATGGCTAGCCACTAAACAACCTGCGGGATGTTGTTGAATTTGTTCGACTAACCATTGTCTACTTTGTTGATCAAGATGGTTGCTTGGTTCATCTAAAAGTAAATAATGATCTTTGAGTTGAAATAGACGACAAAGTGCAAGTTTGGTTTTTTGTCCTTCGCTTAATAATTCAATTTTAAATGTAAGATCAGTAGGGAGCTTTGCCTGTTGTAACATATGATGCCATTGCTGTGGTAAGTGCCAGAGCGCATCGACTTTTTCGTAGTCTTGATCTTGGGCAATACCTTGTTCGATACGATTAAAACAATTGGCAAGTTCAGTTATGTCTAAGGCATCAGCAATAGATTGGTGCTCTTCACTCAAACGGTTGAGTTGTGCCAAATGAGCGTGTTGGCTGGACCATGAAATCTGTCCGTGTGTGGTGATTGGATTGTGTTCTCGTAGTTGTTTTAGATCATGTAATGCATTGAGTAAAATTGATTTTCCTTGGCCATTTGCACCAATTAATGCGCAAAATTGCTGAGATGGAAGTTGGAAATTCAACTCATCAAATAGTAACTTACCTTGTAGCTCTAAGCTAAACTGTTGAATTAAACAGATCGATGGGGTCATAAAGTACTCCGAACAGCGAGCACAAAATAGTGAAATAGTAAGGCTTATTTGTCGTTGTTGAATAATCTACCATATACTTAAGACAGTAGTTATCAGCAATAATAGCAAAAGAACTTTAGAGAGAATAAATAATAAAGAGATCGTAGATGCCATACTAAAAGTCTATTTTGTACATCAAAACAAAAAATAAAAATTGAGCTGATGATAAAAATGACTTACTTCATTGGCATATACTCTAGGAGGGGAAATTATGTGCACAGCTTAGCTTGAAGTTTAATCATGGTCAATCCCTTAAATATAACTAATTTTTTTTAAATAAAGACTTGTCAAAATAAAAAACACAGCGTATTGTTGGATTCATTAGCAAACAGATAGTTGGTTTAAAACCTCATGTCTACCCAGATGATTAACACAATGACAGCGTATTATTTTTGGCAATATTAGTAGTTGCCTAGATTTATATGGGCAATAAAAAATAAGTTGCCCATCTAGTTTTATACCTGATCGGCAACCCCGGTCAGGTTTTTTTATGCATGGTGTTTAGGTTTTAAATCGTTACTGTTTAACTTAATTAGATGTAATTTACTTTTTTTGGAGATATTAATCATGACTTTTAACAACGCTTATTTCGTTTCATATTTTAGTAACTTTTATTGGTTTAACTTAAAGCAACACATTTCGGATAGTACTTTACAACAGCTCAAATAAATGATCGGACTGTAATAGATCAGTCCAAAGGGAAAGCCCATGAACGCTATAAATATTACACTTAAAGAAGCAAACTTAAGTTTGCCACACCAATTAAAAAAGCAACTGCCTTTGTGTCCATCATTGACGCAACAGATTGCACAGCATCGTGAAACAATTGAAGATATCCTTGCTGGACGAGATTCTCGTCTTCTCGTGATTATTGGACCATGTTCAATACATGATCCGAAAGCGGCTTTAGAATACGCTGCACGTTTAAAGAAATTACAACAACAATTGTCTTCACAGATCTTTTTTGTGATGCGCACCTATATTGAAAAACCACGTACAACAGTGGGATGGAAAGGTTTTTTGTATGATCCTCATTTGGATGGATCTTCTGATCTCGCTTTAGGCTTACATTTATCTCGTCAACTTTTTCTTGACATTATTGCTATGGGATTGCCAATCGCCAGTGAAATTTTAAACCCAATGGCGACTGGGTATTTTGATGATCTTTTGGCCTGGGGAGCCATTGGAGCAAGAACGAGTGAATCACAAATTCATCGTGAAATCTCAAGTCATATGCCTTATAGCATTGGCTTTAAAAATGGTACAGATGGTTCAATCCAAATTGCATTAGATGCAATTCAATCTGCTAAGCATGCGCATCAATTCTTAGGGATGAATCAACAAGGGTTGCCCGATGTAATACACAGTCAAGGTAATCCACATCCCCATTTGATTCTCAGGGGAAGTAATCGTGGAACTAACTTTGGTTTACAAAGTATTCAGCAGATGAAAAGTAAACATGCATTGCATTTTCCTGCTTTAGTGATTGATTGTAGTCATGGCAATAGTGCAAAAGACCCGCAGCGTCAACCTGAGGTATTAGAACAGATTATTGCTGAACGTCAGTTAACAGGTGTTCGTGGTGTGATGTTGGAAGGTCATCTGGTTGATGGTCAACAAAAAATTTCCGATAATATGTGTTATGGCCAATCTGTCACTGATGGATGTTTAGGTTGGGAGAAAACTAAGCATTTAATGTTGCGAGTTGCAGAATCTTTAAAGGTGATGCAGTTAGAAAAAAATCTGTGGTTAGAAATGATGTAAATCAGGTTAGATATATCAGGACAATGGCCTCAAATAGATCATAATATTTGAGGCCATTTTTTATTGAAAATTAAAGTAATATCAGTCACTCAGGTTATAATGTCAGCAGTATGATTAAGGGATTGAATGTGATGACGCTAAAACAGATTAAAAGTTTCTTAATTTTGGCGAGAACACTCAATTATGCCAATGCTGCAACTGAGTTGTTTATTAGTCAGTCAGCACTGAGTTTAACCATTAAAGCTTTAGAAGAAGAACTGGGGGGTAAATTATTTAAGCGTAATACACGTCGTGTAGAGCTGACCGAAGAGGGTAAATCGCTGATCCCTTATGCCAGAAGGCTAATGGCCAATTGGGAAGAAATGGAGCATGATCTAAAACAACGCTTTAAGTTTAATCGTGGAAGTTTAACGCTTGCCTCCATGCCATATATAACTCATGCAGTTTTGCCTGAAATTATTCAAAGATTTTTGTCCTTACACCCCAATATTAGTTTTTCAATTCATGATATTACCAATGAATCTGTTATAGAGTTAGTAAAGGATGGGGTATTTGAATTAGGTATTAGTTTTGAGCCTGAGTTTAAAGATCAGCTAGAATTTATGCCTTTATTTGATGAAGATTTTGTCGCTTTGCTAAATAAGTCACATGAAATGGCGCAGTGTGAAAGTATTACATGGCAAGACCTCTGTCTGAATCGTTTTGTAACTTTACAACGACCATCGATTGTACGTTATTTGATTGATGAGTTTTGCCAATCAAAACAATTATCTTTAGATGTGCAATTAGAGTGCCATCAGATCTCTTCAGTTTGTAATTTTGTTGCTGAGGGTGCAGGCGTAACGGTGATTCCAAGACATTTTCAGCACCATATTGATCATGAGCGTACAGTGATTATTGAAATTAGTGGAAAACCTTTACAGAAACAAGTGGGGATTATTTATAAGAAGAATTTTGAAGTATCTAAAATTTCAGCACAGTTCATTGAATGCTTTGCCTCAAGTAGTATTGCGCAATTAGCGCCCAATTAAAGTCAGTCTTTTTTCGATATATTAACAAAACTCATTAATCATTAAATACATTCAATTTCTCATTCTGATCATAGCGTGTTAAAACAAAATGAATCAGTAAGGAAACTTGAATATGAATAAGGTTTTTTCTTCAGCACAACTTGCATTACAAGATGTTGTTGCAAACCAACAAACAATAGCTGTTGGTGGTTTTGGTCTATGTGGTATTCCAGAAGCTTTGATTGAGGCGCTTAAGCACAGTGGTGTTTCTGGACTGACCTGTGTGAGCAATAACGCGGGTATTGATGGTGTTGGCTTAGGTTTGTTACTTGAAACCAAGCAAATCAAAAAAATGATCGCATCTTATGTAGGTGAAAATAAAGAGTTTGAACGCCAGTTTTTATCTGGTGAACTTGAAGTGGAATTGACTCCACAGGGAACTCTTGCCGAAAAACTCCGTGCAGGTGGTGCAGGTATTCCAGCTTTTTATACTGCAACAGGTTATGGTACGCAAATCGCTGAAAATAAAGAAAGCCGCGAATTTTCAGGTAAGCACTATATTTTAGAACAATCGATCGTGGCAGATGTTGCTTTGGTCAAAGCCTATAAAGCAGATAAAGCGGGTAATTTGATCTTTAGAAAGACTGCACGTAATTTTAATCCTGAGTGCGCCATGGCGGGGAAAATCACCATTGTCGAAGTGGAAGAAATTGTAGAGATTGGTGAATTAGAACCTGATGATATTCATTTACCTGGGATTTTTGTAAATCGTATTGTGCTTAATGCTCATCCAGAAAAACGAATTGAACAAAAAACATTGCGTGCAGAAGCTTAAGGAAGAATGATCATGGCTTGGACTAAACAACAAATGGCGCAGCGTGCAGCGCAAGAATTACAAGATGGTTACTATGTCAACCTAGGTATTGGTTTGCCGACTTTGGTTGCTAACTATATTCCTGATGGTATGAATGTTTGGTTGCATTCAGAAAATGGTTTACTGGGTATTGGTGAATTTCCGACTGAAGAAACAGTCGATCCTGATTTGATTAATGCGGGTAAGCAAACTGTGACTGTGCAGCGAGGAGGCTCATTTTTCTCAAGCTCAGAATCATTTGCGATGATTCGTGGTGGACACGTCAATCTGGCTATCTTAGGCGCTATGGAAGTCTCTGAACAAGGTGATCTTGCAAACTGGATGATTCCTGGTAAAAAAGTAAAAGGAATGGGTGGGGCCATGGACTTGGTATCTGGAGTACAAAAAGTCGTTGTCCTCATGGAGCATTGCACTAAAGATGGCCAACCGAAAATTTTACCAAAGTGCAGTTTGCCTTTAACAGGACGAGCTGTAGTACAGCGTATTATTAGTGATCTGGGTGTATTTGATATTGCTGACCAAGGACTGACTGTGGTTGAGTTGGCAGAAGGCGTAGATTTAGAAGCTGTTCAAGCTGTGACAGGCGTGAAATTGCTGAGTGCTTAATTTTTCGCTTATGTATATCGATAGTCAATAAAATCATAGCGCAATGAAACAACGCATGAATCGAACAGGAAAAAAGGAATGAAGACAGTTTATATTGTTGATGGTGCACGTACAGCAATGGGTGGGTTTCAAGGCTCGCTTTCAAGTTTAAGCGCGCCTGAGCTATGTGCAGTCGCTGTAAAAGCAGCAGTACAACGTTCAGGTTTACAATCTAGTGATATTCAAGAAGTTATTTTAGGTTGTGTACTTCCAGCAGGTTTAAAGCAAGGCCCTGCACGTCAAGCAATGCGTTTAGCAGGGATTCCTGATGCAGTTGGTGCAACCACAATCAATAAAATTTGTGGTTCTGGAATGAAAGCGATTATGCAAGCCAGTGATGCAATTCGTGCAGAAAGTATCGATATTGCGATTGCTGGTGGTATGGAGTCGATGAGTAATTCGCCTTATTTATTGGCTAAGGCACGCTCTGGCTATCGTATGGGACATGGTGAAATCAAAGACCATATGTTTATGGATGGTTTAGAAGATGCTGAAACAGGCCGAGCAATGGGAACCTTCGCACAAGGGACTGCCAATGATAAGGGCTACAGCCGAGAAGCCATGGATCAATTTGCTATTCGTTCGCTAAAGCGTGCACAACATGCTGTAGAGCAAGGTTATTTTAATAATGAAATTGTAGCCGTTGATGTGACGAGCCGAAAAGGTACGGTTGTTGTGGATAAAGATGAACAACCATTTAATGCCAATATTGACAAAATACCTTTACTTAAACCCGCTTTTGCAAAAGATGGCACTGTGACTGCTGCAAATTCAAGTTCAATATCTGATGGCGCTTCTGCTTTTGTGGTTGCATCAGAAGACGTGGTAAGCGCAAAAAATCTGAAGCCATTGGCCAAGATTGTTGCTTATAGCACACATTCACAGCATCCATCAGAGTTTACCTTAGCGCCTGTAGGTGCGATTGAAAAAGTGTTAGCTAAAGCTGGTTGGACTGCAGCTGAAGTAGATCTTTGGGAAATTAATGAAGCTTTTGCAATGGTGACCATGTTGGCAATCGATGCATTTAATCTTGATCCTGAACAAGTCAATATTCATGGCGGAGCATGTGCACTAGGTCATCCATTGGGTTCATCAGGTTCACGTATCGTTCTTACCCTGATTCATGCATTAAAACGTACTGGAAAGAAAAAAGGTATTGCATCACTGTGTATCGGTGGTGGTGAAGCAACAGCAATTGCGATCGAATTGTGCGAATAAGCTGTTGGATTTAAAGCGGTAGTGTTTTAACAGTTTTACTGTCAATGTTATTAAATTTCGAGCCCGAATGCTTTTAGGAGTGTTGGGGCTTATTCTTTTCAATATAAAAAAAATCAACTTAAGAAAATACTCAGGAAGGAGTGTAAATGATGGAACAACACAGTGGTGTTTTTGAACGTATGGCCATTCGCATAAGTAATTGGTCTGAAAAGTGGTTTCCTGATTCGTATGTATTTGCATTATTAGGGGTGATTATTGTTGCGATTGCAGCTTTATTAATCGGTGCTCCAGCCATTTCAATCAGTGCTGCATTTGGTGATGGTTTCTGGAGTTTGATTCCATTTACTTTGCAAATGACCATGTTAATTGTTTGCGGTTATGTCGTATCTGTTTCAAAGCCTGTCGAGAAAATGATTCGAGGTTTAGCGAAAATACCTAAGGATGGTCGTACAGCAATTGTCATGATTGCTTTGCTCAGCTTGCTTATCTCATTAATTCAATGGGCGATGAGCACGGTACTCACTGCTTTATTGGTTATTGCGTTGGCAAAACGTAAAGATCTGAACATGGATTATCGAGCTGCTGCTGCAGCAGCTTTTGTAGGAATGGGCGCGACTTGGGCATTAGGCTTAAGTTCTTCAGCAGCACAATTACAAGCAAATAAAGATAGTTTGCCTGAAAATATTTATCAATTGACTGGTGTAATTCCATTTTCTCAAACCATTTTTTTATGGCAATCCATTGTAATTGTACTGGTATTAATTGTTTTATCTTTGGCGATCGCCTATTGGTCTGCACCCAAAGGGCCACATGTCAAGACGATGCTAGATTTTGGTTTACAATTTGATGAAGAGAGCTTGACTACACAGCCAAATAAAGATCAACAAGACGTCATTAAACGACCTGGTGATTGGTTAGAAACATCGCCGTGGCTGACGATTATCGTATCTGTGATTGGTCTTTTTTGGATTTATGCGGAATTTACGACTAAAGATCCGATGATTGCGATTTCTAATTTAAATACTTATAACTTTTTATTTTTAATCTTAGGTTTGATGTTGCATGGTACTCCACGCAGTTTTTTGAATGCTGTATATAAAGCGGTACCTGCATGTTCAGGTGTATTGATCCAATTTCCACTATACGGCAGCATTGCTTATATGATGACCAAGGCTATTAATGTTGAAGGTCATTCAGTTTCACATTACATTGCCAGCTTTTTTGTATCGATTTCTAATCAAGAAACATTTCCTGTGATCATGGGGATTTATTCGGCCGTGTTAGGATTCTTTGTACCATCAGGTGGTGGAAAATGGATTATTGAAGCGCCTTATGTAATGCAGGCTGCAAATGATCTCAAGGTGCATTTGGGGTGGTCGGTACAGGTGTATAATGCAGCGGAAGCATTGCCTAATTTTATCAATCCATTTTTCATGCTGCCAATGCTGGGAATCTTAAAACTTAAAGCCAAAGATGTGATCGGCTTTACTGTAACGCAGATGATTTTTCATATCCCAATTGTACTATTTTTACTCTGGTTACTTGGTCGTACTCTAACTTATGTCGCTCCGCAACTTTAATTTTGATGATCACGGCTGCTCTATATTTTGGAAATATAGCTGAAAATTACATCATGAAATGATTTGAAACTCAGATCGTAATATACCCAAGATCAATATCTGGTTTTGGGTTTTTTTTATAATAAAAATAAGCGTGTTTTGGTTGGTTGTTGAACAATAAGATTATTTTGTGATCTGTATCACTTTAATTTGACTAATGAATCATAAACTATAAATGTGTGACCTATTTAATACTATTTATATTTACTGTTATGGCATTATGCTGATTTTTGGCGAAAATATAGCTAAATTCTTTGTTTTTTGCTGCATAAATGTATGGGATAAATATCAATTGATTATTTATTTATCATAAATTTTAAAATTAAATTATATTTAATTGTTAACTATAAGTTAATAAATGAGGTTGATTTGACTTTGAATTATCGATCTTCATTGCAGTTAATATCTATGAAAATTGATTTTTTTTTGTAAAAAGAACATTTTAGAATAAATAATTATACTATATAAACTATTTAATATATTTAAATATAATTGTATGTGGTTTGTCGATGGTGTTTGATTGATCCTAGTGGTTTGTGATCGTAAGTAATTGTTTTGTATGGTATTAAAAGTTATATTTCATTATTATTTTATTATAAGTAAGTTTTTTTAATTAACATATCTTGATTATATACTCTACTATTAAAATAATTGATGAAACTATAATTTTTTGTTATTTGCTTAATAAGTATACAGGCATAAAAAGTTATTTATAAATATAGACTTTAGTTTTATAAATATATCTTAATGGTTAAAAAGTAGACAAACGAGTATAATCCAATATTAATTCTATGTATTAAACATAGATTAATTTTAAAACATACATATAATACGCCAGCTCTGTATAAAACATCTCTTTAATATCTATAAAAGAGATATACGTCACTAAAAGGTTGGGTATGAATAAAGTTTATAAGGTCATCTGGAATGCTTCGGTTGGTGCGTGGGTTGCTGTTTCTGAATTAGCTACAGCAAAAGGGAAATCGTCAAAATCAGTAAAAGTAATGACTGCAGCAAGTATGCTTTTGGGAGCGACTGTTACTTTTTCTGCCGATGCCTTAGCTGGTACAGAACTGTCAACGTGTGCCAATGGTGTTGCGAATGCCAAAGCGAGTGGTGATCATAGCGTGGCAATTGGTTGTAAGTCTGATGCTGGTGGTGATCACTACATTTATGATAGAAAAAACCCATATAACAAAAAAACAACTGCTGATCCAAATAGTACAAGTTGGAATGATGGGCTTGCGGGTAATACAGCTGTGGGTACAGGTGCTAAAGCGGGAGTATCGGGTGGCTTGGCTACAGCTGTAGGTACTTATGCTGCTGCGACTAATACTGCCTCAATCGCTGTGGGTGTTGCAGCTTTATCAACGGGTAACTCATCTTTAGCAGTTGGCCGTCAATCAGCTGCGACTGCTGACTATGCGCAGGCACTAGGTAACGTTTCTGCTGCAACAGGAAAAGGCTCTTTGGCTGTTGGTCACTCAGCTACAGCAAATGGTAATCGCTCGATTGCAATTGGTTCGGCCGATATCGATAATGCAACCAGTACCGACCCAAACCAGCAAGGCACAGACTATCAAACTAAAGATCAGACATTGTCTACAGGCAAAGACTCGATCGCGATTGGTGCTGCTGCAAAAGCCACTAAAGATAATGCATTGGCCGTTGGTGCTCATGCGAAAGCTGAAGGTAAAGACTCAACGGCAATGGGCTTTCAATCTTCTGCAACAGGAAGTGACTCTTTTGCATTAGGGCGTGAGGCTAAAGCTGCAGCGAATAACTCTTTTGCAATGGGTGCAAAATCTGAAGCGACAGGTGAAAATGCTTATGCAATGGGTTCTAACTCGCAAGCAGCAGGTAAAAATGCCTTTGCAATGGGTGGCGAATCAAAAGCATTGGGTGAAAATGCTTTGGCAATTGGTGGTCTTTCTACAGCAAAAGAAAAGAATTCAATTGCAGTTGGTGTAAACGCCAAAGCCAATTTTGAGAACAGTGTTGCACTAGGTACTGGTGCTGAAGTTAATCATAAAAATAGTATTTCTATTGGTGAAAACTCTAAAACCAATGATTACACAACAACAGCTTATCTATATGAAGAAAATGTTGCTGGCGCAAAAGCAACTGGTTCAGTTTCATTTGGTACAGCAGGCAATGAACGTCGTTTACAAAACGTAGCAGCAGGTTCTTTGGACACTGATGGTGTAAACGTTTCACAATTGAAAAAGCATAAATCGATCACTGATCAAACGGGTGGTGATGTAGCAAACCATTTAGGTGGTGGCTCTAGTTATAATCCGGTTACAGGCGCAATCACTGCACCTAGCTACCAGATTGATAATAAGACATATACAAATGTTAATGATGCACTTATTGCATCTAAGTCTAAATATTACAGTGTAAACGATGATGGTCACCAGCAAGGTAACTATAACAATGATGGTGCGAGTGCATCAGGTTCATTAGCAGCTGGTATTGATGCTAAGGCACAGGTTGAAAACTCTGTTGCTGTTGGTAATCGAGCTGAAGTTGTTAGACAGCTAACAGATCCAACGATTCCAGTGACTGGTGGTGTTGCAATTGGTGAAGTAGCACGTGCTGTAAATGATGGTATTGCAATTGGTCGTAATGCCCAAGCCAATAGTGGTGATGACATTGGTGGGGTTGCTGTAGGTAATGATTCATTCGCTTATGCACATAGTGTAGCGATTGGTACAAATGCAATTGCTGACCAAGCACATACTGATATTGATAATGCTTCGGTTGCAATTGGTGCTAAATCTAACTCAGGTAACTCTGATGGTGGTGTTGCAATTGGTATCTCATCTACGATTGGTGATTTAACTTCAGATGCTGTAGCAATCGGTCGTAAGGCTAATGTACAAGCTGGTGCTGAAAAGAGTTTGGCGCTTGGTTCAAATACAACAATTGCAGCAAATGCAAAAGAATCTACAGCTCTAGGTTTTGGTGCAACTGTAACTCAAAGCAATGGTACGGCAATTGGTAATGCTTCAAAAGTTACTTTAGAAAATGCTGTGGCGATTGGTTCTAAAGCAACAACTGACACGAATGCGACAAGTGAAATTGAAGCAGAACTCGCTGGTCTTAAGTTTGGTGGTTTTGCTGGTGCAGCTCAAAATGCTGGCGATCAAGTATCATTTGGTTCAAAAGGTGCAGAACGTCAACTTAAAAATGTTGCAGCGGGCAAAATCAGTGCTGATAGTACAGATGCGATTAATGGTAGCCAATTACATGCAACCAACACTGTACTAGGTAATGTTGCGAACTCGACTAAGACGATCTTGGGTGGTAACGCGAATGTGAATACTGATGGGTCACTAACAATGACCAATATTGGTAACACGAATCAAGACAATATCCATGATGCAATCAAGTCAGTGAATGAAACTGCAAATAAAGGTTGGAACTTAACTGCAAACGGTGCTGATCAGTCACAAGTTAAACCTGGTGATGTTGTTGATTTTTCTAATGAAGATGGAAACATTAAAGTCAGTAAAGATGGCAACAATGTTAAAGTTAACTTAGCTAAAGATATCGATCTTAAAGATGGCAGTATTGTTGCTGGTGATACAACAATCAACAATGCTGGTTTAACCATTAACAATGGTCCAAGCATCACTGTTGGTGGTATCAATGCTGGTGATAAAGTAATCAGTAACGTTGCCGCAGGTAAAGACGGTAAAGACGCTGTTAACGTTGATCAATTAAACGAAGTTGCTGCTGCATCTAAAGTGGATGTTAAAGAAGGCAAAAACGTTAAAGTTGCAACCAAAGTTAATGCGGATGGTAGCAAAGAGTTTACTGTAGCAACTGACACAGTTGTGGACTTTGATAAAGTCACTGTTGGTGGCGTAAGTATCGACAAGAAAACTGGTGATATTACTGGTTTAACTAACAAAGACTTGTCTGCTTCTGACTTTGCTGAAAAAGGTCGTGCTGCGACTGAAGAACAGTTGAAATTAGTAAAAGATAAAGCTGATGCAACTGATGACTTTGCTGTTAAGTATGACAAAAACACTGATGGCACAGTGAATCGTGACAAAGTAACTCTAGGTGGTACTGAAGCTGTTTCAACTCAAGATCCAGTTACAGGCAATATCACTACAACTGGTGGTACAAGCTTAACTAACGTTGCAAGTGCTGGTGATTACACCAATGTTGCCAATGCAAGTAATGCTGTCAATGCTGGTGATTTGAATAACGCAGTTAAAGATGTATCAACTGACTTAACCAACAAAGGTCTTAACTTTGCGGGTAATACAGGTTCAGTTATCAACAAGAAACTTGGTGAGAAATTATCAATCGTTGGTGGTTTAGCTGATGATCAAGCTGCAAGCTCGGAGAATATCCGTACAGCAGCGAACACGAAAGGCGAACTTGAAGTTCAGTTATCTAAGAACTTAACAGGTCTTGAGTCTGTGAGTGTTGAAGATGGTTCTGGTAACAAAACTTATATCTCTTCAACTGGTACAACGATAAAAGATCAATTAGGTAATACGACTTCAAACTTTGCTACAGGTACTGTGGTTGAAGACATTAAAGGTAATCGTACTACAGTTAGTTCTGGTGTTGTGAATATCAAAGATGATCATGGTACAACGATCATTAAAGGTGATGGTTTAACGATCAAAGATGGTCCAAGCATCACAGCTGGCGGTATTAATGCTGGTGACAAAGTGATTAGCAACGTTGCAGCTGGTAAAGCTGGTACAGATGCTGTGAATGTTGATCAGTTGAAAGAAACTAGCAACAACCTTATTGCGAAAGGCTTGAACTTTGCAGGTAACACTGGTGAATTCCACCGTGATTTGGGTCAAAAAGTAACAATCAAAGGTACTGGTGCTAAAGAGGATACTGAGTATTCTGCAAACAACATCAAAACTATGGTTGATGCTGATGGCAACCTTGTTATTGCGATGGACAAAAACCTCAATGCTGATAGCTTGGCGTTAAATGGTAAAGACGGTAAAGATGGTGTTTCCATTACAAGTGGTCAAGGTGCTGCTGGTTTAAATGGTACAGATGGCGAAACACGCATTATCTATAAAACTGAAGATGGCAAAACTCAAGAAGTTGCGACTTTAAATGACGGCCTTAAGTTTGTAGGTAACGACGGTAAAGTTATCGCGAAGAAACTCAATGAACAATTGGGTGTTGTTGGTGGTATGACTGACTTGGCTGCTGATGCTGCAAGTTCTGAGAACATCCGTACTGTTCAAAACGACAAAGGTGAGCTTGAAGTTCAATTGTCTAAGAAATTAACAGGCTTAACTGAAGTAAATACCACCAATTTAACTGTTGCTGGTGAAACTAAGTTAGGTGATAAGTTCACAGTGAACAAAGCTGGTAACGTAAGTTATAGCGGTGATATCACTGAAGGTGATCACATCACCAACAAAACTTATGTAGATGGTAAAGTTGGTGAAGTTGCCAATAATCCACTTACCTTTGCAGGTAACACAGGTTCTGTAGATAAGAAGCTGGGTGAAAAGGTTACGATCAAAGGTACTGGTGCTAAAGAGGATACTGAGTATTCTGCAAACAACATCAAAACTATGGTTGATGCTGATGGCAACCTTGTTATTGCAATGGACAAAAACCTCAATGCTGATAGCTTGGCGTTAAATGGTAAAGACGGTAAAGATGGTGTTTCCATTACAAGTGGTCAAGGTGCTGCTGGTTTAAATGGTACAGATGGCGAAACACGCATTATCTATCAAACTGAAGATGGCAAAACTCAAGAAGTTGCGACTTTAAATGACGGCCTTAAGTTTGTAGGTAACGACGGTAAAGTCATCGCGAAGAAACTCAATGAACAATTGGGTGTTGTTGGTGGTATGACTGACATGACTGCTACAGCAGCAAGTTCTGAAAACATCCGTACTGTTCAAAACGACAAAGGTGAGCTTGAAGTTCAGTTATCTAAGAACTTAACAGGTCTTGAGTCTGTTGTTGTTGGTGATACAACAATCAACAATGCTGGCTT
>NZ_BBRX01000002.1 GCF_000829675.1 Acinetobacter rudis
TCTGAAATTTGTCGGTAATGATGGTCAAGTGATCAACAAAAAGCTTAACGAACAATTGGCTGTTGTTGGTGGCATGACAGATATGACTGCAGAAGCAGCAAGTTCTGAGAACATTCGTACAATCAATGATAATGGAGAGTTGAAAGTACAACTATCGAAGAATTTAACAGGTCTTAATTCAATCAATGTCGGTAGAACTTTTATTGATCATGAAGGTATTTATATCAATAAAGGACCTAGCCTTTCAGTTAATGGTATTAATGCTGGCGATCAAGTCATTAGTAATGTTGCTGCGGGTAAAGATGGAAAAGATGCTGTCAATGTTGACCAGTTAAACAAAGTTGCAGCTGCATCTAAAGTTGATGTTAAAGAAGGTAAAAACATCAAAGTGGCTACCAAAGTCAATACAGATGGTAGTCACGAATTTACTGTAGCAACAGACACTGTAGTGGACTTCGACAAAGTGACCGTTGGTTCTGTGACAATTGATAAGAAAACCAATGATATCACTGGCTTGAGCAATACTAAGTTAGGTGCTGCTGATTTTGCAACCAAAGGTCGTGCTGCGACTGAAGAGCAATTGGTTGCTGCAGCTGATGCTGTTGCCAATGTGATTGGTGGTCAAACAGATAACCGCGGTGCAACTATTATTGGTTCAAACATTGGTAACACAGGTAAAACAACGATTCATGATGCGATTGCATCGGTGAAAACTGATGTGAAAGCCGGTGAAAACATTACTGTTGATACACTTGTTCATGATGATGGTAGTCGCGAATTTACGGTTGCGACGAAGAAAGATGCCAAATTTGATAGCGTAACTTTGGGTGATACTGTTCTTAACCAAAATGGTTTAACGATTAAGAATGGTCCAAGCATTACAACTGGTGGCATTAATGCTGGTGGTAAAGTGATTAGCCATGTTGCTGATGGTAAGGATGGTAAAGACGCTGTTAACGTTGATCAGTTGACGAAAGCTGGTGAAAATCTCACTGTAAAAGGCCTAGACTTTGCAGGTAATACAGGTGAATTCCACCGTGACTTGGGGCAAAAAGTCACAATCAAAGGTACTGGTGCTAAAGCAGATACTGAGTATTCTGCAAACAACATCAAAACTATGGTTGATGCTGATGGCAACCTTGTTATTGCGATGGATAAAAACCTCAATGCTGATAGCTTGGCGTTAAATGGCAAAGACGGTAAAGATGGTGTTTCCATTACAAGTGGTCAAGGTGCTGCTGGTCTAAATGGTACAGATGGCGAAACACGCATTATCTATAAAACTGAAGATGGCAAGATTCAAGAAGTTGCGACTTTAAATGATGGCCTTAAGTTTGTAGGTAATGACGGTAAAGTTATCGCGAAGAAACTTAATGAACAACTTGCTGTTGTTGGTGGTATGACTGACTTGGCAGATGATGCAGCAAGTGCTGAAAACATCCGTACAGTGAGAAATGCCAAAGACGAGTTAGAAGTTCAGTTGTCTAAAGATTTGAAGAACTTAACAAATGTTAATACTGAGAATCTGACAGTTACCAACACCACGAAGTTGGGTGATACATTTACAGTGAATAAAGGCGATGTGAAATATACTGGCCCAATCACTGAAGGTGATCACATCACCAACAAAACTTATGTAGATGGTAAAGTTGGTGAAGTTGCAAATAATCCACTTACCTTTGCAGGCAACACAGGTTCTGTTGCGAAGAAACTTGGCGAAACCATGAGCATCAAAGGTGCTGGTATTAAAGCGGATACAGAGTATTCAGCTGAAAATATCAAAACCACAGTGGATGCTAATGGCGATCTTATTGTTGCAATGGACAAAAACCTTAAAGCAGACAGCGTTGCTTTAAATGGTAAAGACGGCAAAGATGGCTTGACCCTTACAGCTGGTGTGGGTGCGTCTGGTTTAAATGGTACAGATGGCGAAACACGTATTATTTATAAAACCAAAGATGGCAAGACTCAAGAAGTTGCGACTTTAAATGACGGCCTTAAGTTTGTAGGTAACGACGGTAAAGTCATCGCGAAGAAACTCAATGAACAATTGGCTGTTGTTGGTGGTATGAAGGACATGACTGCTACTGCAGCAAGTTCTGAAAACATCCGTACTGTTCAAAACGACAAAGGTGGGCTTGAAGTTCAATTGTCTAAAAAGCTAACAGGCTTAGAGTCAGTTGCTGTAGGCGATACCTTAATCAACAATGCTGGTTTAACCATTAAAAATGGTCCAAGTATCACAGCTGGTGGCATTAATGCTGGTGGTAAAGTGATTAGCAATGTTGCTGCGGGTAAAGATGGCAAAGACGCTGTTAACGTTGATCAGTTAAACCAAGTTGCTGATGCATCTAAGGTAGACGTTAAAGAAGGCAAAAACGTTAAAGTAACCACGAAAGTGAATGATGATGGCAGTAAAGAATTTACTGTAGCAACAGACACTGTAGTGGACTTTGACAAAGTGACTGTTGGTACTGTGACGATTGATAAGAAAACCAATGACATCACTGGTTTGAGCAATACCAAGTTAGGTGCTGCTGATTTTGCAAGCAAAGGCCGTGCTGCGACCGAGGAACAACTCAATTATGTACAAGATAATTTTGTGACGATCCTTGGTGGTAATGCTGTTAATAAAGGTGGCAATGTTTCAATCACGAATATTGGCAACACAGGTAAAGATAATATCCATGATGCAATTTCTTCAATCAACGATAAGGCAAATAATGCCAATCAAGGTTGGAACTTAACTGCAAATGGTAAAGATCAAAGCACTGTGAAACCAGGTGATACGGTTGACTTCAAAAACACTGATGGCAATATCACCATCAGTAAAGATGGCAACAATGTTAAGGTTGATATGAATAAAGACCTTAACCTCGGTAAAGATGGCAGCATTAAAACTGGTGATACAACCATTAATAATGATGGCTTAGTGATTGCTGGTGGTCCAAGTGTGACTAAAGATGGCATTAATGCTGGTAATAAGACTGTTACGGGTGTTGGCAGTGGTATGAAAGATGCCAATGGTAAATCTGTTAGTGATATTACAGAAGCTGATGGTAACAATGCTGTCAATATCGATGATTTACGCAATACCGTTGGTAAGGCTGTAACGAAAGCGAAGTCAACAGTGTCAGCAGGTAGTAATGTCACTGTAAAAGTTGAACAAAACCAAGATGGCAGTACTAACTATGAGGTTGCCACTAAAGATGATGTTACTTTCAAAAATGTCAACACAGACAATATCAATGTGGGTGGTGTAGTTATCAATAAAGATAAAGGCATTCACGCCGGTGATAAGAAAGTGACTGGTGTTGCAGACGGTGCAATCAACAAAGACTCTAAAGACGCGGTGAATGGTAGTCAGTTGAATACGACCAACACGACGATCAGCCAATATCTTGGAGGTGGTACTAAGTTTGAAAATGGTAAGTGGACTGAGCCTTCGTTTAACGTGAATAACTCAACTTATCACAACGTAGGTGATGCACTGCAAGCCTTGGATGACCGTAGTACTCAGTTGAATAACAAGGTGGATAACTTGTTCCAAACTACGAACCAACGTATTGATAACGTTGAAAAACGTGCAAACGCGGGTATCGCTGCTGCTATGGCGCTTGAAACAGCTCCATATGTTGCAGGTAAATGGTCATATGCAGCAGCTGCTGCTCATCATGGCGGTGAAAACGCAGTAGGTGTGACTTTACGTAAGACTGCTGACAATGGTCGTTGGTCATTGAC
>NZ_BBRX01000001.1 GCF_000829675.1 Acinetobacter rudis
CTCAGGTGAAAGCAAATCAGGCTCAAGTGGATAGTGCTCGTTTACAGCTTTCTTACAGTAAGATTTATGCACCGATCAGTGGTCGTGTGGGCTTTAAGCAAAAAGATCCGGGTAACTTGGTACAGGCCAATGAAGCGACAGGACTATTGAGCATCATCCAAGTACGCCCAATCTATGTGAAATTTGCTGTAGCACAGACAGCTTTAGATCAAATTCGTCAGCAGCGAAAACAGCAAAACAATCTAGTGGTCACATTATGGGATCGTGATGACAGTAAACAATTGGCTGTCGGTCAAGTCAGTGCATTAGATAACCAAATTGATGTCAGTACAGGAAGTATCCAAATTAAGGCATTGTTTCCTAATCAAGATGATGCATTATTTCCTAATCAATTTGTCAATGTACGTTTAAATACAGAACACATTGCCAATGCTTTAACCCTCTCTAGTGATGCCATTCAACATGGTGCCAAAGGCAGTTATGTTTATATTATTGATGGCGAAAACAAAGCACAGATTAGAACGTTACAGTTAGGCAAAGTTGCTGCTGGCAACACTCAGATCTTGGCGGGTTTGACTGCAAAGGAGCGTGTAGTACTTGAAGGTGTAGACCGTCTAAGTGAAGGTCAAGAAGTGCAAGTGGTTCAGGATGATCGTAAAACCAGTACACAGGTGACTACTGCATCACTATGAATATTTCCGCTTTCTTTATTAAACGTCCCGTTGCTACAGTCTTATTGACTTTAGCACTCCTGTGCAGTGGTTTGCTGGCGTGGCGTTTGTTGCCTGTTGCAGCCCTGCCACAAGTTGATTATCCCATTATTCAGGTTTATACCGCTCAAGCGGGGGCCAACCCTGATACGGTACAGCGCACCATAACTGCACCTTTAGAACGGGAGTTGGGTAAAATCCCAGGTCTGCGACAGTTATCTTCACTAAGTTCAACGGGCAGTTCAGTGCTCACCTTACAATTTGAATTGCAGGCCGATTTAGGTGTGGTAGAGCAAGAGGTACAGTCTGCATTAACCAGTGCACAAAGCCATCTTCCCCGTGATCTGGCTACGCCGCCAATTTATCGTAAGGTCAATCCTGCCGATGCTCCTGTGATGACATTGGCCGTCAGTTCAGAGAGTTTGGACTTGGCCAATATTTATGATTTGGTTGATACTCGGGTTGCACAAAAACTCTCGCAACTCAGTGGTGTAGGCATGGTGAGTCTAGCGGGTGGGCAACGACCTGCTATGCGAGTACAGCTCAATCCTACAGCCCTGGCTGCACATCAACTAGATGCTGAAATTGTGCGTCAGGTAATACAGTCAAGTAATGCTAATCAGCCCAAAGGTAGTTTTGATGGTGAATATCGTAGCACGATGCTTGATGCAAACGATCAGTTACATCGTATAGAAGATTACGAAAATTTAATCTTACGTTGGCAGGGAAATGCTGCAATTCGTTTAAAAGATGTTGCCAAGGTGAGCCAGAGTAGTGAAAACCGTTATATGGCAGCATGGGCTGATGGCAAACCAGCTATTTTGATTCAGATTCAACGACAACCGAGTGCCAATGTTATTCAAGTGGCAGATCAAGTTAAAGCCATTTTACCTGAGTTACAAAAAAATCTACCCGAAAGTGTCAATATTCGGGTGCTAACAGACCGTACTGAAAGTATTCGAAGTTCTGTAAAAGATGTACAAAAAGAATTACTTTTTGCGATTTGTCTTGTCGTGATGGTGACTTTCTTATTCTTAAAAAGCCTAAGTGGCACACTGATCCCCAGTATTGCTGTACCTCTCTCAATTGTGGGTACTTTATTATTGATGTACGCACTGGGTTTCTCGATCAACAACCTGACATTGATGGCATTGACCATTGCCACAGGCTTTGTTGTTGATGATGCAATCGTGATGCTAGAAAATATTTCAAGGCATCGTGAAGCAGGTGAAAGCATGCTTCAAGCTGCGCTCAAAGGTTCCAAAGAAATTGGCTTTACCCTGATTTCTCTGACGGTATCTTTGATCGCCGTGTTGATTCCACTGTTGTTTATGGGAGATGTGGTTGGGCGTTTATTTCATGAATTTGCCTTAACTTTGGCCGCAGCGATTGCCTTGTCATTGCTTGTTTCTCTGACCTTGACCCCGATGATGTGTGCTTATCTACTGAAAAAAACACCTGACCAATTGGCACAGAATAAACATAACGCATGGTCGAAGTGGAACTTAGATCGATTGATTGAACATTACGCTAAAGCACTGCGTTGGATGTTAGCACGTCAAAAGCTCGGTTTATTCTTGATGTTGTCGAGTCTTGTACTTTCAGGTTGTTTATATTATTGGATTCCTAAGGGGTTTTTCCCAGTACAAGACAGTGGTGTGATTCAGGTGATTACCCAAGCACCTGATGATATTTCATTCCAGGCGATGAGTCAGCGACAACAACGTGTTGCTGAACAGATCTTGACTGATCCAGCAGTTGAAAGTTTATCTTCATATATAGGTGTTGATGCGAGTCAAGCTAAACTCAGTAGTGGTCGTATTCTGGTCAATTTAAAAGCGCATGATCGACGTGAGGATATTGCAAGCGTGATGATACGTTTGCAGCAGCAAGCGCAGTCAATCAGTGGCATACAAGTTTGGATGCAGCCACTTCAAGAGCTGACTTTAGAAGATAAGGTCAGTCGCACGCAATATCAACTGAGTTTGACTGCACCGAATCATGAGTTGCTCAACCATTGGTCGAGTCAGGTGGTGGAAGCTTTAAGTCGCCAGTCGGCCTTAGAACAAGTGAGTGCTGAAGGTGCAGGACAAGCATTACAGGCTTATATTGAAGTCAATCGTGATCTGGCTGCCGCAGCGGGATTGAGCTTGGATCAAATAAGTACGGCATTACACAATCTTTATGCACAAAGACAGATTGCTACGCGTTATACCCAAGCCAATCAATATCAAATCGTGCTTGAGTTTGACCCAGCGTTACAGCAGGGGCTGGACAGTCTTAAAGGAATTTATATTCATAATGCTTCTGGTCAAGCGATCTTATTGTCTACTGTCGCAAAAATAAGTGTCGCACCTGCTGCGATTATGCTTCAGCAACAGGATCAATTTCCTGCTCAAACCTTATCGTTTAATTTAGCACCAGGGGTTGCTTTAGATGATGCCTTGAAAGCAATTAAACAGGTAGAGCAACAGCTAGAATTGCCTGCAACTGTACAGCTACATTTACAAGGTGCTGCGGCTGCTTTTGAAAATTCGATGGCACAAATGTTTTGGTTGATCTTAGCTGCGATTATTACCATGTACATCGTATTGGGTGTTTTATACGAAAGCTTCATTCATCCATTGACCATTTTATCAACACTACCATCTGCTGCCATTGGTGCACTTCTGGCTTTGTATTGGGTCGATCATCCGCTGGATATGATTGCATTAATTGGGATCATCTTGTTGATTGGTCTGGTGAAAAAAAACGGCATCATGATGGTGGATTTTGCCTTGGCTGCTCAGCGTACTCAGGGGCTTAGTCCAGAGCAGGCAGTTTATCAAGCAGCATTAATGCGTTTTAGACCTATTTTAATGACAACCTTAGCTGCTTTAGTGGGCGCGATCCCATTGATGTTAGCCACAGGTGCATCTGCTGAGTTGCGTCAACCTTTGGGTCTGGTCATGGTGGGGGGGTTACTGGTGAGTCAAGTCCTTACCTTGTTTACAACGCCTGTGGTTTATCTGTTTTTTGATCGTTACCAACAACAGAGCACACATGCAGAGGCATTGCAGGATGACTCAGGGGCAGCGCTGTGAATTGGGCGAGTATATTTTTAAAACGTCCTGTAGCCAGTACTCTACTTGCTGTAGCAATGTTACTTTTAGGCGCCTTGGGCTACTGGCGCTTGCCCGTTGCTGCTTTACCACAAGTGGATATACCCACGATTGTGGTGAGAGCCAGTTTGCCTGGGGCAAGTCCAGAGAGTATGTCTGCAACAGTGGCTACACCGCTAGAACGCGCTATGCTGGGAGTTTCTGGTGTAAAAGCGATTAACTCATCGAGTAGTCAAGGCTCGACTCAAGTGGTGCTGCACTTTGCTTTGGATACCGATATTCACGTGGCTGCACGTGAGGTGCAAGCTGCGATAAATGTTGCAGTGCCGCAGCTACCTGCTGCTATGCCAAGCCCGCCGCAAGCTTTTAAAGTGAATCCTAGTCAAAGTCCAATTTTTTATTTGGCGTTGAGTTCTCCGCAGCGTTCGGCTGGTGAATTATATCATTTGGCCACAAAACATATTCAGCCGAATTTAGCACAGGTCAGTGGTGTGGGCGCCGTTGAGCTAGATGGTGCATCTATGCCTGCGGTACGTATTGTACTTAACCCGAATGAGTTATTAGCGCGGGGGATCAGTCTTGAACAAGTTCGACTTGCGGTTAGCCGTAGTCATGGTATTGAACCACTTGGCATCGTTGAACAAGGCCAATTGCGTTGGCAGTTGGCGCTGTCAAATGAACTTGAAAAAGCAGCGGACTTTGCTGATCTTATTATTGTCCATCAAGCCCAAGGTGTGGTCAGATTAAAGGATGTTGCGGAGGTACATGATGCCGTAGAAAACCGATATGTAAGTGGTTTTCATAACGGTAAACCCGCAGTGTTGATTAAAATTAATCGTCAACCTAATGCCAATACAGTTAAAACTATTGATCAGATCAAGGCTCAGCTTCCAGAAGTACAGCAGCATTTACCCGCAGATACTCAGTTAACAATCGTGATGGATGGTGCTGAACTGATTCATAAAAGTTTAGTCGATGCAGGTTTTAGTTTGTTGTATTCGATGCTCTTGGTTCTACTGGTGGTGACCTTAATGTTGGGCCGATTAAAAATGGCGTTGGTGCCAAGCCTCATTATGATCATTACGTTGATCGCAAGTTGCGGCCTGATGTATTTGGCTGGTTTTTCTCTCAATAATCTTTCAATCATGGCCTTAGTATTGGGATTGGCTTTGGTGATTGATGATGCCATTGTGGTTTTAGAAAACATTCAACGTTATCGAGAAAGAGGTTATCGTCCTTTTGTCGCTGCACAACTGGGTATTCGGGAAGTAGGCGCAAGTCTGATCAGTATGAATTTGGTCTTGGTACTGATCTTCGTGACTGTTTTATTTATGGGCGGTGTGATTGAGCGTTTATTCCGCGAGTTTTCGATTAGTCTAATTTTTATCGTGCTTTTGTCTTTATTATTATCGTTTATTTTAACACCAGCTTTGGCGATGCGAAGTTTGGACAAGAACGATGTGGTTGCATCAAACACAGTTGCAAAAAAATCAAGATGGACAGTATTGGCTGGTTTAGGTCAACGTATCTTACAACAGTTAAATCAGCTTTATTTAGCCTCATTGGTGTGGTTGTTTCGCCATGCTTATGTGGTGTTTTTACTGTGGGGGGCAAGTATTGCTGCATCTGTTTATCTTTATCAGACTTTGCCAAAAGAGGTTTTGCCTGAACAAGATAGCGGCCGAATTGAAGGCTTTATCCGTGGTGATGATGGTTTTTCATTTCAACTGATGCAGCCCAAAATTGCGACCTTCACCGCGGAGGTGTTAAAAGACCCAGCGGTTGCAGATATTGTGGGCTTATCTGGCGCTTCGATTGGTAATAGTAATGCTTTTTTTATGCTTAAACTTAAACCCAAAGCTGAACGTGAAGGATTAACAACACAGCAAATTGTTGAAAGAATTAAGAAAAATGCTTCATGGCAAGCTGGTGCAGTTTTTTCAGCACGAGTAGAGCAAGATCTGCGCTTAAATAATCCTTTTGGTAATGCTGATGCTCAAGCCTTTACATTACTACTTCAGTCTGATGATGTGGGACTCTTAAAGACTTGGGCACCGCGTGTGTCTGAGGCAATGAAAAAACGCATAGAACTAGAAGACGTTGAGAGTATTGGAGACGAAGGTATACAACATGTACAACTACAGATAGACCGTGAAGCAGCAAAGCGATTAGGGGTTGATCTACAAGCAGTTGCGAGTGTGCTCAATAATGCTTTTGCCCAACGACAAATTTCTACGATTTATCAAGAAACAGGTCAGTTCCAAGTAGTTATGGAGGTTGATCGACGTTTCAGTGAACATCCAGAGACCCTAGCACAGGTCAAGATACCCAATCAAAATGGTGAACATATTGCTTTGACAGATTTTGCGACTTGGAATTATGCAACCAGTAGTGATCGAGTATATCGACGCAATCAATATGCCGCGACAGGTATTGGTTATGTGGTGAAAAGCGATTTCACTCCAGCAGAGGCTGATACTGCGATTCGAGAAACCTTAGCTGAACTAATGCTACCGAATTCGATATTTGTTAGTACAGATCAAGATACTCAGGCACAGAGCCTGCAGTCCAATATTAGTACAGCGATGTTGCTTTTGGTGGTGCTCATCATGATTTATATCTTACTTGGGGTAAGTTACGAAAGTGTACTGCATCCACTCACCATTTTATCGGCGATTCCTGCTGTGGCCTTCGGTGCTTTATTGGTGTTATGGCTGTTTAATTTGTCATTAAGCCTGATTGCACTATTAGGACTCTTTTTGCTGATGGGGATCGTGGTGAAAAATGCCATCCTCATGGTTGATTTTGCACTGCGTGAACAGCGCCAAGGCAAAAGTGCAATTGCTGCTGCTATGGCCGCAGCAAAACAGCGTTTTCGTCCAATTATGATGACCAATACAGCAGCGATCTTGGCTGCTGTTCCTTTGGCTTTGAGTCAAGGTGAAGGGTCCGAGCTACGACAGCCATTAGGGCTTGTCATCGTGTTTGGCATGCTGTTTGGTTTATGTCTTACACTTTATTTAACACCGTTGATTTATGTCTGCTTGGATCGTATGGGTCAGTATTTAAAGCATTGGCTCATTCGGTTTAAACCGCAGCGAGGGAAAAGCATATGACATTTACACAACGATCATCGTTATCTGATAGATCGACCGCATCTTCATGGTTTCAATTACGGCAGCTGCCACTTTGCGCAGTGCTGTTATTGTTAATGGGATGCCAGTCTGATCGCGTGGTTAAACCAGCAAGTTACACCGCACCAAGTTTAACTTTACCTGAGCGTTATAAATATGCTGAGTTAAATTGGGTAGAGACGTCTAAGGTGAGTTCGACTGCCAGTTCATGGTGGCAGTTATATCAAGATCCTGTGCTCAATCAATTACTACAACGTTTAAATCAAGAAAACTTAGATATTCAACAGGCAGCAGCACGCTATCGACAAGCCTATGCCGTACTTGAACGCGCTGATGCCGAAGTATTACCTAAGTTTAATTTGTCAGCTGACAGCAGCCGAAGCGGGGGCCGTCATATTTCGTCGAGTGAACAGCAAAAAACTGCATTGAGTGTAAGTTGGGTACCTGATGTATGGGGGCGGATTGCCAAAGCAACTGAGGGACAACAAGCCAATGTGGCTGCTTCACAAGCAGATTTAGCCGCTGTGCAATTACAGCAACAACTCCTTGCAGTACAAGCCTATTGGGCAATACGCTTACATGATTTACAGTTGGACGTATTGGCGCAAACTCAAGCCAGTTATCGCCGTTCTGAGCAGATTTTACAGCATCAATATCAGGCAGGTGCTTTAGCTAAGGTTGATTTGGTTCAAGCGCAAAGCCAAACTAAACGTGTAGAAATAGCTATTTTGCAGCAAAAGAAATTGCGCGTTCAACAGGAAAATATTTTAGCAGTTTTAATGGGACAAGCCGTAACTGACTTCCATCTGAGCAAACAAGCCCATCGCTGGAAACTACCGCAGATTCCAACACAATTACCGAGCGTATTATTGGGTCAGCGACCTGATATTATTCATGCTGAACGCCAATTGGCTTATGTACATGCAGAGCTTGGTCTTGCTGAAACGGCGTGGTTGCCCGATGTTCGGATTAGCCTTGATCAACAGCTCAATGGTCAGACTTTAAAGCAATTATTTCAATCACCGAACTTACTCTGGTCAGTGGGCGTTGGGGCAGCAATAAAAGTATTCGATGGTAAGCAACGTCAGGCTGAGATTGATCAGGCACAGGCTCGTTATCAGGAAAAGTTGGCTGGGTATAAACACTCAGTGTTAAATGCTTGGAAAGAAGTGGAAGATGTGTTGTACCAATCTGAAAATTTACGTTTACAAGGCATTTCACAACAACAACTTTTGGATTTAGCATTGGCTAATGAACAGATGGTGTTGCAACGATACCGTGCTGGTTTAGTCAGTTATTTAGAAGTTGTTGCTTCTCAGAACAGTCGCCTTGAGGCAGAGCAGGCTTTATTAGAGTTGGATTATGCAAAAGTCAGTCAAAGTGCACAATTAATTGCTGCGCTGGGAGGACAATGGTCTTAGCACAATGATTGTGTAGATAGAGTTGACTAGCAAATAAAGCCCCCAGAACTGGTTTAAAACAGATCTGGGGTTTTTGCTTAAATTTTGAGAGCTGTATCACGTTTAAGCTTCTCGTCAGAATACTGTAAAAAATCTTAAATATTAATGAAATAGCTTCAACCTATTGTGTAGGGTCATTTAGGCTGAACATAAGATTTGTTTATGAAATATTCGATTTTAGCACTCTCAATTATCAGTGTTTTGACTTTGACTGCATGTAATGACAACGATAGCGACCAAAGTTCAAATCAACCTGAGGTGCCAACTGTACCAGGGGAAGGCACAGACAGCGGTGAAGCCGTGCCTGAAGATGAAGTATTACCAAAACCCAAACAATTATTTGCTGAGAACTTTGAAAACCTGACAGCACTGCCGGCAGGATGGAAAGTCATTGAAAATAATCCTGGCACAGTGCAAGTACGTGATGGAAGTTTATATATTGATGGGCGCAATCATAGTACGCAAATGACTACGGTGATGTTGCCAGAACACACTCAGCAATATACTGACTACCGCGTAGATGTAGAGTTTACTTATTTAAATGCAAATAACAGCGGACGTTGGGGCAGTGTCATCTATCGAGCCAATGCTGCACAGGCAAATACAACCCCCAATCCTTATTATCAATTTGCAATTCGCTCTGCTGCAACTGCGAACAATGGTACTGAGTTTGCTTTACGTGAAAATAATCAATGGAACGTAATGGAAGCAGCACCATATACCGAAGATATTGATCCTAAACGTACTTATACTGCAACGGTGATTGTACAAGGCAATCGTGTACGCCAATATTTAAATGGTGCTTTACTGCATGATGTTGAAATGTCGACACAACAGTTACAAGGCGGGATTGGTTTATCTACTGCTGGTTTAGAAATGCGCGTGGATAGCATTAAAGTGACTGAACAATTAGAGAAGTTACCAAGTATCAATAACGCTGCTGTGAACGTTCAAGATTCAGGTACGCAGGCATCTATTGCTCCAACGATTATTCAAACGGTAACGAATAAAACCAATTTATACGCTGATCGTGCTAGTCAGTGGGCATTTACACTCGATGCCGAGCTCAACTTAATTGATCAAAATGGTCAAAAACACAGTCGCTTGCAACAATTCTTGGCAGACACCCAGCGCCGTACGATTCCATTGCTTACCATTAAAGATGAAGCGACACTCAATGCACTCGCAGCGATTGCTGAAACTTCTGATTTAACTGACATCAGTCTAGGTTCTGATAATGAAGAATTATTACGTAAAGCACATGGCCTTGTACCAAGCGCACGTACAGTATTGGACTTGAGCCAATCCAGCCAATGGGGCAGTAGCCGTGAAGATTTACAGGCGATTGTATTTAAAACCAATCGATCTTTTGCACGTATTGTCATTTTACCTGAACACTTGATTAATAAACCGAATGTTGCCTATCTCCAACAGCGTCTATTGACCGTTTGGGGACAGAGCCAAGCCAATAATATGCAAGCAGCCGCACAAGTTTTGGTGGCTGGTCTAAATGGCGTGCTCACCGAACAGAGTCATTTGTACAATACCGTATTAGCTGCCATGCCACACGCCACCTTATTGCGTAAACCGTTGGTTGTCGGGCATCGTGGTGTACCGAGTTTAGAAGATGAAAATACTTTAGAGGGCGCAAAGAAATCAGTAGAGTTAGGTGCCGATGCAGTTGAAAATGATATTTATATCACCAAAGATAACCACTTGGTGATTATGCATGATGCCACAGTTGATCGTACGACGACCAGCAAAGGTTTGATTGAAGAAATGACATTGGCTGAGGTCAAAGCATTAAAGACCAAAGATAAGGGTTATTCAGTACCCACCATGGCTGAGTTTTTCCAAACTTTTAAAAACAATAAAAATGTCGTACATTTCATCGAGATCAAAAGTAGCAATGAAAAAATTGTGCCGCAGTTGAAAAAGGAGATTGAGCAGTACGGGATTCAAGATCAGGTGGTCACGATTTCATTTGATACTGCTCAAATCAAGCGTATGAAGAATATCTTGCCACAGTATTCAACAGGTTTTCTGACTGGCAATGTACCTAAGACTGATAACATCTTAAAAGATGTGAAAAAACTCATGGGGGTAACGCAGAGCTATGCGTCTACCTTTAACCCAAGTTTTGGCAATCTACGACCAGCTTTACTTGAGTCAGCTAAGCATCGTGGTCTGACGTTCTGGCCGTGGACTTATCGTGATGCGGACAGCTTTAAGCGTCATTATGTTGCAGGTGTCAACGGCTTGACTACAGACTATAGTCAATTTGCCAGTAACTATGTGGTCGATCTTAAAACTGCAACAACAGCCAACTTAAAAGTTGGTCAAGCTTTGCGTTTGCCAAGTACATTGACTACGCAAACAGGGCAGCAATTACAAGCAGATGCAAACCAGCTGATTGTATTGTCAGGTCAGCAAGCGAGTCATCGCAATAGCGGTACGATTAGCTATAAAACAGCAGGAACGGCCTATGTCATTCCTGGTTATAAGTACAATATCGATGGTCAATATGCGTATACGATTTTCACTCAACCCGTGAAAGTAACGGTCACAGCTCCTTAACGTATATTTGATCCTTACCAACATCTCGTTTATAAAACGGGATGTTTGGTGCTTTTATCTACGATAAGTAATGCACAGCTTTAAAATGATGAAATAATCATTTAGACGATCGAGTCAATTTTATAAGAAAAATTAAAAGACAACGTCAGATGAGGGGACGATCATCAGAGAATAGATGAAATCGCATGATCAAAATTGAGTATAAATCAAAGAGCGCATGTGTACTCTTGCTTAACGGCTTAAATTTCTTCATCACCCTTCACCATTAAAAATGTCTTGGCCTGCTCGATCAACATTTTGTTAATTCGTTATCTTTTTTCTGGTTTTGCTTAATTTTCTTATGTATATTTTGAAATACATCACAGTAGTACACTGATTTACTGCTGTTTGTGGACTTTAAGAAGATTTATATAGAGTGGTTTAAAATTCAAAAACATGATTTTCAATAGTAAAATTTCAATTTTAGCACTCTCTTTGACAACACTTTGGGGTTTAAGTGGATGTCATGAAAGCAATGCAAAAAAACCAGCACTTGCACTACCTAATCACGTTGCAGCTTTGGCCGAGACACATATTGAGAAAAAACAGTATGTTTCTGATCAGCCTGTGGTTAGTGTACAAAATGAAAGTATGCCTGTTGCGTTGGCACCAAGTATTGTACAGGTCGTGACAGCAAAAACTGATTTAACAAGCAATGCTGCGAATCAATGGGCATTTTCCTTAGATGCGAAGTTAAACCTGCTGGATCAACAAGGTAAAAAACATGGAACTTTACAGCAGTTTTTAACTGATCCTACACGGCGAACTATTCCATTATTAACGATTAAAAATGAAGAAACACTCAAATCTTTAGTGGCGATCGCCAATGACATTGATCTATCTGATATTAGTCTAAGATCGAGTGATGAGCAGTTACTGCGTAAGATTCATGTCATGTTGCCAAACAGTCGCACTGTATTAGATCTGAGTCAGACCAAGAAACTTGGTGCTGAGCGTCAGGACTTGGCCAATATCTTACATCGAACCAATGCAGCGTATGCTCGTATAGTTATTTTACCCTCATATTTGATTAATAAAGAAAATGTTGCTTTTTTACAGCAGCGCTTACTGAGCGTTTGGGGCGAAAGTCATGCAGGTGGTTTTGCCTTTGCAGCTAAGATTTTAACGGCAGGACTTAATGCAGTGATCACCACTGACAGTGCGCCATATATAGATATATTAGCTGCAATGCCCAATCCAACGTTATTGCGTAAACCTTTATTGATTGGTCATCGAGGTGTTCCAAGTTTAGAAGATGAAAATACTTTAGAAAGTGCAAAAAAAGCAGTTGCTTTAGGTGCCGATATTGTAGAGAACGATATTTATATCACCAAAGATAATCACTTGGTGATTATGCATGATCCAACGGTGGATCGTACAACCAATGGTAAGGGCTTTATTGAACAAATGACCTTGGCTGAGGTGAAAAAACTTTCGACCCATCGCGGCCATCAAGTGCCGACTTTAGCTGAATATTTCCAAACGTTTAAAGACAATAAGCGCATGGTGCACTTTGTTGAAATTAAAAGTGGTAATCCAAACCTAATCACTGAACTTAAAAAAGAGATTGAACAATATTCGATTGAAGATCAGGTTGTGGCTATTTCTTTTAACGTGGCGCAAATAAAACGAATGAAACATCAATTGCCTGGATATACCACTGGTTATTTAACGGGTCATGTGCCTAAAAGTAATGATGTACATACAGATGTGAAAAACTTGATGGAAGTGACACAGCGCCATGCATCTACCTTTAACTCAAGTTATGGCAATATTACGCCGGCCTTACTTGATGTGGCCAAACATCGAGGAATTACTTTTTGGCCTTGGACTTTCCGCGATGAAAAAATCTTTAAAAACTACTACATAACGGGTATTAATGGATTAACAACCGACTATAGTCAGTTTGCATCGAAATATGTCGTTGATATCGCTGCAACTGACGTGAATGAGCGCAAAATACATGTTGGTGAGCCGCTACAGTTTCAACTGCAGTTGACTCAACAAAATGGTGAAACATTACTTGCTGAAGCGAATCAACTGATTTTACTTTCAAGTCAGCAGGCGATTTATCGTGATGCAGATCATATCCGTTATATTGGTCCAGGCACAGCTTATGTTATGCCAGGGTATCGTTATAGTATAGATGGTAGTCATAGTTATACTATTTTTACAGCACCAATTAAGGTCACTGTAAGTGAACCACCGACTGAGGAATTATTGCAAGCAGCCTCTGAAGGCGTACAGTAAAAACTCCCGCTTGGTAAAAAAAGCATAGGTATCTATACATCGTCGTGTGGATACCTATGATATTCATGTTAATTAAGTTTTTTATTGATCATAGTATTTTTCGTATTTATTGAATTTTAATTATTGCTGTATCGAGAGATAAGTTTGAGTTGCTACAGCTTAGGTTTTTGCTTTAGTGGCGATCCAACACAGTAAAGCACCTAAACAGACCATCAGAGCACCTTGCCAAAAACTTAAACCTAAAGATGTATTTAAAATAAAAACTGAAGCGACAGCTGAAAGCACGGGTACAAAGTATGATGCTGCCGCTAACAAGGTTACATTTCCATGCATAATACCAATATTCCAAGCACCATAACCCATACTCATTGCAAATGCTGCTGCGATTAAATAGAGCACTGAGTTAAGCTCGAAGTGTAAAGAAAAATCACCAGCAAAATACCACTTCACCCAAAGCACAATCGAGACCAAGATAAAAAATAAAGTCACCCCATTTTTGCCTTCCGCGCTACGAGCAGTGATCGTACAATAACCAGCCCACAGCAATACCCCCAATAAAGCCAAAAGATAACTTAATGGATTATCTTGAATGTTGAGTAATATACTTTGTAGGTTAAAACCTTGGTCTCCTGCCAATACCCAACAAATTCCGATGAGAGACAAGGCAAGACCTGGTGCAATCAGCCAGTTGACTTTTTGTCGATTAAATAACACAGAAAAAATTATGGTGACGGTTGGCCATAGATAATTCACCATACCAACTTCTATCGCTTGTCGATTGGTCTTTGTATAACCAATAGAGAGTGCAAGACAGATTTCATAACTTACAAATAAAATACTACCCCATACCAGATATTTGATCGGGAAAGATTTGATGGATGTCCAGCCAAATGAGCAGAGTAGAAAAATTGAGGCTAGGCTATAGATTAATGCTGCCCCAGCGACAGGGCCGAAATATTGACTTAATTCCTTAATTAAAGCGACGATCAAACTCCATAACACAATGGCAGTTAAACCGATCCAAGTTGCTTTATTTGTGCTGATTACACCCATGTAATTTGTTCATTATTAAGATTCAATCGCTATAGTAGGTAAATTTAAGCAAAATTAAAAATAACATAATCAAGAAAGTGCAAAAAAGTAGCAGCGTGACACGCATGCTACTTAGATCAAATGGGTTTATTGACTTTTGATTTTTGATGCCAAAAGTAAGGCCAGTACAGGGGTAACTGCAAAAATCGCAAATAGATAAAATGCTGCAGTACGTGCACCTTCAACACCCCCAGGTGATGTTAGACCCGCAATATTCGTGACTATACCCGCAAGTGCTGCTGCGAGTGCTGTTGCGTAGAGTTGAATTGTAGTGATAGATGATGAAGCTAAGGTTTCTTCACCAGATTTTGCAGCTGAAAAAACACGGGTGAGAATATGTGGCCATGCTAAACCAATGCCAAAGCCCACTGCAGCTAAAATAATGCAATATACCAAGATCCCCAATCCATTATCACTCCAGCTTGAGCGAGGACTGAGGATGGCTAAGCAAATTAATGCAACCAGTATGATAAGTGGGCTAAAGCGAACAAATTTATCAATGGTTTTATTACTGCGACCTGCACTAAATATTGCCGCTAAGGTCCAACCACCTGCCATCATGGCTGTCATATAACCTGCGCTTAACGGAGAAAAACCATGAATAATTTGTAGGAAATAGGGAACATAGATTTCGGTGGTGAGTGCAGCAACTAATAAACACATCAGCGCATATAACACACCCAGTTGAGTAGAAAGCGAATATGCACCTGTAGGAAGTAGTTTATGTTCGGCCTTACTATCAATTTTTGCGATGAGAACTGCGAAGACCAATCCTGCCACCATACCTAATATATTCAGTTCTAGTTTTGGCGATAGACTTCCGACTGAAATGGACAATACAGAGAGCACCAAAAGCGTAATGGATACAATGGGGATCTGTTGTGCCGTATTTGATTTTTCAGTAGTTTGTTTGAATTGAGCGTTGACGATAAGGGCTAAAATTAAGCTGACAGGTAATAAGATCCAAAATGCTAAACGCCAGTCTCCCATTTGAGCAAAAATACCACCAATGGCAGGACCAATTAAAGTTGCGATCCCCCACATTGCTGAAACGAGAGCCATTGCACGTGCCCAAAGGTTTTCAGTAAAAACAATACGAATCAGTGCATAACTTAAGGCAAATAATATTCCTCCACCAAAACCTTGTACTACCCGACCAATGAGTAAAAATGGCATGGACTCTGCCAGCGCACATAGGGTAGAACCAATAGAAAATACCAATAAAGCAATGAGATAAGCACTTTTAGGTTGAGTGCTTTGCAGCAATTTTGTTGCGAGTGCTGAGCCTACGATGGAAGCAATCACAAAGAGAGTGGTATTCCATGCATAAAATTGTAAACCACCAATTTCATCAATGATGGTCGGTAATATGGTGGTGACCACATAAATATTAATAGCATGAAGTGCAACACCACCTGCCAGTGCTAAAGACTTGAGTCCATTTGGACCACTAAGCAAGTCTCCCCATGAGGGTTGTACGGCTGACTCCTGTTTCATCTTGGCTCCTATGATCAAACATTCCATTGATTGATGGAATGATAGTGCTGTGCTATATTTTAGGCAACCCATATTTTGTTAATGTGTACATCAATACAAATGAATAAGACGCTTGAATTAAATCATCTTGCCGATATCGCGAAAGCGATTGGACATCCACATCGTCTCGCTTTACTACAACAATTATTTATTCGGGAATATTCGGTTGAAGAGTTATCGGAGCTAACAGAGTTATCCATTACCAATACTTCACAGCATTTACAACATCTGAAAAAGGTGGGTTTAGTTCTTACACGACGTCAAGGTAAAAATATTATTTATCGTATTGGAGATGGGCCAATAGCAAATATTTTGGCGGAGTTACGCAATTTTTTATCTTTTCAAAATAATGAAATCAAGACATTGATCTACAACGGTATTCATTACCCAAAACAACTAGAAGGCGTTTCGATTGCTGAATTGATTGAGAAACTCGAAGACGGTGCTTATTTATTAGATGTACGCTCTAAAGAAGATTACCAAGCAGGACATATTCCCGGTGCTGTAAATATTCCTTGTGAAGAGTTAAATGCACATTTAGCTGAACTACCTAAATCAACGCAAATTATTACTTATTGTGGTGGTCGTTTTTGTGTCTTATCGATTAATGCGGTGGCTTTATTGAAGCAATATGGCTTTGAAGTTTGCCGTGTTCCTGATGGTTTTCCGGGATGGCAAGCTGCTGGATTATCCATTTCATCTTAGGGTTTGAGCAGGCATCCTTGCCAGTGCTAGATATTAAGGTGTAACTTTGCATGCGCTCATTGTGTTATTCCAATTGTTTAATCAGTACAACCAATTGATTGAGCGCTTCTCTTAACTGGTCATTGAGTTCAAACGAACAGTTAATTCGAATGTGATGCTGTTGATCCTCTAGGGTATTAAACAAGATACTGGGTGCAATACCGATGTTTTGTTGAATTAATCCCTCATAAATACTCAAACTATTGATCTGTACAGGAAGCTCAATCCATAGGAAATAACCCGAAGGGTAGTAATGAATCTTACAGCTTGTTGGAAGTTGAGTTTTGAGGTATTGGTAAAACTGTTTTTTATAGCGTTGTAGTGCGCTACGTAACGTTTTTAAATGCTTTTCATAATGACGATGACTTAAATATTCTGTAAGGGCATTTTGAATAAATGAGTTAACCGATAAGGTGCTCATCAACTGTAAATGTTGAATTGATTCGGAGAACTTTCCTGCATGCACCCAACCGATACGAAAACCTGCACCTAAAGTTTTAGAAAAGGAAGAACAGTGTAGTACGAGGTTCTGTTGATCAAAATACTTCATCGGTAAAGGTTTTTTGGAGCCGTAGTAGAGCTCTTCATAGACATCATCCTCAATCAGTTGAATTTGATAGTCGTGAAGTAGTTTGGCTAATCTATATTTATTTTCATCACTTACAGTATAGCCAATCGGATTTTGGCTATTAAGCATGAGTAAACAGACCTTAATCGGGTAGTTTTGCACTGCTTGTTCAAAAGCCTCAAGGTCAATACCATCTTCAGGGTGTTCAGGGATACTGATGACCTTGAGACCCAGACGTTCCGCGGCTTGCCAAGCCCCATAAAATATAGTGGCCTGTAGCAATATATAATCGCCTGGTTGAGTAAGTGCTTGCAGCGAGAGATTCAGTGCGTCTAATCCGCCAGAGGTAATGACTATATCGGACGGGTCCGTTTGTATGCCTTGCATACAGTAACGCTGTGCGATCCACTGTCTGAGTGCAAAATGTCCGGGAGGTAAACTCGGTGTTTGATCATAACTGCGTTTTTGTCGTGCCAGTTGCCCCATGGTTTGAATCAATTTAGGTGAATAAAGCAACTGACTGTCAGGAAAAGCTGAACCGAAAGGAATGATTTGATCAGATTGTGTCGATTTCAAATATTTAAAAACAATTGAGTTAATTTCAATATGATCATTGATGGTTAAGTCGAGTGGATCGGCTGCAGAAGCTTTAGGGCCTGCAACAAAATAACCTGATTTTTCTTTGGAATAGATGAGCCCTTGAGCTTCAAGTGACTGATAGGCGTTCATTACCGTGATCAGGCTAAATCCAGATTGATTGGCTTGTTGACGTAAAGAAGGCAATTTTTCGTGAAATTTCCAAGTGCCATTTTGAATCAGTCGTTTTAAGCTATTGGCCAATTGTTCAGATTTATACATAGAAAATCCACGATCAAATAAATAAAACCTATAGGTCAAATACCTATAGGTCAAGAAGCTGAGTAAAGATTAAAGGTTAATATGCAAAGTACAGCATGATTTTAAATAATCCAGCAATAATCGCTAAACCAACAAAACCGACGATCCATAATAAAACAAACCACTGCATGGAACTCAAATTAAACTGTCGTTTGTGCAACATAGCATCTCCAATTTATTTCATTCATTGCTTGATCTAGAGCAGTAATAAATCTACCACTCTAGATTTAATCGGGTTTAGATCAGTGATAACCACTATCACCAACACGAACTTTATCTCTAAATACCCAGTAACCCATAATGGTATAAGCAATAATAATCGGGATAAAAATTACTGCACCAACGAGGGTAAATTTTAAACTAGATTCTGGTGATGCAGCTTGCCAAATAGTCACTGACGGGGGAATAATCATTGGCCATAAGCTAATCACGAAACCTGTAAATGCTAAGAATACTAAGGCAAGTGTATACAAAAAAGGCTGCACTTCGAGGCGTTTTTTACATGCCGATAGAATCAATGCAACGCAGATTAAAACCAATACGGGTACTGGGCTAAAGTAATACAAGTTTGGCAAACTAAACCAACGCTGCGCAATCTCAGGATGGGTAAATGGAGTATATAAACTCACACCTGCAAAGATAATCAGTAACAGTAGGATTAATTTTGGCATGAGCTGATACATACGTTGTTGCAGCCCAGTTTCAGTTTTTAAAATCAACCAGCCACAACCTAAAGCTGCATACATCACCACCACGCCCAAACCAGTAAATAGACTAAATGGCGTTAACCAGTCAAGTGTGCCGCCACTGTAGATTCCATTTGTAGTTTCAATGCCTTGGATATATGCACCCAGAATCACACCTTGCAAAAAACTCGATACCACAGAACCCCAGATAAAAGCGTGATCCCAAAGATACTTGCTGCGATTCGCTTTAAAACGAAACTCGAAGGCCACACCACGAAAGATCAGCGCAACCACCATGAGCATAATCGGCATATATAATGCAGAAAGCACAGTTGCATAGACCAATGGGAAGGCGGCATATAATCCAGCACCACCAAGCACCATCCAAGTTTCATTACCATCCCAAACAGGAGCAACTGTATTCATCATGACATCACGTTGTTGTTGCTTTTTAATGAATGGAAATAAAATCCCAATCCCTAAGTCAAAACCATCTAAGATGACATAAATCAGTACGCCAAGGCCAATAATACCGACCCAAACCAAAGCTAAATCAATCATGCGGGTTCTCCTTGTGCTGTTTTTGTGTCGGCTTGGTCGTTTCAACATCTTCATGTTCAATAGATTCATCGACAGCACTTAATGGACGACGTGCAGTTTTAAAGCGGTCTGGTAGATCGGTTGCGGGTTCTTGTAAAAATACAGGGCCTGTATGCATGATCTTAAACATATAGTAGATACCCGTACCAAATACTACGGTATACACCAAGACAAAGATAATCAGACTAATTCCAACTTGATCAGCACTTACACTATGCGATAAACCTTCATTGGTTCTTAAGACACCATAGACTAACCACGGTTGACGTCCAACCTCAGTCGTGACCCAACCAGCCAATAGTGCAATATATCCACTCGGCCCCATAATGATCGCAAAGCGGTGGAACCATGAACTGTCATATAAATGGCCCGTCTTTCTCAGCCATAGGGCAAGTAAAGACATACACAGCATAAGTACACCTAGACCAACCATGACTCTGAAACTCCAGAATACAATCGGAACATTAGGACGATCAGCAGCAGGAAAGTCTTTTAATCCAGTCACTTTTCTTTCAAGGCTATGGGTTAAAACGATACTGCCTACATTTGGAATACCGACTTCAAAATTATTGCGTTCGTTTTCCATGTCTGGTAAAGCGAATAATAATAGGGGCATACCATGATCATGATTGGTTTCCCAATGACCTTCGATCGCAGCAAGTTTTGCAGGCTGATGTTTTAGAGTATTTAAACCGTGTAAATCACCGAGCACCACTTGTAAAGTAGAGGTGGCGAGAACCATCCATAAACCTAGTGAAAAGGATTTTTTCACTAATTCATCGCGGCGTCCTTTAAATAAGTGCCAAGCTGCAGTTGCAACGACCAACAGTGATGACACCAAGAAGGCAGCAGTTGCCATATGGGCAAAGCGATAGGCAAAAGATGGGTTAAAGACAATTGCCCACCAGTCTGTTGGGACGATTAAACCATCTACGATGCTAAAGCCTTGAGGGGTCTGCATCCAGCTGTTGGAAGACAAAATCCAAAACATGGAAATACATGTCCCCACTGCAACCATCAGTGTGGCAAAAAAGTGTGCCTTAGGGCTTACTCGGCCCCATCCAAAAAGCATAATGCCAAGAAAACCTGCTTCTAAGAAAAATGCGCTCAATACCTCATAGGTGAGTAAAGGCCCTGTTATACTCCCTGCAATTCGGGAAAACTCACTCCAGTTTGTTCCAAACTGATAGCTCATAACAACGCCTGAAACAACACCCATACCAAATGCAATGGCAAAGATTTTGATCCAGTATTTAAAAAGATCGCGATAGACTGGATTTTGTGTACGTAACCATTTCCATTCTAAAAGCGCAAGAAAACATGCCAAACCAATTGAGGTGGCAGGGAAGATAATATGAAAAGAAACTGTAAAAGCGAATTGAATACGTGCCAATTCTAAGGCGGTTAAACCCAAACTCATGTGCAACTCCCCAAGCTAGTATTTACTGCAGTAGTGAGCACAGTTGTAGAACACTGTCGCTGCTCAATAATCAGTTTTAAACGCGTAGATCGTTTCATCATCACTACCGAGTTAAAATATTATTTAAATAGTGCAGTGCAAAACATGGTTTGAGTAGATACAGAAAATTAGCGAAAATTTATAACAGATTTATAAAAACAGATTCGATCTGTTATATTTTTTTTTACAGTATTTGTTGCTATAACCCCTAAGATTTTTATTGCAGAATAGTCATTCAATCAGTGCATCGTTCAGACAATTGATTAAAAATGGACTGACAATAAAGGGTAAATACATGTTTGTGACGACACAGTTAAATGCTATAGCTGAAATATTAGGCGTGGAGCGTTTTTCCAATTCAATCTACAGTATATTACAGCAGCAATATGTTAATATTGAGGCCACGTTATTGCGTTCAAAAGTATTACGCAATTTCTCCAAAGCCAACACCCATACGATTATTCAAACTGCGATTCCACGGGATCATGCGAGTTTGGCTTATTTGTTTGCACCTTTTGTATTGGCCAATCTCAATCAAAAGGTTATTTACAGTACGCCTGCAACAGCTGCGGTATTAGATGTATTTAATCCATATTATCAGGCTGAAGCAAAACAGTTTAGACAAGATTTTGAAGCATTAGATGCTTTGAATCTGGTGATTGATTTGATGCCAGATGATTTATCTGATGTTGATTTTCTGCATTTGGCTTTGGTGAAAGCGTTATGTCGTTCGGATATTTCCAGTATATTTTTGCTGAGCCCCTTGGAGATTGATCAACAAAAATGTGCAGAACTGGAAAAGTTTTTCCAAATCAAAATCAAGGTATTGTCTACAGCTTCCTTAGATAATCTGCAAATAGATGCACCATTAAATTTTCGTAAGCTGTTATTTAAAAACAAGGACACGTGTTATAGCGAACTTTGTCAGCAGTTTGCCAGACTTAATGCTGAGTTATTGCATGGTTGTGTTGATTATCGTGATCAACAATTACAACACTTGATTGATGATATGTTTTATACAGAGCATATCTATGAAAAACTCTCTGTATATGGTGAATTCATGCAGACCCGTTTGCAAAATCATCTACAGTCAAAACAGCAATCTGTGCAACTCAAAGCATAGTCAGATTTTAATACACGATGAACTGCTTTTTTGTGCTGTAACGTTAACTGCGATAGATGAGTTTGCAAAGGATTTGCATCGGTATTTTATACCGAATTTCAAGGTTTAAAGATAAATGAAGTTCCAACATCATTTGACTGTGCTCAGTCAGCTGGCATTGATTATTCTCGTCTGGGCCGCGGCCGATCTGATTCAAACAACGTTTCAATTACCCATAGCCTCTGGGGTATTGGGATTGTTTTTACTTCTGCTGTTATTACAGTTGAAGTGGATAAAACTGAGTATGGTGGAACAAGGCGCACAGTTTTTACTGCGTAATCTGCTGTTGTTTTTCATTCCTCCAGTTGTTGGGCTTATTCAATATCAAGAGCTTCTTTGGCAGCGTGGCGGACAGTTAGTTTTTGCGATTACTGTGAGTACGATTTGCGTTATGGTGAGTAGTGTATGGAGTATTCAGTGGCTATTGCGTAAATCTACGCAGCAGGCGCAATCATGAATACGATGGGATTATTATTTCTTGCCCTGACCTTGATCCTTTACTTGCTTTGTAAAAAGTTATTTTTACGCACTCAAAAAATTATCCTATCGCCGATTATCTTGGTGTCACTGTTAAGCATTGCAGTTTTGGTGATTTTTGATCGACCATATGCTGAATACCATATGTATAACCAGTATCTGGTCGCGATGTTAGGGCCTGTTACTGTGGCCTTTGCAATCCCAATGTACAACTATCGCGCCGTGATTCAGCAACACTTTAAAGTATTACTGCTGAGCTCATGTATTGCGATGTTTGTTGGCGTATTTAGTAGTTGGTTATTTGCTATTTACTTTGATTTTGACACGGTATTGACCAACAGTTTATTGGCACGCTCCATTTCGATTCCTTTTGCTCTGGCTTTAACTGAGCAAATTGGGGGATCTATTAGCTTGGTTCCTTTATTTACCGTGATTACGGGTTTGGTCGGCATGATTGTGGGTGATTTGGTGTTATTGGCACTGCGCTTTAACCATTATCTTGCTAATGGTGCAGCTTGGGGCAATGCAGCCCATGCGATGGGGATTGCTTGTGCTCAGCAACGGCATCCACAGGAAGCGGTTATTGCTAGTTTGTCGATGATCGTTTCTGGAATTATGATGGTATTATTTGGTCCATTTTTAATTGGTTTGTGTCTGTAGTCATGCGTGTGGTTTGATTTGAGTTCACCATAGTTTTTGGGCTTTAATATTGACTATGGTGAATGCACTGTGTTGTTTGTTCAGTATTTGTTTTATGGTGCAGTTTGATCCACTATAAATTTATATGAACCGTCGATGAGATGTTGATCTTTGCTTTTTAACTTCCAATGTACGTTATAAGTGCCATCTTTAAGGGCAGGGATGTTGAACGTATAGTGTTGTGATGCCGCATGCGTGGCTTAAATTTTAGCGGTATCACATTATGATTGGCATCGTGTAATTCAATTTTTTTTAAAACCGTCTTTTCATTGAAGCTTATAGTGATTTGTTTGGGTGATTTGGCAATTGTGCTTTCAGCCGCAGGTGAGGCACTGACCAATTTACTATGTGCAAAGAGTTGACTACTACTCAGACTAATCATTAGACCAAGTGCTATGCAGGTGTATTTTTTATGTGGCATCAAAATCATTAGAAACATCTCGTTTGAACAGTTAAAAGAAGAAAAATCATTGTCAAAGTTTTCATTTGTCAGCTCAAATTGAATCCTGTGTATTTGTTTTATTGTTTATAACCGCTGAGTGTTTATTTGTTTTTGTAGCATTTAACTTGTTACTTTTGCAGGGTTATGTAAAGAAAAATGCGCAAATATTGAGAAAAGCTTGACCTTACCATGGCGGTAATCTTTAAGCTAATAGCATGATCTTACTCAATGATTTGAGGATAGCCGTATGAGTAATAAATTAGAGCAAAATACACAGTATCAAGACAGTATCCTCATTGAAGGTATGACTTGTGCATCCTGTGTAGGGCGAGTTGAACGTACTTTGAAAAAGGTAGATGGGGTGAGTGCTGTCTCCGTGAATCTTGCGACAGAAACAGCTTTCATTGAGAGTGAGCATGTACTCGATCGCTCTGTCATCGAAGCTGCTGTGAAACGTGCTGGTTTTGCTGTAAAAGCACAGCCTGCAATAGTGCTGCGTGTTGAAGGAATGACCTGTGCTTCATGTGTTGGACGGGTCGAGAAGGCGTTGTCCAAAGTTACAGGTGTGCAGCGTGCACAGGTGAATCTAGCAACAGAGCAAGCGACGATCGAAGCTGCATCTAGTGTCACTACGGATCAGTTGATTCAAGCGGTTGCACGTGCAGGCTATCAAGCGACTTTACTGAGTCAGCAAGATAATACCAGTCACGCAGATAAAAAGGCACAAGAGCAAGCACAATTAAAGCGTGATTTATTTATAGCTGCTGCTTTGGCACTGCCTGTGTTTATTTTGGAAATGGGCTCGCATTTGATCCCAGCCTTTCATCAATTGATCAGTGCGACATTGGGAACACACAATAGTTGGTTGATACAGTTTGTTCTAACCACACTGATTTTAGTTTTTCCTGGTCGACGTTTTTATCAGCACGGTATTCCTGCGTTATTACGTCTAGCACCTGATATGAACTCTTTGGTGGCCGTGGGGACATTTGCGGCATATTGTTATTCGATTGTTGCGACATTTATGCCACAGTTGTTACCCGCTGGTACAGTCAATGTTTATTTTGAAGCAGCGGCGGTTATTGTTGCTCTCATCTTATTGGGCCGCTATTTCGAAGCGAAGGCTAAAGGTCGAACCTCACAGGCAATTCAACATTTATTAGGATTACAGCCTCAAACAGCACGAGTTGAACAAGAGGGCACATTGGTTGAATTACCGATCGCTGAGGTTCGCTCAGGAATGGTCATTGAACTGCGTCCTGGTGAGCGTGTACCTGTTGATGGTGAAGTGCTTTCTGGACAAAGCTATATTGATGAGTCAATGATGACGGGTGAACCACTTGCTGTAGAAAAGACTACAGGAAGTCAGGTTGTTGGTGGAACAGTGAACCAAACAGGGAGTTTGCGTATTCAAGCAACAACCGTGGGTAGTTCATCAGTATTGGCACAAATCATTCGAATGGTTGAACAAGCACAAGGTACTAAACTTCCAATTCAAGCTTTAGTCGATAAGATTACTTTGTGGTTTGTTCCAGCAGTCATGTTATTAGCTTTGCTTACATTTCTAGTTTGGTTGTGGTTTGGTCCTGAGCCTGCTTTAAGTTTTGCTTTAGTGAATGCAGTTGCAGTGCTTATTATTGCCTGTCCATGTGCAATGGGACTCGCGACACCAACCTCAATTATGGTGGGTACAGGCCGTGCTGCTGAACTTGGTGTGTTATTTCGCAAGGGTGATGCACTTCAGGGCTTGAAAAATGCACGTGTAGTTGCTTTAGACAAAACGGGTACCTTAACTGAAGGTAAGCCGAGCTTAAGTGATTTTGAAGTGTTGCAAGGTTTTGACCACGATACAGTATTGGCACAGGTTGCTTCAGTAGAAGCGAAGTCTGAACATCCGATTGCACAGGCAATTGTTGAAGCTGCTACAGCACGTGGTTTGTCATTGCAGCAAGTTGATCATTTTAACTCGATTACAGGGTATGGGATTGAAGCTGAAATTGATGGACATTTAATCCAGATCGGTGCTGACCGATTCATGGAAAAGTTAGGTTTAGACCTGACTCAATTTGCAGATACAGCCAAGCGCTTAGGTAAAGCAGCAAAAACGCCTCTTTATGTAGCTGTAGATCAGCAATTAGCTGCAATTGTTGCTGTAGCAGACCAAATTAAAGACAGTACTTTTAGTGCAATTCGAGAATTACACCGTTTAGGTCTAAGCGTTGCCATGATTACTGGGGATAACAGACACACCGCTGAAGCGATTGCTCAACAGTTGAAGATTGACGATGTTATTGCAGAGGTTTTACCCGAAGGTAAGGTTCAGGCGATTAAGCAACTACAACAGCGTTATGGTTATGTTGCTTATGTTGGTGATGGGATTAATGATGCGCCTGCACTGGCACAAGCAGATGTCGGATTGGCCATAGGTACAGGAACAGATGTTGCGATCGAAGCTGCGGATGTTGTACTGATGTCAGGCAGTTTGGTGGGTATTCCAAATGCGATTGCTTTGAGTCAGGCCACGATGAAAAATATCCAACAAAACTTATTTTGGGCATTTGCTTATAATGTGGCATTAATCCCAATTGCAGCAGGGCTGTTATATCCAAGTTTTGGTATATTACTTTCACCCATCTTCGCTGCTGGCGCAATGGCACTATCTTCGGTATTTGTACTAAGTAATGCTTTAAGATTAAAAGCATTCAAAGCTGTTGAACTCAAATAGTAACTGATCCATTGTAATTTACTCTGACTGGAGGATAAAAATGAATATCGGTCAAGTCGCAAAACATACGGGCATCTCTGCAAAGATGATTCGTTATTATGAAGAGATCGGATTGATTGAGCCAGCACGGCGTTCTGATGCGGGTTATCGGATCTACTCTGGTCAGGATTTAAAAACATTGGCATTTATAAAACATGCGCGTGAATTGGGTTTTTCCTCAGAGCAGATGAAAGAGCTCATATCGTTATGGCGTAATACAGATCGAAGCAGTGCGGAGGTAAAACGTTTAGCCTCCATGCACATTGCAACCTTGAATGCCAAAATTAAAACGATGCAGGATATGGTTAAGGCACTCGAACAGTCAGTTTCGTGCTGCGCGGGCAATGAACATCCTGAATGCAGTATTTTGGATCAATTGGAAAAAGGGATGAGTGCTTAATAAGCAGCTTATTCAACACATAATTTTGATATGAATTATCTCTAACTTAGGCTTGACTCTGTCACTGTGGCAAGGTTTAGCCTAGGAACTGTTAACAACATTATGAATTTATCAGGAGCAACTCCATGCAACTAATTATCGAAAACATGACTTGTGGTGGCTGTGCACGTGGCGTGACTGCAACTATTCAATCCATTGACCCAGAAGCAAAAGTTGATATTGATGTCAGTAAAAAATTAGTTAATCTGACCAGCTCAGCTGATCTTGATCAAATTTTAGTTGCTTTGGCTGAAGACGGTTTTCCAGCAGTACAGCAGTAAGTTGTGCGATCTTTAATATAAATGATCTATTCGGTCATGTGTATTAAACAACAAACCCCAGTTCAATATAAACTTTGACTGGGGTTTTAAAATAAAGAACAAGCAATAAAATAATTTTAAAATAGCTTATTTTTCTGAGTAAAGAACCATCCCCGTTATTGCTTGACCGTCTGAGTAAAATAATTCTTTTTCCAAGCTATTTAAGTGAACTCGATAAACAGATCCTAATAATTCAGAAACATAAATATGTGGCCCATCTAAGACTAATCCAATCGCTTCTTTAAAACCACGAACCAATACCTGATGATCTTTTAGACCACTCGCTGTTATTCTTGCGCAATTTAATGAGTTTCCATCTGGTGGCGCACCTCTATCTGTCCAGTACAATATTCGATTTTGATCATCAATTTCTAGATCAATAGGTTCGGGGAGGTGATTAAGTAATGTCTGAATATTATGGCATGGGCTAGAGTTGCAATAATCCAGATCCGCGCGAAATATACGGCCCATATGACCTTTTACTGTTCCTTTTTGCGTCCAATAAAGATGGCCATTGGCTTTATCTAGTGCAATACCAACACATTGATCTAGCTTATTCTTGGGATATACTCCAGCCTGACCTCGATTAAGTAACGTTTCAAGATGACCACCATCAGTGTCTGCACGATAAATCGCGCCACCCTCACGATCACACCAATACAACTTTTGACTTACCTCATCAAATTTTAATTGCTTAGGTGTATATAATTGCCCATTACCCAATATTTTTTGTTTTTCACTGCCATCTAATTTACTTCTGAAAATAGCACCATCAGCATGTAAAAAGTCTTCTCCATCTCGATTTGGCCCCATATCTGTCCAGTAGAAATAGCCATTGTCGATATCAATCTGTATGCCATCACCATGACCAATGTCGTGAATAATGGTTTCGACTTGAGCCGTGTTGATATTCAATATGACGATCTGTTGCTGAAATGCATCTAAAATAGCCAGTTTCTTATTTTCTATATTAGTCATTGTGGTACTTTCACTTTTTAATATGTAATTCAGATATTAACAATTAAATGTATGTTTAACAGAACTATTTTCTCTACAGAATTTTTTATAATAATGTGGTTTTATTCTATGAATTGTAGCTGTAAATGCGTTAAGTGTAGACTAAACATCTCTGCAAGACTTCCTCCAATAATCAACAGCAAAAAGGCTGATATGAAGAAATATACATAGACAGTATGATGTATGTTTTAGTGTGCTCTCATGTGTCATCAAGAGCCATGCTTTAAAATATAATGAACATCAGTTTATTGCTATGGCATATGGTTTTGATCTTTGGGGGCATATATTTAAGAAACTTGAACAATAAAAAACCCTCAATTAAGTAGAAATTTAACTGAGGGCTAAATATTGCTCTTAAATGATCTATCTAGGTCATTTTCTTACGATGTAGGTTTATTGAGCGTTTTTACGGGTTTTAAAATAATAAGCTGTACCCAAACATAATAACCAAACTGGAATCAAAATCACTGCGATACGCATAGCAGGTGTATTCCACATAATCACTAAAATCCCCATCATAAATACGACACAGATATAGTTAGTCAGTGGATAAGCAATACTTGGAAAAAGCGTGGTTTTTTGCTGTTGAATCATCGATTTTTTAAACTTAATGTGTGTCAAAGACAACATTGTCCAGTTAATTACAATCGCTGAAACCACCAAACTCATCAGTAATTTAAAGGCGTCTTCTGGGAAGATATAGTTGAGGAATACACAGATCGCTGTAACAAAGGCAGAGCATAAAATCGCAGCATAGGGAATGCCACGTTTATTAATTTTGCTGAGTACGCGAGGCGCATTGCCTTGTTCAGCAAGACCCAATAACATACGACTGGTGCCATAACTGGTGCCGTTATAGACTGAAATTGCTGCTGTTAAAACGATAAAGTTCAGTGCTGCTGCAACGCCAACATTACCAAGTGCATCAAAGATCAGCACAAATGGACTACCGCCTTCAGCGATTTGATTCCACGGGTAGAGTGACAATAAGATAAAAATTGTACCGACATAAAATAACAAGACACGATAAACGATTTGATTAATCGCTTTAGGAATCGTTTGAGTTGGATTTTTAGTTTCTGCTGCAGCAATACCGACCAATTCAATTCCCCCGAAAGAGAACATAATAATCGCCATGGCCATAATTAAACCCGTATAGCCATTCGGAAAGAAACCACCAAGTGCCCATAAGTTGGAAACAGAAGCAGCTTCACCAGCACGACCGCTAGCAAGTAAATACGCACCGAAACCGATCATGCCAATAATGGCTAAAATTTTAATGATGGAAAATAAAAATTCCATTTCACCAAAAATTTTGACATGACTTAAGTTAATGATGTTAATAAATATAAAGAAGCCCAGTGCAGAAACCCAATTGGGTATTTCAGGCCACCAGTACTGTACATACAGCCCAATTGCACTCAGTTCTGCCATACAAACCAGAACGTTGAGTACCCAGTAGTTCCAACCTGACATAAAGCCTGCAAAAGGGCTCCAGAATTTGTAGGCAAAAAAGCTAAATGAGCCACTGACGGGTTCTTCGACCACCATTTCACCAAGTTGACGCATCATGAAAAATGCAATGAGGCCTGCGATCGCATAGCCAAGAATGACTGAAGGACCTGCAAGTTTAATGGTCTGGGAAATACCGAGGAAGAGACCAGTTCCGATTGAACCACCTAAAGCAATCAACTGGATATGTCGATTACTTAAACCATGCTTCAATTTACTCTGTTCTGATGACATAAATATACCAATAAGGGTGATACCGCCGAAGCCATATCATTCTAGATACGGGAAAAATCCGACCAATATAATGAATATTGCAACAATAATAAAACGTTATTTTTGAATGGGGAGCGAAACAGGGTTTTTCAGTGTAGATTTCTCAGTTTTAATAGTTCAAAACAAATTTCAAAGTACAGATTCAGATTTGTTAATTTTTTATGATTTATTTACCATAAAGTATATTTTAAATTTTAGTCCACATTATGATTGCACAAACCTGGTTGTTACTTCGAAAGTTTGTTTATGATTATTTACATGACGAGAACAATCAATCAAAGTTGAGCTTAGCCATTAATATGGCACTGATTGTTTTAATTCTTGCCAATGTCTTTGCAGTCATTTTAGAAACAGTCAATAGTATATATTTTGAACATAAACGGTTGTTTGATTGGTTTGAGAATATTTCAATCACTATTTTTACAGCTGAATATTTATTAAGAATGTGGAGTGTGGTAGAAGAGAAACCTGAACAAAGTGCTTGGAAGACACGCTGGCAATGGGTAACCAGTGGTGGTGCGATTATTGATCTGCTTGCGATCTTACCTGCATATATTAACTTCTTTGTACATCTTGATTTACGTATTTTACGTACGCTTCGATTATTACGTCTGCTCAAATTAACCCGCTATTTTACCTCTTTACAGATTTTATTACGTGTCCTTGAGCGCGAGAAAGGTTCATTTCAGGCTGTATTATTTATTTTATCTATACTGATTGTTATGGCTGCTGCTGGGGTTTATATCGTTGAAAATCAGGCACAGCCACATGTTTATAGTTCTATTCCGGCTTCGATGTGGTGGGCGGTAGTCACATTGACCACAGTGGGCTATGGCGATGTAACGCCAATTACACCCTTAGGTAAGTTTTTAGGTGCTTTGATTACGATTTTAGGCTTAGGTCTTGCTGCATTACCAGCGGGTATCTTAGCAACAGGTATTGCCAATGAGTTAGAAGCACGCAAACATGAACTTGAATTAAAATTTCAAACGCTATTACATCATCAAGATATAGATTTGGTCAAAGACCATAAGAAAATTGAAGAAATTCGTAGACAAGTTGGGCTTACAGTTGAACAAACTGAAGATATTATTCGTAAGTTGATACGAGAACAAAAAGAACAAGCATTACAAGCACAACGTCAGCACTATTGTTATTGTCCAAATTGTGGTCATCAATTACCTAAGGAAAGTACACATCAAGGTGACTATTAATATTAACATTTTACAAAGGGTTAAGTATGCCCCAATCAGAGCAGTCTTGTGAATAGGGACGATCATGTATCTATACGCCCTATTTTACTTTGCTGTGATTATAAAGTTAATAATATTCATCTGTTAGAAATATAATTAAAGAGCATTCATCATGAGACAAACTAATTAACTTCATTGTATACTGAGTAAAATTCACACTGACTTGTATTATGTTAGAGATTCGCCATTTAAAAACTTTAGCTGCATTACGAGAACATGGTTCATTGGTTGCGGCAGCTAATGATCTATGTTTAACACCTTCTGCAATTTCACATCAACTTAAAGAGTTAGATCATTGGTATGGGGTAGAGGTGGTAAACCGCCGCAGTCGTCCTGTGACCTTCTCAAATGTTGGTCAACGCTTATTGCAATTGGCAGATGAAGTATTACCTCAGTTTCAGGTTACTCAGTCCGATATTACTCGTATTGTGCATGGACAGACTGGGCGTATTATTTTTTCTTCTGAGTGCCATAGTTGTTTTGATTGGTTAATGCCGTTGCTCAATCAATATCGTCAACAGTATCCCGATGTTGATCTGGATTTTGCTTCAGGTTTCCAAGCTAATCCACATGAGTTGCTGCAAAATGCAGAGTTTGACTTATTAATAACAGCTGATCCGATTGCCATGAAGGGGGTAGAGTATTTCCCTATTTTTGAATATGAATCACGCTTGGTATTATCAAACACGCATACATTAGTTCGTAAGGAACACGTGCTGCTAGAAGATTTGGCCGAAGAAACCTTGATCACTTATCCAGTAGATAAACATCGTCTGGATATTATGGCGCATTTGTTTATACCTGCGAATATTCAACCTAAAAACATACGCACTACAGAGTTAACTCAGATGTTAATTCAATTGGTTGCTAGTGGACGTGGTTTTGCAGCCTTACCAGATTGGGTTGTCTACGAATATGAACAAAAAGGGTGGGTAACCTCACGTCGCTTTGATTGTGTTGCAGCACAGGGTTTAAGACGAACTTTATACGCGGGCTACCGTACTGAAGAAACGCAAAAAAGTTATTTTGAGGGTTTCTTAAAACAACTGGAAAAGTTCTCTCAAAAACGTACAGTGTATTATCAGTGATTAGCTATAACCGATGACCAGTGACAAAATGCCCGCTGCGATCAGCGGGCCTACAGGTACACCACGCAATAAGGCAACACCTGCAACTGTACCAATCAGTAAACCTGCAACAATATTCGGTTGATTGGTCATCAATTTAACACCACGACCACCTAACCATGCAACCGCAACACCCACTAAGATTGCCAGTACCGACTTCCAACTAAAAAAAGATTTTAAAATCGCATCACCTGCGATTCTGCCACTCGCGATAGGGGTAAGTACACCTATTGTGAGGACGATAATCCCTATGTGTAAGGCATAATCTTGTAAATAAGGAAAATAGACCTGTAAAGGCGTCATTCTAAAAATAATCAATACAGCTGCAGCAATGGTAATGGCACTGTTATGGCTCAATACTCCACATGCTAATAATACGATTAATACCATTAGGTTTAGATCTAGACCAGAAAGACTCATAACATACTCATTGCTAAATAGGCGTTTTTTATTATACGAGATCAATATCAATAAAAGGAGTTGATCGAACATAGGCGATTATAAAATAGCCGAGCACTGGCTAAAAGACTGCTTTATGCGTTTGGGACTGTGCCCGTGTGCGTGCTTCGGCTAAAATGAATGAACATGTCTGGTAATCGTCTTATGAATTTAGAGAAAATTTTACAATCCCAAGGTTTTGGTTCAAGAAAGCATTGTCAACAATTGATTAAACAAGGGGCTGTGCTTATTGATGGTGTTGTTGCAAGTAATGCTAAGCAAAATTTAGAGTTGTCTGGTTTAAGTTTTAGTGTATTTGGTCAAGAGTATCAATATCGTGAGCAAGTCTATATTGCTTTACACAAACCGCAGGGTTATGAGTGCTCACATCAAGCAACGCATCATTTGAGTGTATTTGACTTGTTTGATCAAGTTTTATTGCAACGCGGTTTACAGTGTGTAGGGCGATTAGATCAAGATACGACAGGACTACTACTTCTTACTGATGATGGTAAGTTACTACAAGCTTTAACACATCCCAAAAAACATGTGCCTAAGGTCTATCATGTGCATTGTGTAGATCCAGTCACTGAGCAGCAGCTGCTCGGTCTAAGCAATGGTGTAGAGCTGCGCAATGAGCTGGGGGTCTTTGCTGCAACTGATGTGGTTCAGTTGTCAGAATACAGTCTTAAAATGACGATACACCAAGGTGTATATCATCAGGTTAAAAGAATGTTGGCAGCTGTGGGTAACAAAGTGGAGAGCTTACATCGTGCGCAAATGGGCGCTTTGCAACTGACTCATTTGGCATTAGGACAATGGCAGTATCTCAACGACGAGCAAGTTTCCTTATTAAGAGATCCACAAGCGAACCTACAGATTTAGATGATTACTGGGTTATTTGATTGAGTGGACGAGGATTTAAATAGTAGTGATATTCTTGATACTCCGTATCTTTGATAAAGCCCATACTTTCATAGAGTTGATGTGAACGAATATTGTTGAGTTCTGTACGTAGACAGATTTTAAATGCGGCATTGTGGCGGGCAAATAGGATTGCTGTGTCAATAAGCTGCCGCGCAGAACCTTGTCGTCTAAACTGTGGACTTACATAGACATCATCTAAGATGTAGTAGTGCTTACATGCAACTGAAGAGAACCCCAGATATAAAATAACAAAACCAGTGAGTTGCTGGTCCTTGATATGAACAAAGATGACACTTTGTTGATTTTCCAATCTTTGTTTTAAAAATTGATAAGAGAGTTCGGGTTCGGATTGAACCTGATAAAATTGGCGGTATTCATCGAATAATATCGCTAATGCGCTTAAATCATCACTACAGGCACGTCGAACAATCATACTATGCTCCATTTTTGATGCTTATATTGAGGCTGTTCATTTAAATCATGCAATGCAAGTTGAGTAATGAACAGGATCAAAATGGAGTTTAGTAATAAATACGCTGTAAAAACAATCAGTTTATGTAACCAAATTCATTTAGTGCGGTTCTTGTGGCGAGTTATTTTCACCAAGTAATGCGTTGAGTTCAGCAAATAAATCATCGTCATTTTCAAGATCTATATTTTTGTCTTGTGGCTCTAAATCTTGTTTAATCTTTTTCAGCTTCAGCAATTGCTCCATGTTAATACTTTGGTTTTCAATTGCAAAAGGGATGGACTTGGTCAATACAACTTGTTTAAAAAACAGACGTACTGCTTGAGCAGGGGTAATTCCCAGCTGCTTAAATACTGCAAAAGCCTGCTTTTTTTCTTGTGAATCTAGGCGGACTTGATAGACTTCAGTTTTTCTCATTTTTAATCAGACAACACTTCGTTGGATAACATATTCTAAACAAACAACATGTAATTTCAATGTCAAAAACACTAAAAGTGTATTTTTTGTCATTACGTTGAAATTATTTTCCTATATTTCGAGCATTTGTTGACTATAAAAATATTGTGCTTGCTTGCTGATAGGATCTGTAAAGCTAATTTGATGTGCAAGTAATTGCAAAGGTGCTGAAAAATCATCGGCAGCTTGGTGTTGAATGTTTGGATAAAAACGATCGTTACGGATAGGGATACCAAGATGGTTGAGATGTACGCGCAGTTGATGCTGTTTACCTGTTTTAGGTTTTAGTAAATATTTGGCCCAAATAGAATTATGTTCAAGTAACTGTAGCTGTGTTTCAGTATTAGGTTCGCCTTCAACAACACGCATCGTATAGAAAGGGTCTGATTTTTCCATACGTAAAGCTAACCGTAAGGGAAAGTGTAACGTAGGGCGGTAAGCAGCAATGGCATGATAGCTTTTCTCAACTAAACGCTGTGCAAATAATTGTTGATAGCAGCCTCGGGTGGCAGCGCGTTTAGCAAATAACACCACACCTGCAGTTTCACGATCTAAGCGGTGAATTGGACTCAGCTCAGCATTCCCCGTTCGGCGTTTTAAACGAACTAACAGCGTTTCTTGTAAATACTGTCCAGTAGGGCTCATTGTTAAGAAATGTGGTTTATCAACAACTAGCAAATCTTCATTTTCAAATAAGATATTTTCATAAAATGGAACGTGAATTTCATTATCCAAAAAACGATAATAATAAATATGTTGTTCTGCTAAATACGGACTATCGAGTGTCAATGTCCGACCCTGCATATCAATAATCAAACCATCTTGAAAACGTTGTTGCCATTCAGCGGCAGAAATATGTGCAAAGGTATCACAGAGATAAGCAAATAAACTGGATGCGTTATGTGAGAGTCGAGGTAAAAATACCTGACTGGCACTGACGCCATCACGCATAGGTGGTGTAAAACGTAAAGAAGGAGTTGCAGACATAGTTTCGATTCATTGTGCGGTGTGCTAAAGCTTCATCATCGGGTAAATAATCGTACCGTGGCAATGTGCAGTAGCGTAGGTTTTGAAAGTTGCTGGTGCTATTATAATGGCAGTTTAGTTTTATATAGTGAATCCAATGCAATATTCCTTTCAATATCCATTATTAGATGAGCAAAATACGCAGCAACTTGCACAAATTTTAGCTCAATATATGCAGCAAGGCGTTGTGTATTTGATTGGTGATTTGGGGGCAGGTAAAACAACTTTGACACGTTATTGGTTGCAAAGTATAGGGCATCAAGGTGCGGTTAAAAGTCCAACTTATACCTTGGTCGAGCCTTATTCAATCAGAGATCAATCGATTTATCATTTCGATTTATATCGTCTTAATGATCCATATGAACTTGAGTTAATGGGTATTCGAGATTATTTGGATGTCGAAGGTGCATTATTCTTATTTGAATGGCCATCTAAAGGAGGAGATGAGATTCCTGCGGCAGATATGGTTATCGAAATTAATAAGTCAGAAGATGAACAACAGCGTATTGTAAACTTGAGCTTTGATTCAGCTGTTTTGTTAGAAGCTCTGCGCGCAGCTGTATAAATTTGATTGATATTACACTTAAGAATAACAATGGTCTTCTGAAAGGTTAACACTATGAATGAACAGGCATTAAGCCAACGACGTATTCGAAGTCTAGATCCTGCACTTGCCAACCAAATTGCAGCGGGTGAAGTGATTGAACGTCCTGCATCTGTAGTCAAAGAATTAGTTGAAAATGCAATTGACGCTGGCGCTACAGAATTAATCGTCCGTGTTGCACAGGGTGGCAGTACCTTAATTGAGATTATTGATAATGGCCGAGGAATTCATGCTGATGATTTGGCGTTGGCAGTTACTCGTCATGCCACCAGTAAAATTCAAAGTTCAGAAGATCTGCATGCGATTGTTAGTTTAGGTTTTCGCGGTGAAGCATTAGCTTCGATTGCAGCGGTTTCTCGTTTAAGTTTGAGCAGTAGTCAAGATGAAAGTGGTGTAGGCTATCAAGTTGAGATCAATGGTACGGCTATTGATCATCAACAAGTACAGGCGATGGCCATGCAGCGTGGTACGCATGTTCGGGTGCAAGACCTATTCTTTAATGTCCCTGCACGTCGTAAATTTTTAAAAAAGCCAGCGACTGAATTTGGCCATATCGAAGAAATTATTCGTCGTATGGCGCTCACCCATTTCGATATTCGTTTTGTGCTTGAACATAATGATAATATCCGTCTAAATTTGCCTGTTGCAGACAGTGGCGAGCTACGTTTTCAGCGCGTTCAACAACTTATTGGTCGTCAGTTTACCGAAAATGCCTACTGGATCGATGCTGACAGTATCAGCATGCGTTTAAGTGGTTGGTTAGGTCATCCGTCTGACGCACGTCCACAGGCTGACTTGCAGTTCGTCTATGTGAATGGTCGTATTGTTAAAGATAAAACGATATCACATGCCTTACGTATGGCGTATGACGGCATCTTACATGGGCATCAACATGCAGGTTACTTACTGTTTCTTGAAGTTGATCCTGAACAAATAGATGTGAACGTTCATCCAACCAAGCATGAGATCCGCTTTTTAAATCAGCGTGAAGTACATGAGTTTGTTCGACATTATGCTAAAACAACATTGGCGCAATTTCAGACAGCGACCACTGATCTCGCTCAGGCAATGAAAGTTACACCAGAACAGCAAGATGTTACACCGCAGCCGCGTTATCAAAATCAATTTAATTTGCACAGCAGTGACGTGACTCCTGTAGCACAAGTAAATTCAGGCGCTCAAATACAATCAGATCCCGATGTGCTCAATGACTTTACAAGTTCGGAAGGACAAAGCGCCTATAGGCAGCCGTCACAGCATTATCAGGCAGCTGATGGTGGGCAAGCATTACAACAATACCTAACACCACTTAGAGAAGATCCTGTGGTCTCAGGTGTAGTTAAAGCTATTGATCAAGGTGTGCTCAATCAAACAGCCACTGAAAAAGTAGACGAGTTTCCATTGGGGATTGCTATTGCGCAACTGCATGGCATCTATATACTTGCGCAAAACCACGAAGGCCTGATTATCGTCGATATGCATGCTGCGCATGAGCGGATATTGTTGCAACAGATGAAACTTGCTTGGGATAAACCTGAGTTTTGGTCTTCACAGCAGTTGTTGATTCCTAAAGTGATCAGTATTAGTCGTATGCAGGCTGCGCGAGTTGAAGATTTAAAACCGCAGTTATTACGCTTTGGTCTTGAACTTGATGCTTATGGTGAAGAACAAGTTATTGTTCGTGGTGTACCTGCTATTTTGCAAAAAGCTGATTTTAATGTATTAATTGCGCAATTATTGGGTGATCTAGATCCAAATGATGAGGTGCTGGCATTACAGCAAAAACGAGATCAAATTCTGGCTGGAATGGCTTGTCATGGCGCAGTTCGTGCGCATCGGATGTTGAGCTTATCGGAAATGAATGCACTGTTACGTCAAATGGAACAAACCGAATTTGCCAGTCAGTGTAATCATGGTCGTCCGACTTGGCGCGCATTTCCGCTAAGTCAATTAGATAAATTATTTGCACGAGGAGAGTAACGGCGCATGGCAACACAATTGCCCGTAATTAATTTGATGGGGCCAACAGCGAGTGGTAAAACTGCATTGGCATGTGAGCTTTATGCGCGTGGAAATTATGAATTGATTTCCGTCGACTCTGCATTAGTTTATCAGGATATGGATATTGGTACTGCAAAGCCGACCAAGGAAGAACAACAGCTCTATCCCCATCATTTAATAGATATTATTACTCCACTTGAAGTCTATTCGGCTGCCGAGTTTGTGACAGATGCCACGGCATTGATTGATCAGATCCATGCTCGAGGGAAGACGCCTATTTTGGTTGGTGGTACAATGCTCTACTTCAAAGCACTATTGGAAGGGCTTTCTGACCATTTACCTAGCGCAGATATTCATGTGCGTGCGGATATTGAGCAGCAAGCAGCTGAACAGGGGTGGGAGAGTGTTTATGCGGAACTTCAACGTGTAGATCCGCAAGCTGCCATTAAGTTTAAGCCCAGTGATAAGCAACGGATTATTCGTGCATTGGAGGTTTATCGTTTAACTGGTGAGCCAATAACCCAGTTGCAAGCGAAACAAGTGAAGAATCAGCCATATAGTTATGCTTTTCAAAATTATGCATTATTACCAGATCGTGCAGAGTTACACGCAAGGATTGAATTAAGATTGCAAAAAATGTGGAAAATTGGTTTTTTGAATGAGGTCGAGTTTCTTATGGAAAAATACGATCTCAACGATAATCTGCCCGCTGCACGTTCAGTAGGATATCGACAAGCACTGGATTTTTTACAAAAAAGTGACAGAAGCCTAAAAAATAAAGCTGTAATGGAAGAAAAGTCGTTATTTGCGACACGACAATTAGCAAAACGTCAATACACTTGGCTTCGATCTTTGCAACAAACTCATCAATTTAACGTATATTTGTCGATTGAGCAGGCTCAAGAAGACTTGCGAAACTTATACGGATAAAGCAAAATTTACCTACTATCTTATTTATAATTTTTTATAAATTTTTAATTGAAAAATAAAGATAGTTTTTGCGCTGATTTTTTTTAATTTTTGGAGTATAAAATGTCTAAAGGTCAAACTTTACAAGATCCGTTCTTGAATTCTCTCCGTAAAGAACGTATTCCAGTATCAATCTTTCTTGTAAATGGTATTAAATTACAAGGACATATTGAGTCTTTCGATCAATATGTTGTGTTGCTGAAAAACACTGTAAGCCAAATGGTTTACAAACACGCGATCTCTACTGTTGTACCTGCGCGTAACCCACGCCCAGTAGGTGCGGCTGGTGGTTCACAAGCAGCTGGTGGCTTCGGTGGCCAAGGCGGCGGTCAAGGCTTTGGTGGTCAAGGTGGCTTCGGCGGTCAAGGCGGTTTCGGTGGTCAAGGTGGCTTCGGTGCACAACCTTCAAATGGTTTTGAAAACGAAACTAAATTTGAAGACACTCAAGATGATGAAAATAATCGTTAATTGATAATCTATAGATGATATAGATTTTAGATCAATGATAAAAAGGCGCTTAAAGCGCCTTTTTATTTGCCTGCAATGATGTGTTGGCTAGTAAAAAGCTTAAAAAAAAGCTCAATAAATCACGAAATATAGATTTATTGAGCTAATTAGAGTGGATTAAGATTTATTCGCTTTGCGAGGATCTAAGTTTGGATCTTTGATTTCAACATAAGTATTACTACGTAGCTCGCGTAACCAAGCATCAACTTCTGTATCGAATTGACGTTCACCTAGGATCTGTCGTGCCATACGTTGTTGGTATTCATGTGTCATGTCTTGCTGGCGTGTATCAGTCACTTGTAGTACATGCCAACCAAATTGAGTTTGGAAGGGTTCAGTGATTTGATTGACAGCGATATTTTGCATGTGTTGATCAAATTCAGGCACCATCATTCCTGGGCTAACCCAACCTAGGTTACCACCATCTTGAGCCGAACCTGGGTCATTAGAGTAGGTTGCAGCAAGGGTAGAGAAGTCTTCACCTGCTTGTAGGCGTTTATAAATGCTATCGATCATCTGTTTCGCATTATCGGCACTGACAATTTCAGATGTCTTAATCAGAATATGACGTGTTTTATACTGTGGAACGAGTGCTTTTTGCTCATCGCTCTTACGATCAATCAATTTAAGTACATGTACGCCATCTTGAACTGTAATTAACTCACTGGTTTGACCAGGATTAAGTACACTCACGCGAGCAGCAAGTTCTCCTGGAATACCCGAGAGTGCTCTATAGCCCATATCTGCACCTTGTACTTGGATTGAGCCTGTTGAATATTTTTTCTCAATCAGTTTCAGATCACTGGTTTGATTGAGTTCAGTTTTGACTTGTTGAGCAACTTTTTGTAACTCAGCGGCATTTTGTCCACCCGAAACACGTACATGTAGTACATGTGCTTGGCTACCTACAGCAGCTTGACCTTCAGGTGATTTGAGAAAATTCTCTACATCTTGATCACTGATTTTAATACGAGACATCACTTGTTGTTGACGTAAACGTTGGATCAAAAGGTCATTTGCAATACGACTACGCAATAATTCATACGCTCCTGGTGCAATACCATCGAGCTTTTGTTGGAAAGCTTCTAAACTATTTGCCCCTGATTTCTGTGCAACTGACATTACTGCATCATTGAGAGCTTTTTCATCGAGTTTTAAACCGTAACGCTTTACTTGCTCAAGCTGTGCATTTTGTAAAATCAGTTGATTGAGCAATTGAGTACGTAATACATTTTCTGGTGGAATTTCTTTCTTTTGTGCATTCAATTGGTGTAATGCTTCAGCAACACTTTGTTCTAAGTCACTTTGTAAAATAGCACTATTTCCAACTACAGCAACGACTTGATCGTTATATTCAGCAAACACAGGCACAGAAGACGTCATGGCGAGGCTAAGAACTGTGGCTTGAAAAAGCTTTTTTAAATTGTTTGTCTTCATTAATGTGTCCAAGATTGATTAACTTTGTCATAGCCGAGTACACGACTGTTTAGTAATGAACTCAATTTGTTATTGACACCACCTAAACCTTTAAACGTGAGTTCAGCCATGATCGCGCGTTTTGGTTTTGCATCAGGTAATGTAACGTCATCAAGGTCGTTAAAATAAGAACGACCATAAACTGAGATACCCCAGCAACAAGACTCATAATTTACACCGAGCAGATATTCACGTGCAACGTGATTGTCGATGTCATATTGCGCATGGCCCATAATACGCCAGTTGCCTTTAACTGGTTGTACAAATGATGCAACAACTTGATTGTATGCAGCTTGACGATCAGGTAGATAGTCACGGTAAAAATAACCAAAGTTATAAAGGTTACCTTGATTGCCTGTAAAGTAGAACTGTAAATCATGTTGTGCATTATTGCCATCAGACATCCAAGCAGAGTTGGCAGCAACAGTCACATTTTTTGATAATTGACTGGAGAGACTGACAATTGGACCAGTACGTCTAGCCGTGTTGATCTCAGCATTGTCTCTGTCTTTTGTAAGGATGACACGGCGGTCATCAAAGAAAAAGCTTTGTCCCACACCAGCACGCAGGCGTTCTAAACCTGCAGGGTCAACTAAACTATAGCTAATACCAACAGAGGTGAAATTGTTGTCATCGAGTCGGTCATGCCCATAAAAACGGGTTGGGTTAAACAGCTGGTCATAGTTAATTGACGCAGTGGTTGAGTCGAAGTTTGGATTAGTGTCCTGATTTTTATAAGGTGAATATGCGTAAAATACACGGGGACTAATCGTTTGTAAGAACTTACCTTCACGCTCAAAGGTTAATCCTGTATCTAAAGTAAACTGTGGCACAACGACTGAATTGTTCTTGGTGTTTGAATAGTTTCCATTATCTCTGGTGTCCTGATCATACGAAGTATGAATGGAACGCACAGATGCCTCTGGAACAATGAAACCCCACGGATTTCTAAAGTTGTAGCGTGTAGCAAATTGGTTATAGAAACGTACACCACTTGGTTGTGACAATGGTTCTGACGTATCGATATTTTTCTTAAAGTAAGCTGTGTCGTTGTTGTACTCATATTCAAAACCAACTGGATTTCCACCAACATAATTCACAAATAATTGTGGTAGTCGGGCATATGGTCGATCAACCATAGGGATGTTTTTATCCAAGGTTTGGAAATTTTCAACACGAAGTTTTGCACTTAGGCCAGGAAAACCATTGGCGTAATTGAGTTCCCATGCTCTACGCTGGTTTAAGTCAGTTTTAGAGTTAGGGTTGTCATTGAGGTCAGTAAAGAAGTCTTTATCTGAGACATAGTTATAATCGATACTGCTGGACCACTGTGGGTTGATTTTCCAGAAGTGATTTAAGTGTAAGTCCTTACGGTCTTCTTTGTTATAGTCACGATCACCAGGTAAGTAACCCCCCCAAACTTTACCCGCACCAAAATTCTCAGTCATATAGCGAAACTCACCATTTAACATGAGTCCACGATTACTATAGATTTCTGGTCTAAAGGTGAGATCGTAATTAGGCGCAAGGTTCAGGTAGACTGGAGTACTTAACTGAAAGCCACCATGGTTGGTAAAACCAAAAGTTGGCGTGAGTAGACCTGTCGTACGTCGATCATCAATCGGAAAGTTAAAATAAGGTATTGCTAAAATAGGTGTATCTTTAACATAAAACTTGGTATTACGCGTAGTACCACGACCAGTTTCTTGATTGAGTTCAATGCTTTTCGCTTGAATTTTCCAAGTTGGTTTTTGTTCTGGTGGGCATGTTGAATAGCTTGCATCTTCAAATACTACTGTACTTGGAGAGGTGCGTTTAATTTTTTCAGCACTACCATGGGCATGCGTAGCTTCTGAAATATAGAAGCTTTTATTCAATTCGCCAGTTTGTTCTTTTAAGTTGTAGTCAATTTGACTGCTTTGGGTAATGAGTCCGCCCTGAGCAATTTGAACATTTCCCTTTGCTTTAGCAAAAGTTTGAGTTTGATCAATCACCATTTCATTGGCACGAATCAATCGACCTTCCTGATCAATTTCAACGTTTCCGCTCAGTACCGAATCACCCTTGGGATTGTAATAAGCATGATCCGCAGTAATGACTGACGTCGAATCTTTGGCATCAGGTGCTTTGGTCGTTGTTGGAAAAGGTGTCGCCCAGACACCTTGACACCAACGACTAGCGATAGGATCTTGTCCTTGCCCAGCTTCAAGCGTGTCTTTATCGACATAATATTGTTGAAAAAACTGCTGACCAGGATATTGTTCTTGCAATGCAGCATTCAATTGCTCATTGCTGGTATCTGATGAACCAGACGAAGGAGAATCGGCATAGCTGGAAACTGAATGGCCACAGAGTAGGGTCAAAATAGCAGTTGCTAAAGGGTTAAATTTAAACTGTCGCTTCATTTGCTTCCTTAATTAAGTGTGCAATTCGCAATTAATTATTGTGGCATCATAGAGAAAAACTTGATAACTAGCTACACTTAGTGCTTTAAAAATTTAGTCAAATCAGATTTTGCCGCAAATGAATACACAACGTGAACAATTAATCCAACAATGGGTCGCTACTGTACTGAAAACAGAACAGTTTGATATACAATTTTTAGCTGGTGACGCGAGCTTTCGTCGTTACGCACGCATAAATAGCAATAATAAGGTATTTATGTTGATGGATGCACCTCCTGAGAAAGAGGATTGTCATCCTTTTGTGAATATAGATGAGTTTTTTGATCAAAATGGTGTAAGAGTTCCACATATTCATGCCAAAGATTTAGAGCAAGGCTTTTTATTGCTCGAAGATTTTGGTGATGTGTTGTTGTCAACGCTGATTGATCAGCATACCGTTGATGCTTACTATCAGCAGTGTTTTAAGCAATTAGTGCAATTACAATCCATCCCAGCCCAAGAGGTGTTACCCGCTTATTCATATGAAAAGTTGATGAGTGAAATGCAGCTATTGGTCGATTGGATGTTGCCTGCATTAAATGTAGAGACCACGACAGAAGAAGCAGGAATGATTCAAGACAGCTTTGCTTTTTTAGCTCAAGCAGCTTTAGCGCAACCCCAGGTGATTGTGCATCGTGATTTCCATAGCCGTAATTTAATGAAAATTGCCAATGAAGACGTACTTGGGGTGATTGATTTTCAGGATGCAGTCATTGGTGCTGATACCTATGATTTAATCTCTTTGACTCGTGACGCTTATGTGCAGTGGCCAGTAGAAAGAGTGACAGCTTGGTTCCAAGCTTTTTATGATCTTTTACCCGCTACAGCAAAGCAGCAACGTAGTTTCGAACAATTTAAACGTGATGCTGATTTAATGGCGATTCAACGTCATATTAAAATCTTAGGTATTTTTGTGCGTTTATTTGAACGTGATGGTAAGTCAGGCTATTTAAAAGACTTGCCGCGAGTGATGTGGTATCTCAGAACAGAAGCACAACCATATGCTGAGTTGCAAGCATTGCTAGACTTTGTCGAGCAACGTTTAATGCCAGCTTTTACTAAAAAATATGGACACTTTGAGGCGGTAGCTGCATGAAAGCAATGATATTGGCAGCAGGTTTGGGTAATCGTATGCGACCATTGACTTTGCATACACCCAAACCGCTACTTGAAGTGGGTGGGAAACCTTTAATTGTCTGGCATATTGAAAAGCTGCAAGCGATTGGTATTCGTGAGATTGTCATTAACACGGCTTGGCTTGCAGATAAACTGGTTGAGGCTTTAGGTGATGGTGAACGTTTTGGTGTCAAAATTCACTGGTCACATGAAGGCGAAGGCTTAGAAACTGCTGGTGGTATCATTAACGCATTGCCGCTTTTGGGTGATGAGCCCTTTATTTTAGTCAATGGTGATGTTTGGACCACGATGGATTTCGCACCTTTACGAGAGGTGCAACTTGCTGAGCATTTGGCACATCTGGTTTTAGTGACCAATCCCGCTCAACATCCCCAAGGTGACTTCTGTTTGTCTCAGGGGAAAAGTTACTTATTTGAACAAAATAAGTTAGGTGAGCACTTAACCTATAGTGGTGTGGCTGTTTATTCACCTAAAATGTTTGCTGGACTTGAGGCTGGTAAGCGTGCAATGCTGCCTTTGTTTAAGCAAGCGATGCTTGCCGAGCAAATAAGTGCTGAAAAATTGCAAGGAATTTGGGTTGATGTGGGCACACCAGAGCGTTTAGCAGAGCTAGATCGTCAGATTTATGCAGGTGAGCTTGCTTAAATGCATATTAACTCGTCGTTGCTAGGTGTTCCACGCGCTATAAATCGGTATACTCTTACCTAAATTTATAGACTTAGCTCGGCTTATGCATTCTTATTTTTCAGTACTCAAGCGCGATAGCCAGCGTTTGGGGATCGCGCTCAGTGATGATGCGTTGCATGCTTTATTGCGTTATCAGGACGCTTTGTTACTGTGGAACAAAGCGTATAACTTGACAGCAATTCGTGAACCAGAAGAGATGTTGGTAAAACATCTGTTGGATAGTTTGAGTATTTTAAAGGATCTTCCAGAAGGTCGTTTGTTAGATATCGGGACAGGTGGTGGTATGCCTGGAATGATTATTGCACTCACTCAACCTGAACGTGAATGTGTGTTACTCGATTCAAATGGCAAAAAAATTCGTTTCTTAAAACAATTTATTGCAGATCAAAAATTGCAAAATGTGATCGCTGTGCAAACCCGAGTTGAAAATCAAGAAAGTATAAATAACTTAGGCAAGTTCGATGTCATCACCAGTCGTGCTTTTGCTTCTCTTACTGATTTCGTTACCGCAGCTACACCTTATATGCATGCAGAAAGTAAAATTGCAGCAATGAAGGGCTTGGTACCTAACGATGAAATTGAACAGTTGTCGGAGCAGTGGCAATGTCAGACCATTGAACTCAGTGTTCCGCGATTAGATGAACAAAGACATTTACTTGTATTAAAACATATTTAATTATTTATTAGGATCGGGATTACCATGGCTGAAATTATTGCGATCGCCAACCAAAAAGGTGGCGTAGGTAAAACCACTACGGCTGTCAACTTGGCGGCTTCTTTGGCGGTATTGAAAAAAAGAGTGTTGCTGATTGATATGGACCCTCAAGGTAATGCCACCATGGGGTCAGGCGTACAAAAAAATGATTTGCTTTACTCAATAACGGATGTGTTGCTAGGTGAAGTACCGATTAGTACTGCTATTTATCAATCAGAAGTCGGTTATAAAGTTTTAGGCTCAAACCGAGATTTGGCGGGCGTTGAGTTGGCGATTGCGGATCAAGATGGTCGTGAATATATTTTACGCAATGCGCTTGAAGAAGTTGCAGCAAATTTTGATTATATTATCGTTGATTGTGCTCCGAGCTTAAGCTTAATCACCGTTAATGCTTTGGCAGCAGTCAAAGGTGTGATTATACCGATGCAGTGTGAATATTATGCACTTGAAGGTTTGGCAGACTTAACCCAAACCATTGATAAGATCCAGCAAGCATTGAATCCTGATCTTGAGATTGTTGGTGTGGTACGTACGATGTATGACGCACGTAATGCCTTAACACGAGATGTATCAGCAGAACTTGAACAGTATTTTGGTCCTAAGTTGTATGAGACTGTCGTTCCCCGAAATGTACGTCTAGCTGAAGCACCAGCACATGGTTTACCAATTATTTATTTTGAAAAGAGCTCAAAGGGCGCAATTGCATATTTGCACTTGGCTGCCGAACTCTTAAAAAAAGCAAAGAAAGCAAAAGGGAAATAACATGACCATTAAAAAACGAGGATTAGCGAAAGGTCGTGGTTTAGATGCCTTATTAGGTTCAATCCAAAAAGAAAAATTACAGCTTGATGTTAAAGGCTTAGATCAAGGCCAGCTACAGCAAATTGCTGTCGATCAATTAAAACGTGGCACATACCAACCACGTCGCTTTATCCATGAGCAAGATCTACAAGAACTTGCAGCATCGATTAGAAAACATGGAGTTATGCAGCCGATTGTGATTCGTCCAGTCGATGATGTAGAGCGCCCTTATGAAATTATTGCAGGTGAGCGTCGTTGGCGTGCTGCCCAGCTTGCTGGCTTAACTGAAGTTCCAGCAATCGTCCGTGATTTGACTGATCAGGTTGCGATCGCATTGGCGTTGATTGAAAATATTCAGCGTCAAGACTTAAACCCAATTGATCAAGCTTTAGCGTTACAGCGTTTCCATGAAGAGTTTGGCTTAAGTCATCAAGAAATTGCCGATACGGTGGGTAAGGCTAGAACAACGATCAGTAATTTGTTGCGTTTATTGAGTTTGACTGAAGAAGTTAAAATGCTCATGCAAGAAGGCCAAATTGATATGGGTCATGCACGCGCTATTTTAACGATTAAGTCGCAAGATCAAATTAAGATTGCACATATTGTGGTCGAGAAAGGTTTGTCTGTGCGTCAAACTGAGCAATTGGTTCGTGAATGGAATGTGCCAAAAAGTGCGCAGCAAAAAACTAAAGCTTCAGCTGATTTGGAGAGTTTAACCAAACAATTGTCTGAACGTTTTAGCGCTAATGTTAAAATCGATCATAACAAACAGGGCAAAGGCAAATTAGTGATCCATTATCATTCTTTAGATGAGTTGGATGGCATTTTAAATATTTGTTTAGCTGAGTCTAGTGGCGAATAACATTTTCGCGTATTAGATCACTTTGCCAAAATTGCTTGTGAGTTGCAGTTGATGTACTCACAAGCATTGAATTGATAACACAATAATATTGTAGACTTACGCTAATATGTTATCTTTTAGCCGCATCTGCGAAACTTGCTTAGCTGCTGAAGAGCGAGCAAATGAGCAACAATTATACTTTCAGCTCTACCCTGAGGTTATTCACCTGTGAATCAAGATGTTAAAGTTTACTTTCGCCTTCTTGCCTATTTAAAACCTTATTGGGGAGTAGCTATACTCGTCCTCATTGGTTTTAGTCTAAATGCCGCTACTGAAGTTTCGGTTGCAAAACTCATCAAATATATTATCGATGCAATTCAACAAGGTAGCCAAGCTAACTTGGATTGGTTTCCTGTATTGATCGTGGTGTTGATGTTTTTTCGTGGGCTCGGGCTATTTATGGGGGGTTACTACACAGCAGTAATTTCTCGACGTTTAGTTTTTAGTATGCGTCAAGAGGTGTATTCTAAACTGCTCCGTATGCCAGCACAGTACTATTTGGATAACTCAGCAGGTCATATCTCAGCTAAGCTGATGTATAACGTCGAGCAAGTCACAGCTGCATCATCTGAATCCTTAAAAACCATCGTTAAAGATGGTTTGATTACACTGGGTCTATTGGGTTATTTGTTTTATAGCAACTGGCGTTTGACCTTGTTGATCTTTATTTTCTTGCCACTCATTGGGTTATTGGTGCGTAAAGCATCCAAACGAATGCGTAAATTATCCATTCAAGTACAAGATACAATGGGTGATGTAAACCATGTTGTGCAAGAAAGTATCAATGGTCAATCTGTGGTAAAAAGCTTTATTGGTGAAAATAGCGAACAAAAACGCTTTTACGCCTCTTCTGAGGAAAACCTGAAGCGCAGCCTGAAAATGGTCGTTGTACAAAACCTCAATAGTCCATTGGTGCAGTTGATTATTTCAATGGCAATGAGTTTAATTGTTTGGGTTGCACTGCGTCCGCAAATTTTTGGGGATACTTCTGCAGGTGAGTTTGTGGCTTATATTACAGCAGCTGGTTTATTGGGTAAGCCAATTAAAAACTTGACTGATGTAAATGAAAAGTTACAACGCGGGATGGCAGCAGCACATTCTGTTTTTGAATTGCTTGATATGCCTGAAGAAAACAATAGCGGCACACAAAAGCCTCAGTTAAAAGGGCAAATCCGTTTTGATGCTGTCGGTCTAAACTATCAAAATAAAGTGCAAGCAATTAGTAACTTTAGCTTAGATATACAGGCTGGACAGACAGTTGCTTTGGTCGGAAGGTCTGGTGCAGGTAAGACCTCACTGGTCAATATGCTGGTGCGCTTTCAAGAGCCGAGCAGTGGCGAGATTTATTTAGATCAAGTTCCGATCCGTGAGATTGAAATGGCCTGCCTAAGATCACAAGTGGCTATGGTCAATCAACAGGTCGTTTTGTTTGACCGCAGTGTGCGTGACAATATTGCTTATGGGCAGCTTGAAGGTGCTTCAGATGAAGCGATTATTGCCGCAGCGAAAGCAGCTTATGCACATGACTTTATTATGAATCTTCCAGAAGGTTATGATACTCAATTGGGTACACAAGGTTTATCATTGTCAGGTGGTCAGCGTCAGCGTATCGCAATTGCTCGTGCAATTCTGAAAAATGCACCGATTATGATTTTGGATGAAGCCACCAGTGCATTAGACAATGAGTCTGAACACTTTATCCAAAAAGCTTTTGATGATGCCATGCTTGATCAAAGTAGAACCACGATTGTGATCGCACACCGTCTATCTACAATTGAAAATGCAGATTTAATTGTGGTGATGGACCAAGGACAGATTTTGGAGCAGGGTACGCATCAACAACTTTTAGCAAAACATGGTGCTTATTATCAATTGCATCAACGTAATTTCGAGGACTAATTATGTCATTGGCGCAGCAACTACAGGATGCTTGGAATAGACAGGCTGGATGGTTAAAGTTGTTGCGTCCGTTGTCATGTTTATATCGCTTTGGTTTTTTACTCAATAAGCAGTGTTACCGTTGGCAGTTGAAAAAAAGCTATCGTGCACCTGTTCCTGTGATGGTGATCGGCAATATTACAGTTGGTGGGAGTGGTAAAACGCCTTTGCTGATTCAATTGGTGAAACACTTACAGCATCATCAAGTCAAAGTTGCTGTTATCAGTCGTGGTTATGGCGGGAAAGGGCCTTTTCCAGCACGTGTTACTTTAGACTCCCATCCAGATGATGTTGGAGATGAGCCATGTCTCATCGTACAGTCAACAGCTGTTGCGATGGCCGTTGGCCCTAATCGTCAAGCCAGTATTGAAATGTTATTAGCTGAAGATCAATTTGATTTGATTATTTGTGATGATGGCTTGCAACACTGGGCGTTAGAGCGGCAAATTGAATGGATCGTACTTGATCAACAACGCGGTTTGGGAAATGCAAAGTTATTACCAGAAGGTTATCTTCGTGAACCTGTGTCACGCTTGCAAGAAGGTACGGTAATTGAACATGCGATGCAGCCGAGTTCTGAATTAAATATGCATTTACAAGTTGCACAGCCTTATTTACTCAATCCGATTGAAGGCCAGCAAGAAAGTTTTCAATCCAATGAATATTATAATGTTGTGGTAGGTATTGGTTATCCGCAGCGTTTTTACAATACCTTAAGCTCGATTGGTGTTACTCGTTTTCATTGTTTTGAGTTTAAAGACCATCATGAATATGACATTGAAGACATTCACTTCGATGATCAAAGCCCGATTATTACCACTGAAAAAGACGCAGTGAAGCTACTGCCATTACTCAAACAATATCCAGATTATCAGCGTCAAATTTGGGTGGTGCCTGTCGATGCAGTGCTCTCTGACGCATGTTATCAACATTTAGCGCAGCAACTTGCTGCATTGAATATCACTCTCGTCTAAGGTTTTACTATGAAACATATTGTTATTCCTGCGCGCTATGCCAGCTCACGTCTACCAGGCAAGCCACTGTTAGAGATTCATGGTCGTGCCATGATTTTACGTGTAGTCGATCAGGCAAAAAAAGTTGCGGGTTTTGACGATCTGTGTGTGGCAACAGACGATGAGCGTATTGCACAGCTGTGTTTAGCCGAAGGTGTTGATGTGGTGATGACTAGTGCTGATCATCCTTCTGGTACAGATCGTTTGAGTGAGGTGGCAAAAATTAAAGGCTGGCATGCAGATGATATTATCGTTAATGTGCAAGGTGATGAGCCGTTATTGCCTGCAGATTTAGTGTGTCAGGTTGCAGCACTGTTAGAAGAAAAATCGGATTGCAGCATGTCTACACTGTGCGAGCCAATCGTTGCAATGGATGAGTTTTTGCGTCCAAGTATTGTGAAGGTCGTGATGACTCAGCACAATCAAGCCTTGTATTTTAGTCGTGCTAGCATCCCTCATGAACGTGATGCTGCTATTGATGCAAGTGTGCCACAGCATGCATATCGACACCTTGGTCTGTATGCATATCGTGTTGGCCTGCTACAACAGTATGTAACTTGGCAGCGCGGTACTCTGGAGCAACTGGAAAACCTAGAGCAATTGCGTGTCTTAGAAAATGGGCATCGTATTGCCATTGCGGTTGCGGAAGCTCAATTGCCACCAGGTGTGGACACAGCAGAAGATCTGGAACGTCTTAATCAGATGCCGTTGAGTATGTTTGAATAATGCACATTTTTTCATTGAGCAGTTTATCTCTACGAGCATGCTATTGTGAGTAGTATTTGTATGGACAATCCGGCACGTGTCATTTACCCATGGCAACAGACATTATGGGCAACGCTGACAGAGCGTTTTCCAAATATTGGACATGGGTTGTTATTTTATGGCAAGTCTGGCTGTGGTAAGCATGCTTTTGTTGAGGCCTTTGTTGCTTGGGTGTTGTGCAACAATAAGCAAGCCCAGTCTGCTTGTGGTCAATGCAGCAGCTGTGTGTGGTTAAAATCAGATACCCACCCAAACTATGTCTATGTGTCGACAGACGAAGACAATAAAAAGCACAATGCCAAGATCAAGATAGAGAAAATTCGTGAACTTCTACCATTTGTACAACAAACAGTAGATGGTTGGCGGGTGATCGTGATTGATCCTGCAGAAGCGTTGAATATTGCATCTTCAAATGCTTTATTAAAGACATTGGAAGAACCCGGTGAGCGAGTCATGATTATTCTCATGGCTGAGCACTTTTTAAAGTTACCAGCAACGATTCGTAGTCGTATGCAACATTTTGCTTTGGATCGTATCGATAGCAAGATTGCTCATGAGTATTTGTTGACTCAAATATCTACAGAGCAACAACAGCATGTTGATTTGCTTTTAGGCTTGTCCAATCAAATGCCACTTAAAGCAGTTGAATTACTCAATAGTGCTTGGTTTGTTCAGCGCCAGTCATTTGTTCAAGATTGGCAAAAACTGGTGGTCAATAAAAATATGCCCATGCTTTTGGCTACAAAGTGGAATAAAGAACTGAATACAGTTGATTTTCTGCAAATGTTTGAGTATCTATTAGCCGATATACTGGCCTTGAAAATGCAGCAATGGGTAAAAAATAGCGATATTGATCTGAGCGTATTGGCAGAACAATACAGTTTAGAAAATTTATTTACCTTGTATGATCAACTTATTCAGGCCAAACTGCTATTACAGCAAAATGTGCAAAGTAATTTAATTATTGATGAATTATTTGTGACTTTAATGAATGTTTCATAACAAACCTGCATGATAGCTATTGCTCATTAAGTGCTGATGTTGTTGTGTTTTTAAATGAAAGTTAAAGAAAGGAAGTTTTGTGTTTTTTGATACGCATTGTCACTTAACTATGTTAAACCTTGAACCCTATGAAGGTAGCGTAGATGCAGCTTTAGCCGCAGCACGTGAAAATGGTGTTTCTGGTTTTATGGGGATTTCAGTCAGCCTAGATGATCATATTGCCCTAGCTGAAATTGCTGCCCGTCATGCAGATGTCGGCTATAGTGTTGGGGTACATCCTTGCGAAGACGATGCAATGATGAAAATGGCCACTGTAGAGCGTCTGGTTGAGTTGGGGCAAGCTGAGAAAGTCTGGGCAATCGGTGAGACTGGTTTAGATTATTATCATAGCTGTGATTTTGTTGAGGAACAAAAGCGCTGTTTTGCCCGTCATATTCATGCCTCACAGCAGTTAAAAAAACCTGTTGTTGTACATACTCGAGCAGCCAAGCAAGACACTATAGATATCATACGTGCAGAAAAATCTACGCATGGTATTTTGCATTGTTTTACTGAAGATTGGGAAACTGCTAAAGCGGTGCTGGACTGTGGTTATTATATTTCTTTTTCAGGCATTGTATCTTTTAAAAATGCACAAGACCTTCGAGATGTTGCAAAGCAAGTACCTCTAGATCGCCTTTTAATTGAAACAGATAGCCCATATCTGGCACCTATGCCATATCGTGGTAAAAATAATGAGCCTAAATATGTTCCTTATGTGGCAAAAGCATTGAGTGATGTTTATGATATAAGCCTTGAGGAAATTGGGCGAATTACTACGCAAAATTTTAACAACTTATTAGATCTTAAATAAATCGATTGTGGTTTGATCGAAGAGGTATTTGAGCGCGTGAAGATGGATCGTCAAGCTCAGTTTAGAGCAAGAGAAACTTTGATTTTTGAGGTGGCAGAGCGTTTGCTGCTAGAGAACGGTGAGCTGGGCATGACTTTGGATGCACTAGCGGCTGAATTGGATCTGGCAAAAGGTACATTGTATAAACACTTTCAAAGTAAAGACGAGCTATATCTGCTATTGATCATTCGTAATGAGCAGATGTTGCTTGAGATGCTTAAAAATTCAGAGACACTGTTTGCTGAGCAGTTGGCATTCTTTATGTTGCATCATTTACATCATCCTGATCAGATCGTGATGTTCCATCAAATTGAGGAGCGGTTGTCGACTACAGCACAAGGTTTACACGATCTGTTTTATCAACTCTATCAAATCCGTAAACAACGTTTACGTTTGATCATTCGTCTGACAGAGCAGTACTTAGAGTCGATTCAAAGTAGCATGTCAGTACGTGATTATTTAGCTGCGATTTGGTCAATCACTCATGGTGGCGCAGCAATTCTTAATTCAAGTTTCTACCAGCGCTATTTAGGTGAACGAGATAGTTTAAGAGTTGCTTTGATCGAACAAGCACTAAATTTACCCAAACAATCTTGTCTTGCAGATGCGATGACATAGGCCTTTACGCAGATCACACATGAACCACCTAGGCAAACGATACTCAGGTTTTACTCTTGTTGAAGTGATGGTGGTCATTGTGATTATGGGGATTTTAATGTCATTAGTGATGCTCAATATCGATGGCATGGATATGCGTAAAGCAATGCAACAGCGCGAGTTGTTAATTTTAGATCTGAAAAAAATTAACCGTGAAGCAAATGATCAGGCACGGGTATATGCCTTACGTATCGATCGTGAAACAGATGTACATGCATTTCAGTATCATGTGATCGAATATTATAAACCGCAGCCTCCCTTACAGACACCTTCGATGAGTTTAACTCAGCAAGATCCATGGCGAGAATTAAAACAATTTCCAGTACGTGAGTTACCCGCTAAAGTCTCATTTCGAGTTGAAAATCAAGAGCAAGACTACGCTCAAGCAAATAACACTGATCTACTCGGTGAACGCGCTCCACAAATTATTTGGTTTGGTAATGGTGAGGCGAAACCTGTCCATATTCAAATGTACTATGCCAATCAGGCAATAGGCGCTCCAATTCAAATTGATTATTTGGGAAAAGTTGATGCAGCGTCCTAATAGGGGCTTTACCCTAATTGAAGTCGTAGTGGCTTTGGCTATTTTTGCTGTTTCTGCTATGGCTTTAACTAAGATTGCTATGCAATATACGCAAGCCACTGCAAATGCGATCTTAAGAACTAAGGCGCAGTTTGTAGCTCAAAATGAAATTGCATTAATGCAGATTAATCGTGAACGTTTAACTGGAACTCAAACTAAACAAATTGATTCACAGGGTTTAAGTTGGCAAGTCGATAAAAAAGCTGAAGCGACAATTAGCCCGAATGTTCAACGAATTGACATACAAATCAGTTTATATAATCCAGAATTAGCGAAAGTTGAATCGGGCATCACTTCAGTGGTGTTTTTTAATTATCCAGATATTGCCAAGAGTCCATGAAAAAAAACGGTTTCACTTTAGTTGAGTTGCTGGTGGCAATTGCTATTTTTGCAATCTTGTCTGCATTAGGTTGGCAAACCTTTGATCATATCGTGAAAATCAAAGAGCGTAATGCGACACATGAAGAAAACCTAGCGCAACTACAAGAGGCTTATCAGCAAATTCAACGTGATAGTTTGCAAATAGCAGCAGTCGTTGCGGGGAATACTGAGAAGCCTCAAGCGGCGTTGGTGTTGCAAAATCAAAATCTGAGTTTTAGTAAATCTGGTGTAATTGATCCATTGCAGCAAAAGAAAGCACCGACAGAACGAATTGAATATCAGTATAACGCGCAAGATAAAAAACTGTATCGACTAAAATATACCTATATTCATAGTGCACGTGATCAACAGCCAGTATCGAGTGTGTTGTTAAGTCGAGTGGATCAATTACAGATCAATGTATTGAATCCAACAGCCTTAGATCATTGGCCAGATATGATTGATCCCAATGATCAGCTTGCTTTACGTCGTTTACCACGAGGGTTAAGTATTAAATTTAGTATTGATGATGTTGAATATGAATGGATCTTTGATCTACTCAATACTGATTTTATTGCTACGCCATAATAATAAGGATGAATCATGCAAGCTTCTGAACAGTGCCAGTGTACGTATGTTACAACAGCGTATACAGTAGTAAGGGTTTAAGTCATGAAAATTGACACGATTGAGTATTTGTCATGAAGCAGCAGCGAGGAATTGCTTTAATTACCATTTTAGTTATGGTTGCCCTAGCTACGATCGTTGCAGCAACAATCGTTAAGCGTCAATATCTGACAGCTGATAATACCGCTTATATGATGCGACAAAATCAAGCCCTGCAATATAACAAAAGTGCTGAATATTTTTTATCAGAACTTCTAGTACAAGATGCAAAAAATAGCCCGAAGGCAGATTATTTACAGGAGACTTGGGCACAACCATTACCTCCATTTCCTGTTGATGATGGCATTATTTCAGCCCAGCTAGAGGATCTGTCTGGTAAATTTAACTTAAATAGTCTGTTAAAAAATGCCAATGAGCCAAATGAGAATACACGTAAAGTGTTTGAAAACTTATTGGTACGTGTGGGCTTGCCAGCACAGCTCAGTCAGGCAGTATTGGATTGGCAAGATGCTGATGATTTAACCAGTGGTGCGATGGGGGCAGAAAGCCAATATTATTTAAGCGCAGGTCTTGCCTATACACCACCAAATCGTATGTTTAATGATATCGAAGAATTAAAAATGGTGCGTGGCTTTGAAGGACAAAACTATGACCGTATTGCACCCTATATTGCCGCTCTTCCTGCAATAGAAACTAAAATAAATATCAATACTGCACCTGCTCTGGTTTTGGCGAGTCTGGATGAAAAATTAGATGTCAATTCAGTGCAGCAAGCTTTGCAAAGTAAACAAGCCAAGTTTGAGCACTTTTCTAGTGTTGCTAATTTACTTGAGCAAGATGTATTTACACAGCTATCCCCAGAAAGTAAGACACTGGCGAACAATATTTTTGATGTTAAATCTTCATACTTTAAAGCAAAAATTGAAGTGCAGCTTGCTGAGCGTAAACGTCAAATGAATAGCTTTTTATATCGTAAAAATGATCATGTCTATGTTTATGCCCGTAATCTCGTGCCATTTTAACAGAGCGCTATTTGATCACTACAATATATGTAGCCTATAAATTTGATTTTTAATCAAACAGTGATAATATTTTTGCGTTAAAAATATACTTATGACTGTGGACTTTCGTAGAATGGACAAGGGTTTTTAAATTTTATACGAATTAATGATGATTTTGATCTATAATCATTTTTATTGGTGTTTAAGATATATTTGACACATGCTCATCCGCAAATTATTTAAATTTGAAAATGCACATATTGTACGTAACTGTACATCGGATCGTTGTAAGTATTCGATTCATGGGCATAGTTACAAAGTTGAATTATTGCTGAAAGCATCCAAGCTTGATCATGGTCAAATGGTTTATGATTTCGGTTTGCTCAAGGGCATGATTAAAGAGCTAATTGATAGTTTTGATCATGCGATTTGTTTTTGGCAACAAGACGACATGACCTATATCGAAGCCTGTAAGACTTTTAGTGCACGTTGGATCGCCTTGCCTGTATCACCTTCAGCTGAGCAACTCTCCAGAGTTTTATTTTTTCTGGTGCAACAGCTATTACAGGCTACTGTGACAAAAAATGGGGAAGGTGATGTTGAAGTATATTCGGTGATTGTGCATGAAACTGATACGGGTTATGCACAAAGTTTTATTGAAGACATCGAAAATATTCAAATGGGTATTTTGTCGTTAGATCAGATCCATTTTTCAGATCAGGTCATGGCTGAATGGACTGACTCGAATATGTATCAAAAATTGCAAAATGGCCTGCAATTTATTAATCCAGAAGTGGAATTACAAGTTAAACTTTAAGTCATGAGATTATGATTTAATTGAGTATATTGATTAGGGAATTAAGGATAAAAGATCAATGAGTGTAAACTTTACTGAACAGGAACAAGCAAAACTTGATCAGGTTCGCTTGGATCCCAGCTGGAAAGTTGCATTGACTGATTTTCTGCTCAGTCAGAAAATGGAAAGCTTGCGGAATTTCTTGCTGAAAGAAAAGACTGAAGATAGAGTTATTTATCCACCCAATGCATTAATTTTTAATGCACTGAATACAACTCCGCTTGAGCAAGTAAAAGTCGTGATTTTGGGACAAGATCCTTATCATGGTGAAAATCAAGCACATGGTTTAAGTTTTTCAGTACAACGAGGTGTTGCTTTACCGCCTTCATTGCGTAATATATTCCACGAATTGCACAATGACTTAGGTCTGCCAGTTGCGACTCAAGGAGATTTGACACAATGGGCAGAGCAAGGGGTGTTGCTACTCAATAGTGTGCTGACTGTAGCCGCTGGGCAGCCAACCTCACATCAAAAACAAGGCTGGGAAGAATTTACCGATCAGGTTATTGATGTATTAAATCAGCAACGAGAGCATATCGTATTTATATTGTGGGGTGCCTATGCTCAACGTAAGGGAAAACGTATAGATACCACCAAACATTTGGTACTGAAGGCAGCACATCCATCGCCTTTAGCTGCAAATAGAGGTGGATTTTTTGGTTGTAAAGTTTTCTCAAAAACCAATCATTATTTAAAACAAAATGGCATAGAGCCAATTAACTGGCAGCTGGACGCATGACAAACAAACCTCATACCAAGCCTTATCACGCTGATTTAATTATTGAAGAAGCTCAAAATGGCTGGCGTATTATTCGCTTAAATCGACCGAAGTCTCTACATGCTTTAGATGAATCGATCGTAACTGCACTATTTAATGTCTTTGAAGACTTTCATGCAGACGATAGTGTAAAAGCAATTTGGTTAGACTCAACAACCCCTAAAGCATTTTGTGCTGGTGGTGACGTACGTAAATTACGTCAATTGGTCATTAATAATGAAGTTGAGACGGCTAATCGCTTTTTTGAGCAAGAATATGCTTTAGACTTATTGTTACATAACTATGCTAAACCCATCGTGGTTTGGGGTGAAGGGTATGTGATGGGCGGCGGTCTAGGTTTGTTTATGGCCGCACCATTTCGCTTGGTGACACCACATTCACGTTTGGCAATGCCTGAAGTCAATATCGGTCTTTACCCAGATGTTGGCGCAAGTCGCTTTTTAGCAGATCGAGGTCCAATTGGTTTGTTCACTGGCTTAACAGGTTCAATTATGACTGCTGCTGGTGCATATGGCATTGGTTGGGCAACACATATTTGTGATACTCAGCGTGATACTGTTTTGCAAAAGTTAATTGACATTGACTGGGAACATTATCCAGCGGGCGACTTTCGTGCACTAGATGATACTTTAAACGGCATGCATCGTCCTGTACCACCAGGCCCTCTACAAAACTCACTAGATGTCATTCACAGTGTTTGTCGTGGCGTGCAATTTGAACAAGATTACGAAACAATTTTAGGTTTAAGTGATGCACGTAGTGACTGGTTACGCCAAGCGAGTGAAAACTTAGAAAAGGGTTCACCAAGTACTGCTGCAATTACATGGTTGCTCTGGCAGTGGGGACGTCAAGTGCATTCATGGCAAGAAGTTTTTGATCTTGAAGCACAAATTTCAGATTGGAAAATCACTCACCCCGATTTTGTTGAAGGTGTACGTGCACGTCTAGTCGATAAAGACTTGTCACCAGTTTGGCAAGAAGTGAGTGCGATGACTCTGCCAGCCATTTTGTCTGAGCACCCACCTGTGACCAATATTGAAAGTTGGAATGAGTTATTAAGACAATATAACGTTATTTAAGTTTATGTCAGAAGATCAGCAACAGATTGATGAAAAATGGATGCAGCTTGCTTTTGAGCAGGCTGCAATCGCAGCAGAGCATGCAGAGATCCCTGTGGGTGCAGTCATTGTAAGTGAAGGGGAAATTATCGGGCAGGGGTATAATTGTCCGATTGAAAGCCATGATCCTACGGCACATGCAGAAATACAGGCTTTACGACAAGCATGTACTCATCTTGAAAACTATCGCTTACCTGCAGAAAGTACTTTATACGTCACTTTAGAACCTTGCACAATGTGTGTGGGGGCACTTATTCATGCACGTGTTGGACGAGTAGTTTTTGCAACAACAGAACCCAAAGCGGGGGCGTTGGTCAGCGAGCGTAAATTGCTAGACAGTGGTTATTACAACCATGTTTTCCAATTTCAAGGGGGATGTCTACAGCAGCAGTGTTCAGAGCAGCTGTCTGCATTTTTTAAAATGCGTCGGGAACAAAAAAAACAGCAAAGACTTATCAATAGAGCTGCCAATTTACCGATTAACTCATTGAAATAGATCGGACGATGAGGCGGTGAAGTGATAGCAATCAATAATGATGATGGAGTGACTTATGAGTAAAACAAATTATCCACATATTGTAATTGAGAGAAATTTTCCTGCACCTATCGAGCAAGTATTTGAGTTGCTGTCTAAACATGCAACATATAATCAAGCTTTTGCACCAATACAAGTTGAACGTGTTAAAGATTCGACAGATGCTAATCATCCTGATGGACTAGGATCAATTCGACGTTTGGGATTTGGTCCGATTAAACCTTTACAAGAGCAAATTACTTTAGTTGAAGTGAACCGTTGTATTGAATATAAAATTATTCGTAACCCCTTGGTGAAATATCATCTAGGCCGTCTTGATTTTCAAAGTCTAGATGATGGTAGTACTCAGGTCACATATCGGATCGATTTGCAGCTGCGAGTACCGGGTTTAAGTAAAATTGTGCTTGCACAGCTTAATCAAGCGATTAAACTTGGTTTTTCAAAATTATCTCGTTCTTTTATCTAAATTGGAGTGGCAATGACAATACACATCATCACCATTGATGGCCCCAGCGGTTCTGGAAAAGGAACATTAGCGGCACGCTTAGCTGAACATTATGCTTATCGTTTGTTAGATTCAGGTGCGTTGTATCGACTATTGGGTTTGTCATTGTTTCAACATAATTTACTTGACAATTTAACTGATGAAGCTGCTCTTAAACAATGCGTTACAATTGCACTTAACTTGGATATCGAGTTTAAAAGCAATTCACAGGGCACTCAGGTCTTTTTAGATGGTCAAGATGTAAGCCAACAAATACGTACTGAACAGGTGGGTGAATACGCATCAAAAGTCGCTGCAATTCCAGAACTTAGACAGGCGTTATTTGAAAGACAGCGTGCCTTTGCACAGCAACCTGGGCTTGTTGCAGATGGGCGAGATATGGCAACTTCTATTTTTCCAGAAGCTCAATCAAAAATTTACTTGACTGCATCGGCAGAATCTAGAGCAGAGCGTCGAGTAAAACAGTTGCAGGCTATGGGTCACGATGTTAAAATAAGCGGCATTTTGGCCAATATCGAAGCACGTGATAAGCGTGATATGGAACGTAGCGTCGCACCGCTTAAACCTGCAGTTGATGCATATATGATCGATAGCTCAGATTTGAGCATTGATGATGTATTTGAGTTGATGATCCGCTATATCGATCGATCCTAAACCAAAATATCAATATTATGAACATATGCATAGCTTGATCAGTCTTATATGGACTATGTGTTTGTCTAACTAAACCGGCCTTGTCTGATCCAAGACCGCTGAATTTACTAGGTATATCATGACCGAATCTTTTGCAGCCCTCTTTGAAGAAAGCGAATTAAACCTTAACGTTGAAAAGGGTGCCGTAATCCAAGGTATCGTTGTTAGCATCGACTCTGACTGGGTTACTGTTGACACTGGTCTTAAGTCTGAAGGTGTAGTTGCACGTTCTGAATTCTTAGACGAACAACGTGAGCTTGAAGTTCAAGTTGGCGATACTGTAGACGTTGTTGTTGAAGCGCTTGACAACGGCATGGGTCAAACTGTTTTATCACGTGAAAAAGCTAAACGTGCTGAGACTTGGACTAAACTTGAAAAAATCTTTGAAGACGGCGAAATCGTTACTGGTGTTATCTCTGGTAAGGTTAAAGGCGGTTTCACTGTTGACATCGGTCCAGTTCGTGCGTTCCTACCTGGTTCTTTGGTTGATACACGTCCTATCCGTGATACAACTCACCTTGAAGGTAAAGAGCTTGAGTTTAAAGTAATTAAACTTGATGCTAAACGTAACAACGTTGTTGTTTCACGTCGTGCGGTAATGGAAGCTGAGTCTTCTGCTGACCGTGAAGCTCTTCTTTCTCAACTAGAAGAAGGTCAAACTGTTACTGGTACAATCAAGAACCTTACAGATTACGGCGCATTCGTTGATCTTGGCGGTATTGATGGTCTACTTCATATCACAGATATGGCTTGGAAACGTATCAAACACCCTTCAGAAGTTGTTGAAGTTGGTCAAGAAGTTACTGTTAAAGTACTTAAATTTGACAAAGAGCGTAACCGTGTTTCTCTAGGTCTTAAACAACTTGGCGAAGATCCATGGTTAGCGATCATGAACCGTTACCCTAAAGGTTCTATCGTTAAAGCTCGTGTAACTAACTTAACTGATTACGGTTGCTTCGCTGAAATCGCTGAAGGCGTTGAAGGTCTAGTACACGTTTCAGAAATGGATCACACAAACAAAAACATCCACCCATCTAAAGTTGTTCAGATTGGTGATGAAGTTGATGTTATGGTTCTTGAAGTTGATGAAGAACGTCGTCGTATTTCTCTTGGTATCAAACAAACTCGTGCTAATCCATGGGAAGAGTTTGCTAAAGCACACGAGAAAGGCGAAAAAGTTTCTGGTACGATCAAGTCTATCACTGACTTCGGTATCTTCATCGGTTTACCAGGCGGTATCGACGGTCTAGTTCACTTGTCTGATATTTCTTGGAACGAGCAAGGCGAAGAAGCTATTCGTCGCTTCAAGAAAGGCGATACTGTTGAAGCCGTTATTCTTTCTGTAGATGCAGAAGGTAACCGTATCAGCCTAGGTATCAAACAATTGAACAGCGATCCGTTCAACGATTTCTTAGCTGCTAACGAACGCGGTGCGCTTGTTAAAGGTACTGTAACTGCTGTTGATGCTCGTGGTGCAACTGTTAAGTTGGCTGACGAAGTTGAAGCTCAATTAAAAGCTTCTGAAATCAACCGTGATCGCGTTGAAGATGCAACTAAATTCCTAGAAGTAGGTCAAGAAGTTGAAGCTAAAATCATCAACGTAGATCGTAAATCACGTTCAATCAACTTGTCGATCAAAGCGAAAGACGAAGCTGAAGAGAAAGAAGCGGTTGCTAACTTACGTCAAGCAACAACTACTCAAGACAACGGTCCTAAAACAATCGGTGACTTGATTAAAGCTCAAATGAACAACTAAGTGATTGTATAACGTACTATTTAATGTAACTGAATAATACGTTTTATATAAGAACTGTTAAAGGTAGCGCAGGATAAGTATTCTGCGCTACCTTTTTGTATTTGAACAGGTTATTATTTACAGGGTTACTCTAGTAGTATGATAATTAACGAGGTCATCGATGACTACTGAAGCATTGAATAAGTCTGACTTAATAGAAAGGATTTCTATTAAAAATCCACATTTAGCTGAGCCATTAGTGGAAGATGCTGTTAAAATAATGATTGATCAGATGATTGCATCATTATCAGCAAACAACCGCATAGAGATTCGCGGTTTTGGTAGCTTTGCACTACATCATCGTGATCCACGAGTGGGTCGCAATCCAAAAACAGGGCGATCTGTAGAGGTTTCTGCTAAGGCGGTTCCGCATTTCAAGCCGGGCAAGGCATTGCGCGATGCGGTGAATGAGTCTGCGGATATGTAAAAAAAATTAAAATGGGGTGCTCTTATGCGCTATTTATTGGTCTCGGTATTAATTGTTATATTTGGCTATGCTTTAGCGCTAGTTCTGCAGAACGAAACTGAGCTTCCTGTAGATTTATTATTTACACAGGTTCCAGCAATGCGCCTAGGTTTGTTGCTGTTACTCACATTAGCGATTGGTATTGTAATTGGTCTATTGCTTGGTGTTCAGGTGTTCCGAGTTTTTCAGAACAGTTGGGAAATCAAACGATTGCGTAAAGATGTTGCGCATTTACGCAAAGAACAAATCCAATCTGCTCAACTTGCAGCTGCTGAAGCTGCTGCAAATGCAAAGCATGAAAAAACTGTGTTAGAAATTCGTCCTGATGAGGACAAACCAACTCAAACACTTTAGTATTTTTTGTGGAAGGCAGTCTTTACTTTATGGGTGAAGGCTGCTTTTGCATTTTTAAGACTTAATTTTGTATTTAAACATGTCACCAAAGCTTAAAACTTAGGCTTTGCTGATCTTACACTCAAGCACAAACATGACTATAATACCGCAATATTTTTGTGTGGTGGATAAACCTCTTGAGTATCATTGTTGCCTTAGATGCAAAAAGCCATAAAGATGCGCTGGCGATGGCTGATCAACTTGATCCTGCGCTTTGCAGAGTGAAGGTTGGTAAAGAGCTTTTTACACACGGTGGCCCTGAGATCGTGAAAGCGCTACATGCACGCCAGTTTGATGTTTTTTTAGATTTAAAATTTCATGACATCCCAAACACAACTGCACAAGCAGTTTGTGCAGCTGCTGATCTGGGCGTATGGATGGTGAATGTTCATGCTTCTGGTGGCCGTAAGATGATGGAAACTTGTGTTTCTCGTCTACAGGCTGGAAACTATAAAACACAGCTCATTGCAGTGACTGTTTTAACCTCTATGGGGCGTGAAGATTTACGTGATATCGGTTTAGATATTGAACCTTTTGAACAAGTAATGCGTTTGGCAAAGCTTACTCAAGACTCTGGTTTGGACGGTGTCGTTTGTTCTGCCCAAGAAGCGAAAATGCTACGTCAAACTCTGGGTGCTAACTTTTCTCTAGTCACACCTGGTATTCGTCCTGCTGGTTCAAATGCGGATGATCAAAAGCGTATCGTCACACCTCAACAGGCGATGCAAGATGGTTCGACACATTTGGTGATAGGTCGTCCAATTACTCAGGCTGCTGATCCTAGTCAGGCATTAAAAGATATTTTTGCTTCAATTTAACGCCAATATATTGTTGTGAAAGAAAACCCAGCTTTAATCAGTTGGGTTTTTTTATTGAGTACATGGGGTGGTCCATTCAATCGACTCTATGCCATGTGTGACTAATATACCAACACTTCGAATCGAAAAAATATTTAAATTATCTAAAATAATTAGATGAAAAGTGCCTTTTTTTCATAATTTTAAATTTATTGTTAATTAATTCTTATTAATGTGCGTGGAATAGTAGATGATTTCACTTATAATTAACCTCAGATTGTAGTTTTTTACATTAAAAAGAAACACTGAGTTATTAGAAAGATGATCAATAATATTCAAAGTGCTTTAGATAACTTAGGGCTAAGTGCAAAGCGAAGGGTTATACATATTCGGTTTTCCAATTCCACCTTAAATCAACAGCTTTACTTGCAACGTATTGAAGGAGAACATCATTTAAATCAGGGTATGCACGCTGAACTGCTTTGTCTATCAACTGATGCAACCATCCCACTCAAACAGTTTATTGGTAGTCAGGCTGCCGTAGGTTGTGTGACGGATCGAGGTTTGATATTTAGAACTACGGGTATCATCACAGCTGCGGAGCAAGGACAGTCCGACGGTGCCTTAACCATTTATAAGTTGCAATTACAAGACCCCACTGCACTGTGGGAACATCGACGTAATAGTCGTGTGTTTATGAATAAATCAGTGGTTGATATTGTTGAAATTATCTTTAAGGAATGGCAACAAAAAAGTCCGATCTTTGCTGCGAGCCTGTCACTTGATTTAAGTGTACTACAGCGTGACTACGATATACGACCATTCGTAATGCAACATAATGAAAGTGATGATGAGTTTCTAAAACGTTTACTGCGCCAAGAAGGAATTAATTTTCTAATAGATGAAGCACAATTATTTGTGCCCAGCCCATTGGCACAAATCGAAGCACAGAAACTACGTTTAATTGATGATAACAGCCAGTTCCAATGTTTAACACGTCGTAATATCCGTTATCAGCGTAGTAATACTACAGAACAACAAGATCGTATTGTGAGTTTTGTTGCACAGCGAAAAATTCAACCTACAGCTGTACATATACAGCGTTGGCAATCTGATCTTTTAGAACAAGAAGAAGGGGCTGGATCTGTTCTAAGCCATCATCAACATAGTACAAGCCAAGAGAATGCAAGTCTTTGTCTTGAACAGGCGTGGCACTTTAGCCCTGCTTGGATGCAAGATTTAAAGGGTGAAGATCAAGCGACGATTTCAGGCAATGCTCAAGTTGAATGTTTAAATCAAAACATGTTGAGCGCTTATGAGTTAGAAGCGAAACAATTTATTGCACAATCGAGTGTACGTGATGCACAGGTCGGCTATTGGTTTGTATTTACAGATCATCCAGAAATTGACTTACATGATGTAGCTGACAGAGAATTCTTAATTACTTCAAAACACTTTTATCATCAAAATAACTTACCTAAAGATTTAACTGATCAAGTCTCAATCTTACTCAAGCAAAGTCACTGGCATTTACTTGATAAAAATAAATCGGCAGAGCGTCAGTTCAATCAACTGACATTACAACGTCGCAATATTAAGATGGTTCCTAAATATCTCCCTTTACAACATCGTCCAGTAGTACATCCGCAGCGTGCCAAGGTGGTTGGACTGGCTGGTGAAGAAATATATGTTGATGAATGGGGGCGTATAAAAGTTCGTTTTATGTTTACGCGTCGTGAGGACCATACACACGATGGTGGTGCTGGTGCAAATGATAACGATACAGACTCAGCTTGGGTAGATGTGTTGACCCCATGGGCGGGTGAGGGTTATGGCGCAAGATTTTTACCACGAATTGGTGAGATCGTGGTGGTGGGCTTCTTCGATGGTAATATTGATCGACCATTTGTTTTGGGGCGTCTCCATGAGGGATCACGTTCGCCGACCAAATTTGATGTGAAAGGTAAGCTACCTGATACGCAAAAACTCAGTGGGATTCGTTCTCAGGAATTCGGTGGTGAGGGTTTTAACCAACTACGTTTTGATGATACGACAGGACAGATCAGTAGTCAGCTACAGAGTAGTCATGGGGCGAGTCAGTTAAATTTAGGCAAGCTTAGCCATCCCAAAGAGACTGAACAATCAGATGATCGTGGTGAAGGTTTTGAACTTAGAACTGATCAGTGGGGAGCTGTGCGGGCAGGGAAAGGTTTATTGATTTCAACCTACCGACAAGAACAAGCTGCTCTGGATCACCTAAATACGCAATTGGTAAAAAAACAACTTGAGACTCATTTAAATCAAGCGATGGCTTTAAATAGAACAGCAACAGAATTGGAAACAACAGAATTAGATATTTTAGATAAGTTTAAAGACTTTATTCAGCAACTATCTGCAGAGGATAAAACTAAAGCGAATGCCTTTAAATCTGCAGTTATGTTGCTTGCATCTCCGAAGGGGATTGGACTTAGTAGTGAAGAGGATATTTATACAGCCGCAAAAGGATTTATGGTGCACAGTGCTGGAAAAAGTATCAATATTTCAACCCAAAATAGTTTGATTGCGCAAGCAAGTAAAAAGTTAAGTTTATTTGCTGCAAGAGAAGATGCAAGTTTTATTGCAGGTGTGGGTAAAGTTCTTGTTCAATCTATTTCGAATGCATTGGATGTCATTTCAAGAAAAGATTTGCATATTCGTTCAACAGAGGGAAAGGTTTTTATAACAAGGCCTACCGGTATTTTTATTACAGGAGGAGGTTCTCAAATTAGTGTGGAGGATACAGGCATCTTTTCTAAGACTTCGGGACTCTATGAATCTAAAGCAGGTCAGCATAAGTTTAAAGGTGGGGAATGCATTGATAAGGTTCAATTTGGCAATCAATTATATGATTTAAAGGTTCAAGTAGTTGATGAGGTTAATAATAAGTTTGTTAAGAATACAAAATATACTTTGCGGCTTAGTGATGGGAGCACTATAGAGGGAGTTACGGATGAAAAAGGTTTCACTGAAAAAGCCTTTTCTTCAAAACAGCTCAAAATTGATTCTATAGTTATTCAAAATGAGTTGGAGAGTGGTCATGAGTAATAATAATCCAGAGACCATAGCAACTGATGCAATACAAGATGCTATTCATACGGCTGTCAGTGTAAATAAATTTTTAACACCAATAGGTAATAATAGTGTTGCAAAAGTTATTGTTAATCCAAAAGAAAAATGCAATCCAGTTGTAAATATGGCATTGGCGCATGTGTATGGAAACTGTAGTTATTATTATGTTCCTTCTAATGGTGATCCAATAAAACAAAGCACTAAACTTGATTATGTGGATAAAAATGGTATTAACTTTAGATACTTATATACACACGCGCCTTTTTTTAAATCTTGTGAAAAAGAGTCAGTCTAATTGGGATTTTGCGTGTGAAGTCCTATATAAATATATTAATAACCGAGAAGCATTATTGGCTTTAAATTCTGGCGATCCCAAATGGTCACGATATGCTGATTTTATGAAAAGGCATACCAAAGAATGTGGTCATTTGCCACCAACTTACTATCGAGCTTATGGCTATTACTACTGTTCACGTTTCGGGGCTTATCTTTTACCCAGTATGACTAGTGATCTTGCAAGAAATTGGTTGAGGGATGCACGATTATATTTGCAAAAATATATGGATATAGGATTAGGACAAAATAATAAAGGGACAGAAATATTCTTACAATCTAAACTCAATGAAAAAGCCAATCAAAAAATGTCTTTTAAAAAACAATCAGTTGAATTGGATGATAAGACCTTTAAAACATATGCTTTTAGTTCACATGTACCTGCTTATATTGATGGTGGAATACAAGATGTTCCATTGGAAGATTTATTAAGAATTATATGTGAACCTAATATTCAGGAATGGATGGATATTGAAACGATTCAACAAGCAATTCAGGTGGCAGAAATTGTATACCCCTTAATAACATCTATGGTTAAGGTGAGTTCACCAGCAGCATCTGGCGCATATATAGTTATTACCAATTGGCAGAAAATTGAAGCAATCTTTGGAACAGTAGCCTCTTGGTGGAAAGATTAAATAAAAATAACTAGAGTGAATATATGAAAAAAAATGAATGGTTTGTTTTGTTTTTTGGTCTTTGGATATTAACAGGATGTAGTTTGATGTGGGCAACAGAGTTTGACTTTGCAAAAAATAAATTTAACGGCGGTAACCTTGTAATCGATCAAGAGCGACAAAGAGCACTCTTAATTTATATTGATCGAGAAAAGTTAAAGATAGGGCCAGTATTGAATGAAGAAGGAGAAGAGGTTGGACGAAATTTTAAAGAAGAATGGATGAGAGACAATAACCAAGTATTAAATAGAATGACAGTTGAGGTATTGTCTGGTGGTCAGGGAAAACAAGATAAGTTAGTTTTTAAAGAGAAAGCTCAAACAGGTCAGTGGTGGCAAACAGTAGATTTAAAAACGGTTTATATTAATACGTATTGGTTGGACTATACCCTAGTTGATACACTTCCAGAGCAAGATCAAGTGAGGAAAGCCCGCCATTATAAAATTTTTAAATCAGTTGATGGTGGTGAGAGTTTTACTCAGCTTAAAAGCTGGCCATCATTTAGACAGGTCAAACAAGTACTTTTTGATGAAACTGGTTTAAAAGGTTATGCCATTGGTGAGCAAAAAACATTATGGCGTACATCAGATGGTGGCGAAACATGGGTAAAAATTCATATGCCTAAGCCGATCATTGATCAATTAAATGCAATGAAGTTTGATCTTAGAATTGATGAAATTTTTAGTTCATATCACTTTGATGAAAAAACCAAAGACTTTTATTTTTCCAATTTATTTGAGAATCATGGTCAATACTATAGTGTGATTTATAAACTTCCATGGAGCGATGATCCAAAAAAAATCGTATAGATCAACACGCGCCTATGATAACACTGCCAAACTCAGATATTGCGGATATGAACAGTGAGGGTAATAAGCTTTATATTTTAGGCATGGTCTATGATTTTGTGAAAGGGACATACGGTGGTGTCGATACAGAGACTACGTTTTTAACGGCAACACCTGATCAAGATAATAAATATCATTGGCGTGATCGAGTGAAAATTGGTAATGGTTTACAGCTGGGTAAACTACATATTGGTCAGAACCAAGTTTTGTATAGTTCAGGTTTTAAAAATGCTGAAACTTATCCTTTTCAACGTGATGTCGCAGCAGTGAGTTTTAATAAAGGTCAAACTTGGCAAATAGATGAAGAGGGTAATAGGATTCAAGCTTCATTTTTTGATGATAAAACCAATCGGGTATTTATGTTAAAAGGCGGCAAAGTGTCCTCACGTGAACTCACCAAGTTAAATACATTTTTACCGTGAAGATTTGATTGTACATTTTAAAAATCATGTGCCTCTATAAGGTGTAAGTCATCAGCATAATGAACTATTTCAATTATATTGAAGAGCTCGGGCTGCAACTTACTCAGAAGGTAGGCCACAACTGCTGTTAAATCTATCTAAGTTTATGGATATCTAAGGTTAAGGTATTGAGGATAAACTCTTACTGTATTTAAGGAGTTATGCTACTGTTCAGCATAACTCCAAATGGCCTTATTCATCTGTTTAAGTGCTGCTCAGAGTGTGGTCAGTATACTGACTAAGATCGGGGCTAAAATGGATAAAACTAATCCACTGACCATTGCATGTGGGATAAACTCATTACCACAGGCTTGTTTAATCATGGGAAGGGTGACATCCATAGCCGTTGCACCGGCTGAAGAGATTGCAGAACGTGGGTAGCGCCAACCCATTAAATACATAAAAATAATTGCAACGATTTCTCGAAATAAATCATTGATGAGAGCAATACTGCCTAATGTTGGGTTTTTAAGTTCACTGACAACAATCCCACTCATGGAATAAAAGCCATAGCCCTGCGATAACATAATCAAATCTTTTAAGCTAATTTCACTGATAAATAATGCACAAAATAATGCACCCGCTAAAGAGCCAATGACACAGCTTATTGGGACTAATAAAACACGCCAGTTGAGCCAACTTCGACTTAAAGGAGAATAAGCAAGGTCTAGGCCTATGATAAACATAAAGACCAATAGTAAATACCAAGTATTAACACTCAGATGAATATCCAAATGCTGTAGACCTGCTGCGCTTAGATAACCGAGTAATAATGCAATAAAGGCATAACTGATATTTTTGAGTGAATCTACGAATAAATCAGTTGAAATTTTGCCTTGCATTGGCTGAAAACCAAGGTACTTAAAGAGTAAGTAACTACTAAAGAAAGCGCCTAAAGAGGTCGCTGTAGCCAAAGAAATGGCTGGCATGAGGATTTGTCCAAGACCATGAATGTGTTCAAGTACCTGAGCAAATTCCATAGCTATTGCAAATAAAAGTACATATGTAAAATAGGGAAGTATTTTAAATGCTAATTTCTCAATCATGCTGGGTATGTGTTTGGCAAGAATTAAGCCGAGAGCTAGACATAAGATGAGTTGAGCGATAAGCACAAGGGATTGCATAAAAATAATTCAGTCAAAAAATTACAAGGATTATAGTCGGATTCAATGTTTTTGTACTTTGTATTATGCGCTGTCATCAATAAATTTACAGATTCATAAATGAAAGCAAGAAAGTTTTATTAATTATTATGAAATATTGGGTATACTGCCATTTCATCAAATTATACATTTAACTGCTGATTAAGTTTTCAACCATTATGTCTGATCTAAATGCTGTAAACCATACGCAAGTACCCTTGTCACCAGCGGAACGATATGCTCAAGCGCTGCATTCTGGTAAATTTATGCCTGATGAAGCACAAGCTGAAGCAGTGCATGAGTTAGAACGTGTCTGGCAAGAGTTACTCAGCCGTTATAAGGCATCTAAAAAAGCCTTTCGTCGCTTTCGTCGCCAAACTTCACCTCGTGGAGTGTATATGTGGGGTGGTGTAGGTCGAGGTAAAACTTGGCTTATGGACCAGTTTTATGAGTCAGTTCCTTTTCGACGTAAAACACGTATGCATTTTCATCACTTTATGCAGCATGTACATAAAGAGTTGAATAAGTTGGCAGGTCAACGTAATCCGCTTGATATCGTTGCTGATCAAATTTATAAAGATGCAGTGGTGATTTGTTTTGATGAGTTCTTTGTAACTAACGTGACAGATGCCATGATCTTAAGTGATCTGTTCCAAAAGCTATTTCAGCGTGGTATCACGCTGATTGCAACTTCAAATATTGCACCTGATGGTCTATATAAAGATGGTATTCATCGTGATCGTTTATTACCAACGATTGATCTAGTGAAAAAGCACTGTGTTGTATTGAATGTTGATGCAGGGGTAGATTATCGTTTACGTGTATTGAAGCAAGCACAGTTATTTAAGGCACCGCTTTCAAATGAGCATGACCTATGGCTATCACAGCGTTTTACTGCATTAACTCAAACACAAAAAGTCTCTAATGAGCCGATTATTGTAAATCATCGTGTGGTTGAAACGATTGGTCATACAGAAGATGTGCTTTGGTGTGAGTTTGGCGAACTATGTTTAAAACCGCGTAGTCCTGCTGATTTTATCGAAATGGCAAATATTTATAATACGGTTCTGATTAGTAAAGTGCCACACCTAACTGATTATCTATCTGAAGGTACACGTCGTTTTATTTATCTAGTCGATGAGTTTTATGATCGTGGTGTAAAGTTATTACTGACTTCTGAAGATACGATTATTGAGATTTATCAAGGTGAGAAAATGGCATTTGAAATTGAACGGACGCGTTCACGTTTATTAGAGATGCAATCAGATGAATATTTACAGGCAGAGCATCGCCAAATAAATCAAGTAGAATCATAAGATTAGGTAATTTATTTTTGAAAAAACAGCACCTATTTTGGTGCTGTTTTTTTTGCTCTTAGAGAAAACATATCGACTTTTTAGTAGTTCCATGATAAATCAAATAGGGGACGCTAGGGCTGAAATAATGGTGAGATGAAACCAAATTTATCGAACTTTGGTCTAACATCTACTTTTCTTTTTACTTATACGCGTTAAGTTTAGCGGTCATGAGGCGAAAATGTTGGTCGAGACACAGTATCATTTTATCGTTTTTATATAGTTATATAAAATGTCTGTTATTTTGCACCGTTATATTCGTATTCAGTCTGATTTAAATCAGTATACTCATTATCTCGTGTTTATAAAAAATAGCCATATCAGGAAAGACAATGACTGAACGTATTCAAAAAGGTAAATTAGCGATTGCTAAAGAACTCTACGATTTCATCGAAAATGAAGCTTTACCCGGTTCTGGTTTGGACAGTAATAGCTACTGGAAAAATTTTGAACAAGTTGTTGTTGATCTTAGTCCGAAAAATAAAATGCTTCTGGCTAAGCGTGAAGAGATTCAGGCAAAAATCGATGAATGGCATCGTAATAACACATTTGAATTACAAGCTTACAAAGCTTTCTTAACGGAAATTGGCTACTTACTACCAGAAGTTGAAGATTTCCAAATCAGCACAGAAAATGTCGATGAAGAAATCGCATTATTGGCTGGCCCACAATTGGTGGTTCCAGTACGTAATGCACGTTATTGCCTAAACGCTGCAAATGCGCGTTGGGGTTCACTCTATGATGCATTATACGGCTTTGATGTAATTTCCGAAGACGGTGGTGCTGAGAAAGGTAAAGGTTACAACCCTGCTCGTGGTGCAAAAGTTATCGCATTTGCGAAAAACTTCCTTGATCAAACTTTTGCATTAGCGCAAGGTTCTCATGCAGATGCTACTCAATATGTTGTTGAAAATAATCAACTTAAAGTAACGTTGAAAGATGGAAGCACAACGACTCTCGCTCATGAAAGTAATTTTGTTGGCTTCAACGGTGATGCAGCTCAACCGACAGAAATCGTTCTTAAGAACAATGGTCTTCACGTTATCATCCAAATTGATGCAAATAGTCCGATTGGCCAAACAGATGCTGCTGGTGTTAAAGACTTAGTTCTTGAAGCTGCTGTAACAACAATTCAAGACTTAGAAGATTCTATTGCAGCAGTAGATGCAGAAGAAAAAGTTGAAGGTTACCGTAACTGGTTAGGCCTGATGAAAGGTACGCTTGAAGAAAGTATCGAGAAAAATGGTAAAACGGTTACTCGTAAATTGAATGCTGACCGTACCTATCATAACCTTGTAGGTGGTATAACTTCGATTCATGGTCGTTCTTTGATGTTACTGCGTAACGTTGGCCATTTGATGACTAACCCAGCGATCTTGGTTGATGGTGCTGAAATTTATGAAGGCATCATGGATGCATTGATTACTCCATTGCTTAGTCTTGCTGATATTCGTGGTGAAAACCAGATCAACAACTCGCGTCAAGGTTCAATGTATATCGTTAAACCAAAAATGCATGGCCCTGAAGAAGTTGCTTTTGCAGTTGAGTTATTTGAACGTGCGGAACAGGTGCTTGGTTTACCAGCGAAGACTTTGAAAATCGGTATCATGGATGAAGAACGTCGTACTTCTGTGAATTTGAAAAACTGTATTGCACAAGCTAAAGATCGTACTATCTTTATTAATACAGGTTTCATGGATCGTACGGGTGATGAAATCCATACATTTATGGAAGCAGGTCCATTTGTACGTAAAGGTGAAGTAAAAGGCCAAATTTGGTTCCCAGCTTATGAAAACCGTAACGTAATGATTGGCTTACAAGCAGGTCTGCGTGGTAAAGCACAAATTGGTAAAGGCATGTGGCCAAAACCTGATATGTTGCTTGATATGTACAACACCAAGACTGAGCATCCAGAAGCTGGTGCAAGCTGTGCATGGGTTCCTTCACCAACTGGTGCAGTTATTCACGCCATTCACTATCACCAAATTAATGTTGCTGATCGTCAACAAGAACTATTGTCAACTCAACCGTTGTCTTTAGATGATCTATTAACTCCTCCATTGGCGACAAATACCAACTGGACTGACGAAGAAAAAACCAAAGAACTTGAAAATAACTGTCAAGGTATCTTGGGTTATGTTGTTCGTTGGGTAGACTTGGGCGTAGGCTGTTCTAAAGTACCTGATATTAATAACGTAGGTTTGATGGAAGACCGTGCGACCTTACGTATTTCTTCTCAGCACGTTGCGAACTGGTTGCGTCATGGTGTGGTTTCACGAGCTCAAGTTGAGGAAGTGATGCAGCGTATGGCTAAAATTGTGGATCAACAAAACGCTGATGATCCGTTATATACAGCGATGTCTGCTGACTTTGCAAATAACATTGCATTCCAAGCAGCTTCTGATTTGATCTTTAAAGGTGCAGAACAACCATCAGGTTATACTGAGCCATTACTACATGCAGCTCGCCTAAAACTTAAAGGTTATACAGGTGACTAATTTGCTTTAGATAAAGCATATTGATAAACAGTAATGAAAAACCTCTCGTAAGAGAGGTTTTTTTATGTCTATGATTTTTGGTGAAAAATATAGTTGATCTCGGCATGATAATGCTTGACCTCAAGTTAACTTGAGCTTTTATAGTGGGTCCACTCAATACTTGCTGCATTGTGCTTTCAAAGACATTAAAGCAACGAGTTAAGCTTATATATTTGTGGACATTATTATGCCTCTCATGATTCAAAAAATATTATTCAGCCGAGCGATGTGGCTTATTGTTCGCTGTCTAATCGCTTTGCTTTTTATCTCCTCAGGTTTTGCAAAATTACTCGATGTCGAGGGTAGTTTTGCAGAAATGCGTGCAGCAAACCTAGACCCCGTTTGGTTTTATAACTATGCCAGTGCTTTCATTTTATTGTTGGGCAGTTACTTCGTATTATTTAACCGCAAAGTTTGGCTAGGTGCTTTAATTTTATCGGTATTTTTACTATTAACCATCGCGATCGTACATCAGTTTTGGAACATGTCGGCTGAAGCAGCCAAATTATCTTTGTATTTCGCTTTAGAACATTTGGCTGTGATCGGTGGTTTAATTTTGGCCGCGATGGTGAGTGTTTACCGTCAGCATTTGCCTGAACTGGCTATGGGAGGCAAGTCATGAAATCGAATCATAAGAAATGGTTAATTGCCTTACTTGTCATCGTACTATTGGGTGTAGCGCTACTGATTTATTTTTGGATGAAATCAGGACAACAACACAGTGCCTCATTCCAATATCCACCTGTAAAGGTGGCTTTGACCACGGTCAGCCTTAAGTCTGCTCCCAGAAAGTTAACTGCAGTGGGTGAGTTAGAAGCTGTACGTCAGATTCAGGTGGCTTCAGAGGCAGCTGGGCGTATTCAGCAGATTTATTTTCAGTCTGGTCAGTATGTCAATGCAGGGCAGTTATTGATACAGCTCAATGATGATATAGAGCAAGCTGAAATTGTACAGTTAAAAGCGAAATTAAAGCTCAATGAGGCCGTCTATCAGCGCGGTCAAGCGTTATTAAAAATTAATGCAGTGGCCAAAGAAGAAGTGGAAAATGCATTGGCCAATCGTGATGTGATGTTGGGGCAGATTCAACAGCTCAATGCTAAAATTCAGCAAAAGAAAATTCGTGCACCCTTTTCTGGTGTGATCGGTATTCGTCGTGTACATCAAGGTCAGTTTTTAAATATTGGTGAGCCAATCGTGAGTTTGGTCGACACTCAATATCTCTTGGTAAATTTCAACTTAGATGAGCGTAGTACACCAAATATTAAAGTTGGCCAACAATTACAAGTCGGTTTAGATGCTTTCCCTGATCAGCAATTTACTGCACAAGTCACTGCAATTGATCCGTTAATTTCATCATCAAGAACTGTATCAGTGCAAGCTAAGTTGCCGAATTTACAGCAGCAATTTAAAGCGGGGATGTATGCCAACGTGGTACTTCAGCAGCATCAGGAACAAGTGCTCATGATGCCTGAGACGGCTGTTACTTATACTGCATATGGCGAAACAGTATTTAAGGCGGTGGATCATCAAGGACAGTTACAGGCCAGTAAGGTTGCAGTTAAAATCGGTGAGCGTAGTGACGGCTGGGTCGAGGTGAAATCAGGCCTTAAACAAGGTGATCGGGTTGTTAGCTCAGGTCAACTGAAGCTAAGTGATGCAATGCCGATTGAAGCTATGTCACAACACACCTTAGAATTAGATAAAACTAAAGTAATTTCAGCAATGGCTACAGAAGCTCCTGTAAAAAAACAGGAGGCTACTGAATGAAATTTACCGATCTTTTTGTAAAACGACCAGTTTTATCGGTTGTTTTAAGCGTGCTCATTTTGTTATTTGGGGTGTTTGCATATAAACAGTTACCTATTCGGCAGTATCCACTTTTAGAAAGTTCATCCATTACGATTAGTACTGAATACCCCGGTGCCAGTGCAGAACTTATGCAAGGTTTTGTTACACAGCCGATTACACAAGCTGTTTCCTCTGTAGAAGGCATTGATTATATGTCATCTTCTACAGTGCAAGGGCGCAGTGTCATTACACTAAGAATGGAGTTAAACAGCGATTCGACCCAAGCACTGACAGAAGTGATGGCAAAGGTAAATCAGGTACGTTATAAACTGCCAGAGCAAGCCTTCGATCCTGTCATTGAGCGTAGTTCAGGTGAGTCAACGGATGTGGCTTATATCGGTTTTACCAGCACAAATAGTAACTTGGCTGAGCTTAGTGATTATTTATCACGTGTGGTTGAGCCAATGCTGTCAACCATTGATGGTGTTGCTAAAGTACAAAGTTATGGGGCGCAGCGTTTATCTATGCGTATTTGGCTAGATGCAGAAGCGATGGCTGGGCGAGGGATTACTGCAGCTGACATTCGTCAGGCTATTCAAGTCAATAACTATCAGGCTGCGCCTGGTCAAGTCAAAGGTGAATACGTTGTTTCTAACGTTAACATCTCAACAGATCTAACCAGTGTTAATGAGTTTAAGCAACTTGTGGTACGTAATGATGCCAATGGTATTATTCGTTTAAGTGATGTGGCCAACGTTGAGCTTGCTGCCGCATCCACTGAGACCAGTGCCATTATGAATGGCAAGCCGGCTGTGTTTTTGGGTTTACAGGCAACACCTACAGGTAATCCACTGATTATTGTGGATGGTATTAAGCAGTTTTTACCTGAAATTAAGAAAACTTTACCACCTGGTGTGGAAGTTGAACTGGCTTATGAGACAGCACGGTTTATTGATGCCTCAATTGATGGGGTTATTAAGACCTTTATTGAAGCACTCGTGATTGTTGTTGTGGTGATTTTTCTTTGCTTGGGGTCGCTACGCAGTGTGATTATTCCGATTATTACTATTCCATTATCGCTACTTGGGGCAATGGGGTTAATGTTGATGTTTGGGTTTGGTATTAACTTACTCACACTATTGGCAATGGTATTGGCGATTGGCTTAGTGGTTGATGATGCGATAGTTGTGGTTGAAAACGTACATCGCCATATTGAAATGGGACGCTCACCGTTGTCAGCCGCGTTGATTGGTGCACGTGAGGTGGCAGGTCCTGTAATTGCAATGACCATCGCTTTGGCCGCAGTTTATGCACCAATTGGCTTGATGGGGGGCTTAACAGGATCGTTATTTAAAGAGTTTGCATTTACCTTGGCTGGTGCAGTGGTCATTTCAGGGGTGATTGCTCTGACCTTATCGCCGATGATGAGTTCATTTTTACTTAATGCAGATCAACAGCACAGTAAAATGGCTCAAAAGTCTGAGCATTTTTTTGACAAGTTAAGCCGAGCTTATGCACGGATTTTAAGCTTCTCCTTGGCTCATCGTTGGATTACAGCCTCTATAGCGACATTGATCTTGCTGAGTTTACCGTTTCTTTATCAGATTCCACAAAAAGAGCTGGCACCTACTGAAGATCAGGCCAGTGTGATGACCGCAATCAAATCACCACAACATGCCAATATTCATTATGTTGAAAAATTTGCTCAAAAGTTAGATGAAGTCTTTTTCCGTCTACCTGAAACGGCGAGTAGTTGGATTATTAATGGCACTGATGGACCAGCATCAAGCTTTGGGGGTTCTACTTTAACGGGTTGGAAAGAACGTGAACGTGATGCCACTCAAGTACAGCAAGATTTGCAAAGCATGGTGGGGGATGTCGAAGGAAGCAGTATCTTTGTTTTCCAATTACCGGCATTACCTGGTTCATCGGGTGGTTTACCTGTGCAAATGGTATTACGCAGTGCGCAAGATTATTCAGTGCTGTATCAAAATATGGAAGCATTGAAACAAAAGGCACGTGAAAGTGGTTTATTTGTCGTCGTGGATAGTGACTTAGACTATAACAATCCTGTAGTGAAAATTGAGGTTAACCGAGATAAAGCCAATAGTTTAGGCATTCGTATGCAAGATATTGCAGAGTCTTTAGCCACTTTAGTTGGAGAAAACTATGTAAACCGTTTTGCGTTACATGGTCGTGCTTATGATGTAATCCCGCAGAGTATCCAAAAACAACGCTTAAGTCCTGAAGCTTTAGCACAACAATATGTTCGGACACAAAGTGGTCAATTGATTGCATTATCTACGGTTGTATCTATGTCAATGCAAGTTGAACCCAATAAACTCACCCAATTTAATCAGCAAAATTCAGCAACTTTCCAAGCGATACCTGCAGCTGGTGTTTCTTTAGGGCAAGCGCTGAGCTTCTTAGAAGAAAATGCACGAGATCTTCCTGCTGATTTTAGTTTTGATTGGCAAGCCGATGCCCGACAATATATGCAAGAGGGCAATCGACTGTTATTTGCTTTTGCAGCAGCTTTGTTGGTGATTTATCTTGTGTTAGCAGCACAATATGAAAGTTTAACAGACCCGCTGATTATTTTAATTACCGTACCATTGTCGATCGCAGGTGCTTTATTGCCGTTATTGTTTGGCTGGTCAAGTATCAATATTTATACGCAAATTGGTTTGGTGACTTTGATTGGTCTAATCAGTAAACACGGCATTTTAATGGTCGAGTTTGCCAATGAGCTTCAAGTACACGACCAGTTAAATCGTCAAGAAGCGATTTTAAAGGCGGCAAAAATACGCTTACGGCCAATTTTAATGACAACTGCTGCGATGGTATTTGGTCTAATTCCATTGTTATTTGCAACAGGTGCAGGTGCAAATAGTCGTTTTGGTTTAGGCTTGGTGATTGTTTCAGGAATGTTGATTGGTACTCTATTTACCTTATTTATCTTGCCAACAATATATAGTTTCTTGGGGCGACAACATCAACAGTTGGCACAGACAAAACGTTATCAAGAGCTTGAACAGTTAAAATCTGAATAGTGTTTGCATTTTTATTCATATGAAAATCATAAATCATTGTTTTTGTGATGTTGTTGAGCTTGCTATATTTTTCCTTAACTTGTAACAGAGGAGAATTTATAACAATGGTATGTATGATGAATGCTAAAGCTGTATCTTAGACAGACAGTATTAGTAGATGTAGCATCTGGATCAATCTAATGCTTAGATCGATCTCATTAAACATAATAAATATCTCAGCGCATAAAACAAAAACAGCAAGACTCAGGAACCTTCGGGTTCCTTTTTGCTGGCTGTTGTTTTTAAGTGAACTGTTACTTACTCAATTTCGTGTACAGCATTAAATACTTCAATAGGTTCGATACGAACAATTTTTTTGCCAAAACTACGTAACCACCAAACTAATTGTGAGGTAAACGGTACATTGGCACTGACTCGCATCAACTCATCACCAACTTTTTCAATATTTTGCTGTATACAAAGTTGACTCTCAGTGAAATATTGCGCATCTGATTCATTCATATAGAGAACCAGATCGACATTGTGAGTGGGTTGATTGTAGTCGACACGAAAACCAAGTGCGCCAGATTCAATATAAGCGTCAATATCAAAGTTTACTGGGTGCATTGAGCGTGTTTCTAGTACTTTGGCTGTCTTAAAGCGATGCAGAGCAAACGTCTGTACTTCAGATTTGTCATGACGGGTACAAATCAAATAAATGATCGATCCTTTTTGTACCAAGGCGAGTGGGTTGAGAATATATGTGCGATCTTCACCTTGCGGGCCTCGCGCACGATAAATACATTCAACTTGTTTGTCTTGGAGTAAGCCTTCATAGACGGCTTGCTGTGCTTGACGCTCAACTGTAGGAGGGATCAGTGGTTGTGTTGCAGGAACAATACGCACACGATTAATCCACTGGCGCACATTGTTGTTGCTCGATAGATTACGTCGTGCCAGATCAAACCAAGGGTTCATTTCTTCAATGAGACTCGGTGGTAATAAATGTTTTAAATGTTCTTCAACCATCATAAAAGTTACCGCTTGAGAGCTGGTCATATGCGGCAAACTTTGAATTGGTGCATCGGATTGCCAACGCCAACCTTGAGGAACTGTTTTATTGCTCTCAATTGGAAAACGCTGGGCGATTTGATTTAAATCACGCTGAATGGTACGTAGACTGATATCAATGCCTTCACGTTGTAAGATTTCTTGTAGTTGGCGAGTACCCATCCATTTACCTGTACTGAGGCGGGATAAGATTTGCCACTGGCGATACAGGCTGTTGGATGTTTCTTTCTCTTGTGCAGACATAGGTAATTAAATCGGTAAAGTTAAAAGGCTTAAGCTCAAAGCGATACAATAGGAAAAAATGTGGAAAATGGCAAGCCCTGAGTAGGCTGCTTATCGTTTCATGGACAGCGTGAAATTTAGAAAAATAGAGCACAGAAAATACGCTGAAGTCAGCGGTATATTGACCACTGACTTCAATAACGACTTTAGTTGTTGATCATATGACGTACAGGGCGTTGGCTTAAACGGCACAACAATTCATAGCCAATCGTACCATTGGCTTCGGCAACATCATCAACTAAACGTTGTTTACCCCAGAGTTCAACTGGAGTTCCAACTTGAACATCTAATCCAGTCACATCAATCGCGATCATATCCATCGAAACACGGCCCACTAAAGGCATTTTTTTGCCTTGTACATAGACGTAGTTTTGTGTGTTGTAAGCACGGGGATAACCATCACCATATCCAATAGAAACCACTGCAATACACATAGGCTCAGTAGCTTTGAATGTTGAGCCATAACCCACATATTCACCTGCTTGGATTTCATTGAGTGCAATGATCGCTGCATCAAACTGCATCACTGCCTTTAAGCCCAACTGGTTGATTGATTGGTCCGCGAAAGGACTTGAACCGTAGAGCATAATACCAGGGCGCACGAAATCAAAATGAAGTTCAGGCCATCTGAAAATAGCAGCAGAATTACAGCATGAAGCTAAGATCGGAGCGCAAGCCGCTTTGATTTGTAGAAATTGTTGTTTTTGTTGTTCATTTACGGGGTGGTCAGCATCAGCATTGGCAAAATGCATGGCGAGTACACAGCAGAAACCTTGAGCTTGTAGATCTTGAATAACCTTGATAATTTCCGATGCTTTAAAACCTAAACGGTTCATACCGCTGTTGAGTTTAACCCATACTTTTAGGTCTTTTGCGAGATAAGCATCAGCATGTGCCAATAACCAGTCTAATTGTTGTTGATGGTGTATGACCAATTCAATTCCTTGATCAATCACGACTTGCATTTCGTCTTCAGTAAATACACCTTCAACTAAAGTAATCGGGTGTTGATGACCCAGTTTACGAATTTCTAGGGCTTCTTCTAGACAAGCAACACCAAATGCATCGGTTTCAGCCAGTGCATCCAAACAATTTGCAACGCCATGTCCATAGGCATTGGATTTGACCATGCTGACGACTTTGGCCTGAGGAGCAAGCTGTTTTACACGATTAAGATTATGTTGCAGTGCTTGTTGATCGATAGACACTGTTGCTTGGCGCACCTGACAAACTCCTTGCAATAGGAAGTAAGTAAATATTCTCTACTTACATAAACCTATATTAAATAAAAATTGTATTTTCTCTGCCCACAGTCATTTATGAGGACAACGGATTAACTTCATAATTGTATGCAATCAGGACTTAAGTTGTTGAACTACAAGTTAAAGCCGTAATTGGCAATGCGAGGGTTATTGTATGCCTATAATCAGTAAATTTATATATCAATATTAGGCATAAAAACGACAGTTAAAATGACATTATATTTAGCTTGGAGGGAGTCGAACGCTAAAATCAACTTCACCTTTTACGTCAGGGCGTAAACTAATTTGATAGGTCTTGCTCACATTGCACGCGGTGACTTGCCAACTTTCAATAATTTGTTTTGTGTCGCCTTGTGCAGTTTGTTGGACGCTTAAAATCTTACTTTCAATTTGTTCGATCTTACGGCAGTTGCTACCATGCCAAAGACTGAGTGATTTTAAAATGACTTTTTCAACATCTGCTTGAAGTACTGTATCTGCCGCACTTTGGCCAGAAAATTTGGATGAATGCTTTGTTGTTAGTGTACTACAGGCACTAAGTGCCAAGCTGATTAAGCCAACTTGGGTGAATGTATATATTTTTTTCATTTAACAATCCATATTTATTTTTTGTGAGCTGAACCCACCTCAGCTAAAAGCAGAGGTGGGGATAGGTGTTATTCTTCATCATCATACTGGCTATAGTACTCTGGAGATAGGTTACTAAAACGAGTGTACTGACCTTCAAATGCCAACCGGACTGTACCAATCGGACCATTACGCTGTTTACCGATAATAATTTCAGCAGTCCCCATTTCTTTGGATTCTTTGTTATAAACCTCATCACGGTAAATAAACATAATTAAGTCGGCATCCTGCTCGATCGCACCAGATTCACGTAAGTCTGACATCACAGGGCGTTTGTTAGGTCGGTTCTCCAAAGCACGGTTAAGCTGTGATAAAGCAACTACTGGGCAGTTCATTTCTTTGGCTAAGGCTTTTAAGCTTCGTGAAATTTCCGAAATCTCGCCCACACGGTTATCACCCATACCAGGAACTTTCATGAGCTGTAAATAATCGACCATAATGCAGCCAAGTTTACCGCCGTGCTGTTTGGCAATACGTCGCGCACGTGCACGTAGTTCAGTGGGTGGTAATGCAGAAGAATCATCAATATACAGATGTTTTTCTTGTAGTTGTAAAATCGTTCCTGTGACTTTTGACCATTCGTCACCATCGAGTTTACCTGCACGCAAATGCCCTTGGTGAACTTTGCCGTAGGCAGAAATTAAACGCATGGCGATAGAGTCTGCTGGCATCTCCATCGAAAAGACCAAAGCAGGTAGGTCACAGTTGAACAAGACACTTTCAACTAAGTTCATTGCAAATGTGGTTTTACCCATAGAAGGACGTGCAGCAACAATAATTAAGTCACCACCTTGCATCCCCGAGGTTTTATTATCAAGTTCCAAAAAGCCTGTGGTGAGACCGGTAATATTGCCTTCTAGTTGCGATAATTCATTAAGCTTATCAAAGACATCTGCCACAACTGAGGTAATGGGTTTTGGTCCTTGTGCTTTGGCGTTGTTATTGTGCTGTTCTGCAATGGAAAAAATATTGGTTTCTGCCATGTCTAAAATTTCAGTCACCTCACGACCTTTAGTGTCATAGGCGTTTTGCAAAATTTCGTTGCCGACTTTAATCATATTACGCAGCGTGGCAAATTCACGAATTTTATTGGCATAGGTTTCAAGGTTATAAAAACTTGCAGGCGAGTCTGCCATTAACTGCATTAAGTATTCTTCACCACCAATTGCATCAATTAGATTTTGTTTAATGAGCCAATCATTGACCAATACGGCATCATACGGTGAACCTTCTTGTGCTAATTTTTCGATCGCACGATAAATATATTTATGACGTGTTGCATAAAAATCTTGTTCTTTTAAAACATCACTTACTTGTTCAAATGATTCGGCAACAGTCATCAGTGCCGCAAGCACCGCTTGTTCAATCGTCAGATTGTGGGGTGGGGTACGAAATTCTTTTAATTGTGACTGTTCATTGTTTTGTTGGGCTGCACGTGATGTTGCCGTAGTGGCAGTCGCCTGAGACATATAAGACCTTGATCATTCAAATAAAACAAAAATTAAGCAGCAAACACGACCAATGAAGTCATTGGGTCTTGTCTAGCTTTGGAGATACTTGCTTATCTTAAAGCAAAAGCTGAGAAGTTCATAACTGAAAAACAGTTTGCTGAAGAAGGAGGGAGTGCGATAGATGCACAAGCAAAAATAAAATAAAAAAAGAGCATGCTAAAAGCATGCTCTTTTCTTGCGAATGCAGAATTACTCAGAAACGATAGTTACGAGTACGTCAGCAACAACATCATGATGCAATTGGATCGAGATGTTGAATTCACCAGTTTGACGAAGTGCACCGTTCGGTAAACGAACTTCAGCACGGTCAACTGTAAGGCCAGCATTGGTCAAAGCGTCAGCGATGTCGCGAGTACCGATTGAACCGAATAGTTTACCTTCATCACCAGCTTTTGCAGTGATTACGATGTTAACTTCGTTCAATTGATCAGCACGAGCTTGAGCAGCAGCTAATACTTCAGCTTCTTGCTTTTCAAGTTCAGCACGACGTGCTTCGAAAGCAGCAGTGTTTGCTTCAGTCGCAGCAACAGCTTTAGCTTGAGGGATAAGGTAGTTACGGCCGTAACCAGCTTTCACAGAAACTTTATCACCTAGTTTGCCAAGGTTTTTAATGCGTTGTAATAAAATAACGTCCACAGATCACCTCACTTATGGTTGTCAGTGTAAGGGATCAAAGCCAAGTAACGAGCTTGTTTGATAGCAAGCGCGAGTTGGCGTTGATAACGAGCCTTAGTACCTGTGATACGGCTAGGAACAATCTTGCCGTTTTCAGTGATGTACTGTTTTAAAGTATCGATATCTTTGTAGTCGATATAAGTCACGTTCTCAGCTGTAAAGCGGCAGAACTTGCGACGACGGTAAAAACGTGCCATTGATGTTCTCCTTAAGCTTCAGCAGAGTCTTGAACTTGTTGTGCTTCTTCACGTTGAGCTTTACGCGCACGCTTTTCTTCAGCACTCTTAGCAAGCAATGACTCTTCAGTGATTGCATGCTCACGACGGATGATCAAACTACGAATGATTGCGTCGTTATAACGGAATAATTCTTCAAGTTCGTCAAGAGTCGTTTGACCACATTCAACATTCATAAGAATGTAATGTGCTTTATGAATCTTGTTAATTGGGTAAGCCAATTGGCGACGGCCCCAATCTTCTAGACGGTGAATTTGACCTTCAGCTTCTTTAATGTGAGAGATATAGCGTTCAACCATACCTACCACTTGATCGCTTTGGTCAGGATGTACCAAAAGTACGATTTCGTAGTGACGCATTGTCAGCTCCTTACGGATTATACAGCTTCAAAGTAAAATACTCGGAAGCAAGGAGTCGCAGTCGACTAAGTCGATTGCGTCGCAAAAATTGCGAGGCCTGAATTTTAGATGGTTTATCTTTTAAATACAAGTGTTAGAACACGTAAATGTCGATTTTAATCTTTGAGTAAAAAAACGACATAGCCTCTAAAATGTGGATCTGAGCGAAAATCAAGTTGCTTGTTCCATTGGCCATGTTGCACTAAACCGATTTTATAGGGGAGGCCCATATTGCTGATGCGTTTTAAATAGTCTTGATAATTCTCTATAGTATGGCGCCCTTGATAACTTTGAATCACCAGTTCATCAATATTATCTTTGAGTAGTTTTAATGTTTTGTCATCTTGCATATTGGTCCAGTCCAGTAGGCCTGTAATACTGATTTGATAATCATTAGGCAAGTGTTGACGCAACTTTTGTAAAAATAAGCCATATTCATAAAGTGCCTGAGTTTTACTATCGAAGTCAATTTGTACACCAACTACATCATTGCCATGATTACGCCATGTATTTAACCTGCGAATAATCATTTGAAAATGTTCTTCGGACCAATTTAAATCGTGGTTGCGAAAAACCAACCAGATTTGCTGCTGAGCTAGGTTTTTTGCTGCAATTCCTTGCGGCTGTAAAATAATCTTCTGTTGTCTTTTGTGATAACTGAAATCGCCTTGTAATATATAGAGTGTTTCTGCTTGATATAAATAAGGCGCGCTACGAATATCGCCCCAGATCCAAAAGGCATCATATTGATTAGCATCAATATGTGTCGGTGTGCTCATCGCAGGTGGGCTTAAGAAGCAGAGCGCAAAGATAAGCGTGAGGCAGCCAAAGATGGCTGCAATGATATATCGAATATTGCAAAGCAACTGTCTAATGCTCAACATGCTTTACCAATAATATTTTAATGATTTGGCCCAACTGCTTTGTGGATAATCCCGTTTCAATTGATCAAACCATTGTTTGCGTATTGACTTAGGGACATCACGATCTTGACAGTCGTTATAACCTGAAGGGGCATAGCATTGTACAGAGCGATACAAGGCATAAGCGGTCAATTCAGACTTTTGTTTACTTGAAATAACATCTTTGTATACTTGCCCACGGGTGAAAAGTTTGCCTTTGACTGTTGGGCTGGTCTGACTTTCAAAATCTATTTGTGCTCGTACCCCATAGGAATATTCACTGCGCATATATTCACCCAAGCACACTTTTAAATTGAGATCTTGTGGAGTCTTTTCTAGCGCTTGAGTGAGACTGGGCAGATTTGCACAATTGAGTTGAGGGCTGATGGTTGTGCCGTTCCAAATCAAGTGAGCAAAAGGTGGGAGGTTTTGATATTTTTCCTGTTTGCTTTCCCAGCCTTGATACTGGCTTGCATCTTTAGGCATTTGTATATAGTAACGATTAAACATCGCATAATTTTGATAGCCCAATGATTTGGCGAGTAAAACAAATAACGCTGCCTGTTTTTGTGCTGTAGTTGCCTCATCACTTGCAATAATTTTTTCTAAACTCTGCTCATTGGCATAATGAAATATATAGTCACGTTGTAAATTGATTTGACCTATTTGTGGTTGCTTGGCAATAAAAGCTTGATAATTTTGTTGTTCATTTAGATGTTGAGCCAGTGCAACTTCAAACAATCCACGCTGATCTTGGTTTTTACTCTGTTTTAATAACTGAGCCCAATATGCTGTAGCTTGATTCGGTGCCGTTTTTTCTAAAATTTGACCTTTTAAAAATGCTTGGCTGAGTTCGAGGTAGCTATTTAACGTATTTGTTTGTTCAGGCAAGTAACTCAGGGCTTCTGATGTTTTATTTTGCACATAGAATAAATGGCTGGCTTGTAGGTATTGAAATAATTTGGGTTGAGATTTAAATGAGGCCTTCTGCGCGTTAAGTGCCGACCACGTCAGTGGCTTAAACTCAGGATCATTGCTATTACGCATTTGCATGAGATCATAAATGGTGAGAAAGAACGGCTCATTAAAATGCTGGGGATTAAAAGCTGTATTTTGAAATATTCGACGGTCGATTTCAGCAGGGAGTGCAGCCATATCTAGGTTGTAGCGTGGTGAGCGAGTATTTTGCATTTGCCAGACAATCTCATTGATCAGTAGGTCTTGTCGACCAGCTAACCAGTAGTAACGTCTAAGTAAACCTTGAGCACTTGCTACATATTCGCCCTTAGGGTAAAGCTTAAGATAAACCTGAATATTATCTTGGACACTTTGAAGTAATTGCTGATTGATCTTATGAATATCTACATCGCCATATTGATCTACACCAGTAGCAAATGCGCTATTGAGGCTGCTACGAATTAACATATATTGTGAGGTTTCTTTTAACCAAGGGTCATCCACAGTACTGAGCACTTTATATATTTTTGTTGCTGCGGAAAAGTTAGCATTGTAAAAAGCAATACTGCCGTTTAGGTAAGATGTGTATTGCTGCGCTAACTGCGACCAGTTGTTATCGACAGCAATAAACTGCTGCTTATCATCGCAGCTTTGAATTTGACTACGTGCTTGGATAAGTAGTTGTTTTTCATGCGCAGTCAATTTTAGATGCTGTTGAACCTGAGCATTAAATTGCAATGCCGCTTCACTGAGGTTTAGACAGCGCTCATCATAAACATAGCCTGCCATTTTATTGGATGTTTTACGTTGATTGGCAATCTTATTGCCTCCTCTTGCAAGGAAGTGATCAGCTTCAAATGGTACGTAGCCATAAAAAGCAGACCAAATATGAGTGTCGACCTCTGTTTGTGCTTGTAATTGTGCAAGTCCAAGATCTGTTAATAAGAGCAATATATTGGTTTTATTGTCATTGCCTGGTGTCAGAACAGGGAGGTTGCTACATTCATTAAACGAGCGACTTTCACTTAAATCGAAATTAGGGGTGCATTCAACATCCATTCCTGCTCGTGCATCAAGACTGTAGCTCAATGAGAAAGGAAGCAAACTTACAATTAGAGCACGTTTAAAGTGTGATGCTTTGGGCAGTAGCATGATGTCATTATTCGAGTTTGAAAGATATTTTTTGATCATAACAAGCTTATGCTTTAGATAAAATAATGTGTTAAATAATAGTTAGATTATTTCATCGTGGCATGATGATTCAATATATAAGAATATAATCAATGGTCTAATCTTGAAGTTAGTTTGTAATAAGTCGAAGAGAATAATCACGGTTAGTCATCATATAACTGAAAAAATATCTTTAAAAAGGTGAAGGATTAATGAATGAATAATAATCTTGCAAGTTGGACTGCTCACTATGTTTCATTAACACGCGCAGCGCATCAGGTTTTAGATGGTTTACCCAAAATTATTGATGATCACATCGTAGTGGGATTGACGATAGGGTCATCAGTATCAGAGATTTCTGAAAAAGCAGAAGAATTTCAGAGTCCAATTAAAAACCTTGCGCGATCACTGTTTATATTGAGGAGTCGATTCGCAGAGGATAAATTAAAAGATTCGGTCGAAAGAGGGATTAAGCATTATGTGATGCTTGGTGCAGGATTAGAAACATTTGCATATCGACAACCTCAATGGGCAGAACAAATCAAAATCATTGAGCTTGATCACCCCGCATCGCAAAAATTAAAGCGTGAATGTTTGGCAGGCCATCAAATCGATGTGCCCAATAACGTAACGTTCTGCTGTGTGGATTTTGAAAAAACAACTTTGGATGGCGCTTTAAACAACGTAAACATGGATCATCATGCGCCAACATTTTTTTCATGGTTGGGAGTAACACAATATTTAAGTGCTGAGGCATTTTATGACATGCTTAAAGCATTTTTAAGATTCCCCAAAGGGAGTGCAGTGGTATTTTCATTTGTTTTGGTTGATGAATTATTGGATGGTCTTAACCTTGAAGCTGCGCAATTTTTTGCTCGAAAGGTAGCAGAGAATGGAGAGCCTTGGCTAATGCGTTTTACACCAAGCCGATTACAAGAGCAATTATATCAGTTGGGTTTTGCTAAAGTGGAGCATTTACGTCCACAGGATATTGAGCAACTTTATTTGGCTGGTCGAAGTGACCAACTTACAGCACCGATCTTTGAGCAGTTTATGTATATTGAAGTTTAATTTTAGATTGTCAGAAATAAAAAAAGATAGAGAAGATCTCTATCTTTTTAAAACAGGGGTAAATGCGGAGCATTACTCATATAAGTAAAGCTAAAACTTATACTCAATGCAGTAACCAAAATTACTGAATAGAGAAAGTAGCGTTTAGCCCAAAGTTGGTCATTTTCTGCTTTGAATCCAATGACTGACAAATAAATCCAATATGCACATAGTGCATTAAAGATAATTAAGAACAGTATATTGGTATAGCCAAAACAATAAAGACCGTTTAATACTGCCGTAAACAATAACACATAGATCAAGCACTCAACTTTAGTGCGATACACCGAACGCGCTACGGGTAAAATCGGAATATGCGCATTGGTATAATCTTCCAAGCGATATACTGCAATTCCCCATGAGTGTGGCATTTGCCAAAGGGCATAGGCCAAAAACACCAGTAGTGCTGCAACGTCAAATTCATTGCTTACTGCTGTGTAACCAATCACTGGTGGGCTAGCACCAGAAATACTGCCAATAATCGTTTGATGAATGCTGGTGCGTTTAGTCCAGAGACTGTAAAACACCACATAAACAACAAACCCTATGACAGCAAAACCAAACGCATAGGCATTGACAAAAAACCACAAGAGGCCAAAGCCAATTGCACCAAGTACAGTTGCAAAGATTAATGCGATCGTCGGTGTAATGGTTTTTTTGACCAGTGCACGGTTTTGAGTGCGTTGCATTTTTTGGTCAATGTCTTGATCAATGACATTATTCACGACACAACCCGATGCAACAACACATGTTGTTCCAAGGAGTGTAATCAGGAGTAAAAGGAAATCTACTGAGCCTTGGGCGGCTAAAAAGAAGCCGCCCAAGGTGGTAACGAAGTTACCGAAGAGAATTCCTGGCTTAGTCAGGAATAAATACTTTTTTAACATGACAATCAGTTTAGATCATCATATTAGAGTGTAAGTAGTTCATGATCCATACTGAACCAATCAACAATACTGCGATCGTCATAATGGTATAGATGAATGCAATAACGTTCCAACGTTGTTCAGAAGATGAGTTCATATGTAAGAAGAACACCAACTGAACAAGAACTTGGGCAATAGCAGTGATTGCAATTGTAGCAACAATTGAACCGCGGCTAAAATCGTCTGCGTTCATTACCATGTAAAAAGGAACAATGGTAAGTAAAACAGAAACGATAAAGCCAATACTGTATTGCTTAACGTTACCGTGCGAAGCACCAGCCGAGTTATGATCGTGACTCATTATAGAACTCCCATTAAGTAAACTACGCTGAATACACAGATCCAAACGATGTCTAGGAAGTGCCAGAACAAGCTTAAGCAAGCAAGGCGACGTGTATTTGCAGTCGTTAAACCATATTTTTTGATTTGAATCATCAATATGATCATCCACACCAAACCTGAAGTCACGTGGATCCCGTGGGTTCCGACTAAGGTAAAGAATGCAGATAGGAACGCACTCGTTGTAGGTCCATGGCCTTCATGAACTAAATGAGTGAACTCATAAAGTTCCATTCCGATGAACGTTGCACCAAACACCCAAGTAATCGCTAACCAAAGCAAAGCTTGGCTAACGTTTTTCTTGTAAGACGCAAGTACAGCAAATCCAAATGTTACAGAAGAGATCAAGAGGGCAAATGTTTCAACTAAAACAAAGCCTAATGAATCACCAAACAAGTCTTTTGCACTTGGCGTACCAGGAGGTATATGGCTGCTTAAAACAGCGAACGCGATGAAGAGTGTACCGAAAATAATCAAGTCACTCATCAAGTAGGTCCAGAAACCAAAGATGGTGATGTCACTATCATCGTGATGGTGTTCATCGTGTCCATGGTTGTCGTGATGAAGTACTTCAGCCATTTCCTTAGTCCTTCTTCAAGTGTTTTTCAAGTAGGGCATAGCGCTCATTTTCGATACGCTCAACTTCAGCAGCTGGTACATAGTAATCAACTTTCTTAGTGAAAGAGCTTACGATGAAGCTGACAATTGCGCCAACGAAACTAATGATTACCAACCACCAAATGTGCCAGATGAGGGCGAAACTGAGAACGGTAATGAACGCAGCAATCACAAAACCAGCAGCACGGTTAGTTGGCATATGAACGTCTTCGTATTTCTCTGGACGTACATAAGCGATACCTTTTTCTTTGTCTTCCCAGAAGCTGTCGATACAATCGCTTTTCGGAAGGAAAGCAAAGTTATAAAACGGTGCTGGAGATGAAGTTTGCCATTCCAACGTACGCGCATCCCATGGGTCACCTGTGTAATCCATGTTGTCTTTGCGTTGTAGGAAGCCCATGATGATTTGCATTAAGAAACATGCAATACCGATCGCAATAAGCACAGCACCAACTAGAGCAAGTGCTAAGTATGGGTCCCATTCAGGGTTGTCATATGTATTTAAACGACGAGTCATACCCATGAAACCAAGGATATAAAGTGGAATGAATGCAAAATAGAAACCGATGAACCAGAACCAGAATGCTGCTTTACCCCATGCTTCGTTGAGTTTCCAACCAAACATTTTTGGCCAGTAGTAAATGATACCGGCAAACATACCGAATACCACACCACCGATAATTACGTTATGGAAGTGAGCAATCAAGAACAATGAGTTGTGTACAAGGAAGTCCGCAGGTGGAACTGCCATCAATACACCAGTCAAACCACCAATACCGAAAGTCACAAGGAAGCCAAGTGTCCAAAGCATTGGAGAAGTATAAGTTACACGACCTTTATACATGGTGAATAACCATGAGAAGATCTTCACACCTGTAGGGATTGCAATAACCATCGTCATTAAGCCGAAGAAGGCGTTAACGTTGGCACCGGCACCCATCGTAAAGAAGTGGTGAACCCATACAATGAATGACAACACAGTAATCGCAACAGTCGCATAAACCATTGACTTGTAGCCAAACAATGCTTTGCGGCTATAAGTTGCAGTGATTTCTGAGAATAGACCGAATGCAGGCAATACCAAGATATAAACTTCAGGATGACCCCAAGTCCAAATCAAGTTCACATATAGCATTGGGCTACCGCCAAGCTCGTTTGTGAAGAAGTGGAAGCCGAAGTAACGGTCAAGTGACAACATTGCAATTGTCGCTGTCAATACTGGGAATGATGCAATGATCAATACTGCTGTACAAAGTACAGTCCAAGTGAAGATCGGCATATCCATCAGTTTCATGCCAGGTGTACGCATTTTGATAATGGTAACAAAGAAGTTAACACCCGTTAACAACGTACCTAAACCTGAAGCCTGAAGTGCCCAGATGTAGTAATCCACACCAACACCAGGAGAGTATTGAATACCAGAGAGAGGCGGGTAAGCCATCCAACCAGTTGCAGCAAATTCACCCAACGCAAGTGATACCATTACAAGTGCTGCAGCACCAGCAAACAACCAGAAACTTAAAGAGTTAAGTAACGGGAATGCAACGTCGCGTGCACCAATTTGTAGAGGAACCACAATGTTCATCATGGCAACTACGAGGCCCATTGCCACGAAGAAGATCATGATTACACCATGCGCAGTAAAGATCTGGTCATAGTGTTCAGGGTGTAGATAACCTTCACCGCCACCTTTGGCGAGGAAAAGTTGTAAACGCATCATGATAGCATCAGCAAAACCACGTAATAACATGATGATGGATACGATGATATACATGATACCAATTTTTTTATGGTCTACTGAGGTAAACCATTCATTCCATAAATAGCCCCATTTCTTAAAGTAAGTTACACCAGCAAATACTGCTAGTGCACCTAATACCATAAGTGCAATGGTAACCTGCACGATTGGATCGTGCGGAATGGCGTCAAAACCTAACTTTCCAAACATGTGTTATTCCTCTGCAGAAGCCTTCGCATGTTCAACGTTTGCATGAGTATCTGTTGCATGGTCATCTGCACCATGATAGTTACTCATATATCTGTTAATCACCGATTCGAACAATTTAGGTTCAACTGAAGAGTAATATGTCACAGGATGTGGCTTAGTTGGGTAAGTACCCTCAGCCGCAATTTTCGCTGCTTCAGCTTTTTCTTCTGGTGTTACAGCACGTGCAACGATGTGCTCGATTTGAACTTTAGCACGATGGCCGTCACGCAAACTTGCAAATTCAGTTTGGTCAAGTAGACCTTTTTGAATTGCTGCTGGGTTAACTTTAGTACCTTCGTTTGCTTTAACCGCTGCTACCCACGCTTGATAATCCGCTTCAGTCATACTGTATGCTTTGAAACGCATTTGTGAGAAACCGTAACCGCTGTAGTTTGAAGAAAAACCGCGGAATTCACCGGTAGAGTCAGCCATGATGTTCAGGTGAGTTTGCATACCCGCCATTGCATAGATTTGACCTGCTAACTGTGGGATGAAGAAAGAGTTCATCGTGAAGTTAGAAGTTAAACGTAAGCTAACCGGAGTTTTTTCTGGGAAACGCATTTCGTTAACAGTTGCGATTTGTTCATTTGGATAAATAAAAATCCATTTGTACGCTTCAGCAACAACTTGAACGTTAACTGGTGCTTTATCAGAATCAATCGGACGGTACGGGTCATACTTGTGGGAACCCCACCAAGTTAACCAAGCTAGAATACCAATAATAATGACTGGTACACCCCAAACCACGACTTCGATCGTAGTTGAATGTGTCCATGTCGGTTCATAGTCTGCATCTTTATTCGACGCGCGATATTTCCAACCAAACCACAATGCCATAATAATAGATGGAATAACCACCAATAGCATTAGGCCAATCGCTTTCATCATCAGATCACTTTGACCTGCTGCGACTGGACCTTTAGAGTTTAGAAGTACCATATCACCACCGCAACCTGTTAAAAGTACGGCAAGCGTTGATAAAGACAATACAGCTAAAATTGTTTGTCTCATTTTACAACCTCGGTGAAGAGTCCCATTCCCTAATAATATGGGATAGCGATTGTAGTGCCTCGAATTAAACATTATTGTAATTTACAACAGTAAATATTCGGACACCGCTACGTTGTAGGGGATTATGCCTGATATCGCAAAACTTAGCTACAGCTAAAGACGCATTAAAGAATTGTTCATACAATCGTTTTTTGCAGCGCAAGGGCTTTGTTTTTATAGTATTTGCAGGAAAAAGAGCGGGGAGCTAAGGGGTGCATTTACACCCCTTGAGTGGCTAGTTATTGGTTGATGACTTTAGTTTTAGCCAATTTATCATGGAGTGTTTGGCGTTTTTCATTTAAAGCGAAGACAACATCAAAAAGAATGAATAGTGGTAATGCGCTGATGATCAATACAAACATAAAGGTACGAATAAGAAAAACTCGTAAAAAACCAACTTTGTTGTTGCTTTCTGCATCAACAATTTTAATTTTCATAATTTTCTTACCAATACTTTGACCATATTTAGTGAGAAAAACGGCCTGCACCACCAACATGAGTAAGGTGCAGATTGAAATGATTTGAATGGTGTCTAGTGAAACAGGCAACAAAGCTGCAAATTCAGCTTGTGCGCTTTCCATCGTTTTGTAATCTAAAGAGAGTGAGCTAGAACGCATTTTCTCTAAAGCAACTAAAATCTTTTCATAGTTGTCCTGAGCAACAATATAAATTTGTATACCCACCAATGGAAACCAAAAGAGTAAATCGATAAGTTTGGCAAGCACACGTTGCTTTACAGTCGCAAGTTCAGCCACCTTCACGGGCTGATTTTGCGCAGCTGCATGCGTACGAGCGGTTGTTGTAGTTACTGGACTCGCTGTAATTGTTTCCGCGGCGAAGGTATTATTTTTTACTTCTGGTTCAAAAGACAATTTACCTTGAGTAAGTTCACCTAGGGCCTTCCATTCAGTCATCCCTTGATACCAAGCTAAGTCAGTTAACAAGACCTGTTGGCTGCTGAGCATTTGATTCACTTGTTCTACGGTATAAGGCCCAGCCTGTTGATTATTCCGTGCCAAATATATTTGCATAAGACTCTAATCTCTAAATCGTATTTCTAAACCTTTAAAGGCCATTGTAAAGCTTTAATCACAATGATGATATTTAAAAGAGTTAAAAAAAAGACCCATTGTAGTAATGGGTCTTTTTTATCATGTTTTCTTATGCATGTTTAGTTTTTTCTTCAGCAAGGAAGAACCAAGTTTCAAGCACTGAGTCAGGGTTTAAAGATACTGACTCAATACCTTGTTCCATCAACCATTTTGCAAGATCAGGATGGTCAGAAGGACCTTGGCCACAGATCCCTACATATTTACCAGCTTTACGACATGCATGAATCGCCATAGAAAGTAATGCCTTAACCGCAGCATCACGCTCATCAAAGAGGTGAGAAACGATACCAGAGTCACGATCTAGACCAAGCGTTAATTGAGTTAAGTCGTTTGAGCCAATAGAGAATCCATCGAAATGTTCAAGGAATTGCTCAGCCAATAACGCATTGGTTGGTAATTCACACATCATGATGACTTTAAGACCATTCTCACCACGCTTAAGACCATTTTGAGCAAGAAGCTCAATCACACGTTTCGCTTCAGAAACTGTACGAACAAATGGAATCATGATTTGGATGTTGGTTAGACCCATTTCATCACGCGCTTTTTTCAAGGCACGGCATTCTAATTCGAAGCAGTCGCGGAAGTTGTCAGAAACGTAGCGGCTTGCACCACGGAAACCAAGCATTGGGTTTTCTTCTTCTGGCTCATATAACTTACCACCGATCAAGTTGGCATATTCGTTTGACTTAAAGTCAGACATACGAACAATGACTGGTTTGTCTGCAAAAGCAGCAGCAAGTGTTGAAATACCCTCAACCAATTTCTCAACATAGAACTCGATTGGAGAAGCATAACCCGCAGTACGCGCCATTACAGCGGCACGAGTTTCACGTGGTAGGCTGTCAATGTTGAGTAAAGCTTTAGGATGCACACCAATCATACGGTTGATGATGAATTCAAGACGCGCTAGACCAATACCTGCGTTTGGAATTTGAGCAAAGTCAAATGCACGATCAGGGTTACCCACGTTCATCATTACTTTAAACGGTAGGTTAGGCATTGAATCAATTGTATTGCGCTGAATTTCGAAGTCCAAAGCACCTTCATAAATAAAGCCAGTATCACCCTCAGCACAAGAAACAGTTACTTCTTGACCATCAGTTAATACTTCAGTTGCGTTACCACAACCTACGATTGCTGGAACGCCAAGTTCACGTGCAATAATTGCAGCATGACAAGTACGACCACCACGGTTCGTGATGATTGCAGCTGCACGTTTCATTACTGGTTCCCAATCTGGGTCAGTCATATCAGAAACAAGTACATCACCTGGTTGAACTTTGTTCATTTCTTTAATTGATGTAACGATACGCACTTTACCCGCACCGATACGTTGACCAATTGAACGACCTTCACAAATTACGCTACCTTTTTGCTTAAGCAGGTAACGCTCCATGGTGCCAACATTTTCACGGCTTTTTACTGTTTCAGGACGTGCTTGAACGATATAGATTTTACCGTCATCACCATCTTTCGCCCACTCGATATCCATCGGTGCTTGATAATGGTTTTCAATGATTAATGCTTGTTTAGCAAGTTCTTGAAGCTCTTGATCATTTAGCGCAAATTGTTGACGATCAACTTTTTCTACATCAACAATAGCCACTGATTTACCAGCACTACCACTGTTGCTGTAAATCATTTTTTGATGTTTAGAACCAAGGTTACGACGGATGACCGCATGTTTGCCAGCGCGAAGTAATGGCTTAGATACGTAGAATTCGTCAGGGTTAACCGCACCCTGTACAACCATTTCACCCAAACCATAAGAGGCAGTAATAAATACTGCCTCACGGAAACCTGTTTCTGTATCTAGAGTAAACATCACACCAGCAGCACCCGTTTCAGAGCGTACCATGCGTTGAATACCCGCAGATAAAGCAACAATGTCGTGTGCAAAATTTTGATGTACACGATAGGCAATAGCGCGGTCATTATAAAGAGATGCGAACACTTCTTTAATTGCAATTAAAACATTGTCGATGCCGCGGATGTTAAGGAAAGTTTCTTGTTGACCAGCAAATGATGCATCAGGAAGGTCTTCTGCTGTTGCAGAAGAACGAACAGCAACCGCAATATCAGGGTTGCCTTTGGCTAAGTCAGTAAATGCGTCACGAACTTCTTTTTCTAAGGCTGCAGTCAGTGGAGTTTCTACAACCCATTGGCGAATTTTAGCACCTGAGATAGCCAGAGCATCAACGTCATCAACGTTAAGTTGGTTTAATTCAGCTTGAATGCGTGCATTCAAACCACTTTGTTCAAGAAATTCACGATAAGCATCTGCGGTCGTCGCAAAGCCACCTGGAACGGATACACCAGCGTTAGCCAAATGACTAATCATTTCTCCAAGTGAAGAGTTTTTACCACCCACGATCTCAACGTCGTGTTTCCCTAGTTTTTCCAGACCGATAACGCGTGCTTCCAAAGTTGTTACTCCACTTATGCAGATATTAATCAATATCTTGGCATGAAAATTTAGCAAATAGACTTAGTGATATATGATTACTAAGCGACAGTCATGTAAGATGGGTTTACTATAAAGATTATATATCGCTAAGACAAATGTTTGGGGAGAATTTTTAATGTCAGAGAGTAAACTCATAAAGAGAAGCGTATTTTTTATATCCGATGGCACCGCAATTACTGCAGAAACTTTAGGTCACTCACTTCTGGCGCAGTTTCCAAATGTACAATTTGATATTCATATCATTCCCTATATCACCACTGAAGAAGCGGCGATGGAAGTTGTGATTGATATCAACCGTTGTGCGGATGTAGATGGGGAACCACCACTGGTATTTGATACCTTAGTTGACCCCTATGTACGTGATATTATCAATACTGCAAATGCTGTTAATCTTGATGTTTTTGAAGGATTAATTAGTAAGTTATCTGATATCTTAGCGACCCAGCCTACAACTTTAGTCGGGCAGACACATGCAGTGACCGATTCAGAGTACTACAAGGCTCGAATTGATGCTGTACATTTCGCCTTGGATAATGACGATGGTGCATTAACCAGACACTATGATAAGGCTGATTTAATCCTGATTGGCGTATCTCGTTCAGGTAAGACACCAACCTCGATTTATTTGTCATTGCAATTTGGAATACGTGTAGCGAATTATCCTCTAACTGAAGAGGATTTAGACGATAACCGCTTGCCTCAAGTACTTAAAGCACACAAAAACAAGCTATTTGGTTTAATGATTGATGCTGATCGTTTGGTTGCTATTCGTACGGAACGTAAAGCAAATAGCCGCTATGCAAGCTTTAGTCAATGTCAAATGGAGCTACGTGCTGTTGAAGGCATCTTTATTTCTGAAGGGATCAAATATTTAAATGTCTCTGAAATGTCGATCGAAGAAATTTCAACACGTGTTTTACAGATGACTGGTTTAAAACGTCGTATTGGTTAATGAGTATTCCATCAGTTTTAAAGTGAGATCAGGTTACTTGCTTTAAAACTGAACTTTTGAGAAATGCATAAATGAAAATAAAACGATCACTTTTAGCTGTGTTGGTTGCGGTATCTTTTGCGGCACACGCAGAAACTTTGCCAGAGTTTGAACAAAAGCTCATTGAACAGTATTACCAAGCTGAGATCAGTGGTCGAGTTGAGGCTGACCAATATAATAGTGAAATCGCGAAGGCGATTATTGCTAAGGTCGAAAAAGATCCCCAAACGTGGTCTTATAAATTCCCCGCCTTAGTCAACAAACGTATGTTGGATATTCACTATAGTCCAGACCAAAAGATTAAAATCTATCAACTTGATGTATCTAGTGGCGGTACCATGCGTTTCTTTAATAACCTCGCGCAGTGGAAAACCCCTACAGGTCTAAAAACACAGTTGATTGAAGAGGATGCTTTGATTCGTAAGATAGACCAAACGCAATTAGCAAAGCGTAATACTTACTTTATCTTATCTCAGTCTATCGGGAGTAATTGCGATGGTGCAGCAAATATCTCTGCATATCATTTAGCTGCAACTAAAATGGTCTCGGCCAACGCATTTCAAAGTAAAAAACAGCGTATGCAAAATATTTCAGTTCCATTTGATTGCAGCGCATATCCAGCAGATAGTCCACAGATGCAAGATAGATCAACACTTACTCAATATTTGATTCGTGTAGATCCTAAAATGCAGTTTATAGATATTCGCTTGTTAAATGAAAAGTATGTACCGCAAAATAAATTTTTGCGTTATCAGAAAGGACAGACAAACTATCAGTATACAGGTGTGGTCAAGCCTTAAAATGTATAATCCCAAGACATATCCAATGTTTTGGGATAGTCTACAACTGTGTTAATCAAAAACTGTAATAAACCGTTATATAAGCCATATCCTTTAAGCGCTTATCTTTAGCATTTACAAAAGTGTATTCGGTATATACTTTGATGTCTTTGCTGATTTGCGAGACAAGGCCAATAAATTTATGATTAATATAATCGTTCTGATCAGCGACAAGTGATAGGCGATCTACAGCAATATAAGGTTGTAATTCGGTAAAATAAGCACGATCAAATTTAAAGTTATAACCAGCAAAAGCTTCAAGACCATAACCATCTCCGATAAAATAATTTTGCCATTGCCGCTCATGCGTAGTAGGGACAAAATTATGATAATAAGACGCTGTGCCGACTAAATACCACTGATTTGGTGTGAATGTTACTGCAGTACCTAAAACATTTTGTTCTATATTTCTTTCTTGTTTTAAATCGGAGAGTTTGGCTTTCGTTGTGCTATAGGCTGCACTTAAAGTCGTGCTGGGATTGAGCTGATAATCAAAGCCTAAACCTGCACCATTTTTACGTTTGTAATAGATTGGATCAATCGAGTCATCCGCAGGGTTTTGTATGGCTGATTCAGGAAATAGTAGATTGGCATAGAGTTTAAAGCGATTAAAATTTTTGATGTACATGAGGTTATTTCTAGCTCGGGTACTGGCACCATCATACTCACCATTGATCCCCACTGAGCTGGCGCTGGCTGCACCATCATTATCCCATACATCACTTTTACTACCGATCACCGAATACTGCATTCCGTACTGCTTACCATAACTTAAATGTCCCCAGTTTTGATTATCGATTCCGATATAGGCTTGGCGTGTTTGGTGTGAGGGAGCACCCGGTACATAATGGTCTTCCCAACCAAGTATTTTGGGAACATTGATGCCTAATTCATAATATCCAGTTAACTTGGTTGCTGGGCTAAAATCATAATTCATCGTAAAGCGAAGACGGCTTGCACCATCATGCATATTACGTTCATATTTTTGCTGATTTCCAGATTTAAATGTCCATTCTGGGCGCAGTTGACCACCAAATTGAAAGCTGAAAGGAGAGAGTAATTCACTATCAAGCTGTCCCTTTTTAATAACATCGATTTCTGCATGAGTATAGATAGGGATGACGATACATGTAGAAAATATGATTTTGATTAAATATAAATTTTTTGTATTCATGATATTCTCGGCTTGAATTATAAGTGTGAAAATAAAACACTTATTCAAAATGTAAAACTTAAATATAACTAATCCTATGTATTTAAATTTATTTTGATGGATATTGAATTGTATATTGAGATGTTGATTGTTTTGGTAAAATTCCTTTGCTGATTCTTATTTAAAATTAATACCTTGTATTTTTAGTCGATTGATATTTTAAAAGCTTGGAGCATGTTCTAGCTTATTGGTTTGATCGAGCTAGAGAGTCATTATCTAAAAAATCCATCTTTAAGATTTTTTTATTTTAGTGTTTTGCTGAGGGGTTAAACAAGTTTTTTTTATTATATAAAAAAATATCAATGATATTTAATTTTATTATTTTTATATTGCGCATTCTAATTGGTGTTTTATGTAATTTAATTATTTTATTTTGTATTAAAATTATTTATAATTTTAAATTTTATTGGATAAAATAACTTAGTGAAAATTATATATTAAATATTTAATCCAATTTATTATGTCTAAAACTGACATATTTAATCCCTAGTTAGTGATATAAATCCTAAACCCTCATTCTATTAAGCATGTAAAACATAAATTATAGTTATAACTCATGACTTAAATGAAAGGTTTATCGATGGAGTTGTTCAAAAGTACATTACAACATTGCCCCGAAATTTTATTATTTTTATCTATTGCAATTGGTTTTTGGATAGGTAAATTCCAAATTGGAACATTTCAATTGGGTGGTGTTGCAGGCGCTTTGCTGATTGCAGTGCTGTTGAGTGTGTTCGGTGTCTCAGTTGATAGCGGTGTAAAAGCAATTTTATTTGCTTTATTTATTTATGCTGTGGGGTTTGAAAGTGGCCCTCAATTTTTTAAATCTTTGGGTCCAGAATCAATTAAAGAAGTTCTGCTAGCATTATTCATGGCAATCAGTGGACTAATGACAGTTTGGTTCGTTGCTAAATTTTTTCATTTGGATAAAGGTCTAGCAGCTGGCCTTGCCGCAGGGGGAATGACACAATCTGCCATTATGGGTACGGCAAGTGACGCATTATCTCGCTTAGATTTACCTTTAATCGAAATACAACGTTTACAGGCCAATATTGCAGTAGGTTATGCCATGACCTATGTGTTTGGTTCACTTGGTGCAATTATTGTCTGTGCTAATGTTTTACCCAAATTTATGCAACGTGAAATTCATGATGATGCACTTTTGGCCCAATCAGATTTGCTCAATGGAGCTATAGAGTTAGCTCCTAGACAAGCAATGGCAATGCCTGAAATTGTAGGGCGTATTTATCGTGTTGATGCTGCTGATGGGCAGTCTATTCAAGAGATTGAATCACGTGCTCAATGTCTAAATACTGTAAACACCATTACGATTGAAAAGTTAAAACGCGATGGTCATTTGATTGATATTACCCCTGGTACAATTTTAAAAAGTAATGATGTTGTATTGGTGGTCGGACGCGTTAAAAGTGTTGTGGCAAGTGCTGCTTATATCGGGCAAGAGTTACAGTCTTCAGTAGGTATGGAATTAGTCATGGAAACGACGGAGGTTATCCTAAAAAATTCTAGATATATCGGACGTAGCTTGGGTGATTTAGTTCGAAATACCCCACCTTATTTAAAGCATGGTATCTATATATTATCCATTCATCATAAGGGTGCACTTGTTGAATATCATGAGGATTTTGTTTTTCATTATGGCGATATTATTACGATCTATGGTACACAAAGTGATCTGCGACGAGTGATTAAAGAGGGTGGGAAAATTCTACCAATGAGCCTTAAAACTGATTGGGCTACACATGCCGCAGGGATCGCACTCGGTTTGATTATTGGGCTATTGACTGTGCATATTGGTGGTATTCCATTGACTTTGGGAGCAGGAGGCGGAGCTTTACTTTCTGGTTTACTATTTGGGTGGATGCATAGTCGCAATCAATTAAATGGCAATATGCCTGCTGCAGCAGCTCAATTGTTGAAAGATTTCGGACTGGCAGGTTTTGTTGCTGCTGTGGGTTTGCAGTCGGGTTTACAAGCCATTCAAACAGTTAAAGACAGTGGTTTTTCATTATTTTTACTGGGTGTTATTGTCACGTTATTACCCCTGTTGCTCAGTATGTTATTTGCACGCTATGTACTCAAATATAACAACGTAGCGGTTTTTGCTGGTGCTTTAGCTGGCGCGCGCAGTGCAAATCCTGCATTTGGTGCAGTATTAGATAAAGCAGGGAACTCCATTCCAACAGTGGCATTTGCAATTACCTATGCATTAGCGAATGTCTTTTTAACTTTGCTGGGCCCGATCATCGTGGGCTTGGTGTAATAAATAAACTCATCAATGAAAACAGTATCCTAATAAAGGATTTTTTAAATGCTTAAAACAGACTATACAAAATTTGCAAAACTTAGTCCTTTCGAATTAAAAGATAATTTAATTGCATTAGCACAGCGTAAAACAGATCGGATGATGCTAAATGCAGGCCGAGGTAATCCTAACTTTTTGGCTACACTGCCACGTCGAGCTTTTTTTCAGCTTGGTTTATTTTCCACAACAGAGGCAGAGTTCTCTTTTTCATATATGCCAGAAGGTTTAGGCGGCTTTCCCCGAGCAAACGGTTTGCAACAGCGTTTTGACCACTTTCTGTTGAGTCATCAAGATCAATCGAGTGTGGTTTTTTTAGGAAAAGCAATTTCCTATGTACGTGATCAACTCGGCCTAGATGCTGATGCCTTTTTATTGGAAATGGTTGAAGGGGTGCTGGGATGTAGTTATCCGATCCCTGATCGTATGCTAAAGATCAGTGAATTAATTATTAAAGAATACATTTTTCGTGAAATGGGAATATATGGCCTAAACACAGAATCAATGGATTTGTTTGCTGTAGAAGGGGGTACAGCAGCTATGGCTTATATATTTAACTCTTTAAAAGAAAATAAAATCATTGATTATGGTGATCAAATTGCTATTGGTGCACCCATATTCAGTCCTTATCTTGAAATTCCAGAATTGAACGATTATCAACTCAAACAGGTGCTTATTCATGCAGATCCTGAGCAAGGTTGGCAATATCCAGAGTCTGAGCTCAGAAAATTAGAAGACCCTGCGATTAAAGCTTTCTTTTTAGTCAATCCCAGTAATCCACCATCAGTGAAAATGAGCGATCAAGGTTTGGCAATATTGGCAGATATTATTAAGAAACGTCCAGATCTGATTATCTTGACAGACGATGTATATGGGACTTTTGCCGATGACTTTAAATCTCTATTTGCTGTTTGCCCCAATAACACCATTTTAGTGTATTCCTTTTCTAAATATTTTGGTGCAACAGGTTGGCGCTTAGGGGTGATCGCTTTAAGTCGAGAAAATATTATCGATGAAAAAATTGCGGCATTATCAACACAAGACCAAGCTGAGTTGGATAAACGTTATAGTTCTCTAACAACGCAGCCACGAAATATCCGTTTTATCGATCGGATGGTTGCTGATAGTCGTAATGTGGCTTTGAATCATACATCTGGATTATCTACACCCCAGCAAGTACAAATGGTGTTGTTTGCGTTATTTAATATGATGGATTCTCAACAGTCTTATAAAAAAGCAGTGAAGTCTCTGGTACGTGAACGTGACTTGGCATTGTATCGTCAGTTAGGTGTGAAACTACCACAAGATAGCAATTCAGTGGACTACTATACTTTGGTCGATTTAGAAAATACTTCACGTGAGTTGTATGGTGAGCATTTTGCTGATTGGGTAATGAAAACCAAGGCACCCACTGAGTTATTGTTTAGGGTTGCAGATGAAACCGGCATTGTCTTATTACCCGGCTCTGGTTTTGCAGTAGAGCATCCATCAGCTCGTGCATCTTTGGCCAATCTTAATGTATATCAGTATGCTGCAATTGGTCGGTCGTTAAGACGATTTGCTGATGAGGCTTATCAAGAATACCTCGTGGCCATGCAACATTCACGCGTTGGCTAGCTTTCCAATATTCATGTATTAAAAAAGAGGCATATGCCTCTTTTTAGTTTCATTTTACAATTTTGTATTAAACCGTCTTAAATGATTGGGAATCAGAATGAGATCGGAACGTATGTGTAAACTAAGCCATATACTAATGCTGCTGTCAGAGTGGCGACAACAATTTTCTTAAAAGTAAAATAGATAATGCTTAACACAATAAAGCCAGCGAGCATCGCAATGCTTTTGTCGGGATTCTCTAGTAGTGGTGGTAGTGTAGCCACCACTAACATGGCACTAATCGCAGAAATTCCAATTGAACCCAAAGCAATTTTGATCCACATCGCACCACGTTGATCATTTTTTTTATGCATTTTTTCAATGAAAAAAAATGGCCCAAAACGTGACGCAAAATTGGCAATACCAACAATAATACCGACAAGTATAATTTCAATATTCATGGATGATCACCTGCATGTTTATTATTTCGATCAATCAGATAATATTTGATGAGGCCAGCAACAATCCCTGAGCTAATACCAACAAAAATGGCAGTGGAAAGCCCCAAGAGATAGCACGTTAATGCAGTAATACCGAGCACAACTGAAACTACAAAATAATGTTTCTTTTCAAATGCTGCGAGTAAGAAACTTAAAAATAGTGCGGGTAATAAGAAGTCTAAGGCTGCTTGTAGAAATGCGGGGAGAAACTGGATTTGATTGGCAAACATACCACCTAAAAATGATCCAAGACTCCAAGATAACCAACTAAATAAACTCAAGCCCAGCATCCAAGCCTCTGACCATTGTTCGCGGCGCTGTGAAAGCTGAATCATGCCACTGGCAAAGACTTCATCTGTAAGCCCCCACGACCATAAAGCTGTGGTTTTTAGATTTAACTTATCTTGTATCAAGTTGACTAAGGCGGGTCCATAAAGCAAGTGTCTGATATCGAGTGCAATGACAGTAAGTGCTGTCATCCAGATCGATGTACCACTGGCTAATAAGGCAACGACCAAAAACTGACTGGCGCCTGCATACATGGTACACGAGAGAAATAATGCCTCCCAAGCACTAAAACCAAATTGTGAAGCAGATACACCAAAAGCAAATGATACAGGTAAATATGTGAATATAATAACTTGGCTGTCTTTAGCGCCTTGCCAGAATTGGACAATGCGACGATTTGCAGCACTCGTGTGATGGGACACCGTACACCTGTTGATTGATTAAGTTTTTATAACAATGATAGGAGCATAGTTTTACGCGATGAATAAACACAGAAAATAAATCAATGTGTTAAATCCAGATCTAATGCGAAAACAGGCTTTAAATTGGTTGAGAATTATAACCGAATTGCATAGCATAGTGCGCAATTGTTTAATTATTGATGTGATACTCATGAGACTTTTGCAATTGCGTTTTGTGGCTGTTACTGCGGTAGTGCTGAGCAGTATTTTCTTACAGGCCTGTGGTCAGAACGAGCAGCAGCAAAAGGTTGAAATCAAAGCTGCACCGAAAATGAGTAATGATGCAACAGTTTATGCAAACAATGCATGGTTGTTAATCAATGACGTTGATGCCCATGTTTATCGTAAACAACTCAATTTGATTGAAAGTCAGGTACGTCAGCCAGTACGCAAGCTCAGTACAGATTGGCGTATTAATGTCAAAATGACTGACTCCGTGACTGAAGGTAAATATGCACTTTGTCGTAAAGCGTTGACCAGTTTAGATGTTTGGGCAAGGGCTACGTTAGATAAAGAACGTAATATTGCACAAAAACAAGCTGATTATGAACGTGATAAAGCACAGTGTAAGGGCGCGTTAGAGCAACCAAATTTAGGCAATACTTCTCCTAAGTCGGGCTAAGTCTTTTATATGCGTTAAAAAAAATCACGCTAACCTGTTAGCGTGATTTTTTTTATTTCAACGATTGCATTCAATAGACTGCGATCAGTTAAAAATTAAACGTTAAAGCGGAAGTGTAAAACGTCACCATCTTGTACGATATAAGTTTTACCTTCTAAGCGCCATTTACCTGCTTCTTTTGCACCAGGCTCACCATTGAATTGAATATAGTCATCATAGGCAATACATTCTGCACGAATAAAGCCTTTTTCGAAGTCAGTATGAATTACACCAGCAGCTTGAGGAGCAGTTGCACCAACTTTCACAGTCCAAGCACGAACTTCTTGTACACCAGCTGTGAAGTATGTTTGTAAACCAAGCAAGTTGTAACCTGCACGGATAACCACATTTAAGCCTGGCTCTTGCATGCCCATCGCTTCTAAGAATTCAGCACGCTCATCATCTTCAAGTAAAGAGATTTCTGCTTCGATTTGGTTGCAAAGAGGAACAACAATTGCATTTTCTTCTTCAGCAAGTTTACGTACAGCATCTAGGTGAGGGTTGTTTTCAAAACCTTCTTCTGCAACGTTAGCAATATACATGGTTGGCTTAAGGGTAAGTAGACCATAACCACGCAGTAATTTACGCTCATCATCAGACAGGTCAGCAGCTCGTGCTGGTTTACCTTCGTTGAGTAAAGGTAAGATTTTTTCTAAAACAGCTTTTACTGCAACAGCTTCTTTGTCACCGCCTTTAGCACTCTTGCTGAGACGAGTCACAGACTTGGTTACAGTCTCTAAATCTGAAAGTGCGAGCTCAGTATTGATTGTTGCAATATCATCTAAAGGATCAATTTTCCCATTGACGTGAATAACGTTTTCATCTTCAAAACAACGAACTACATGGGCAATTGCATCAGTTTCACGGATATTTGCTAAGAACTGGTTCCCAAGTCCTTCACCCTTAGAAGCACCAGCAACTAAGCCAGCAATATCAACAAATTCCATTGTTGTTGGTAAAATACGTTGTGGTTTTACTATTGCAGAAAGTTTGTCTAAACGTTCATCTGGAACAGGTACAATCCCTGTGTTTGGCTCGATTGTACAAAATGGGAAGTTTTCAGCAGCAATTGCAGCTTTAGTTAATGCATTGAAAAGGGTGGATTTACCAACGTTGGGTAAGCCTACGATGCCACAATTAAAACCCATGAACTGACTCACTAAAAAATGTCATAAAATTGCCGACGATTTTACATGAAAGCAAGGTGTAGGGGAATTGCTAGGCCCATTAAAAGCGTATGATGCGGTACTCTTTGCTGTATTTCTTTATAGTTTGTACAAATATTTGTGATTTAAATGGCTAAATACTTAGCAAATAGATTTTCTAAATATAATAATCATCTTATTTGTTGCATTGTAAAAATGCAGTGTCAATGAGTGATATCTAGATGAAAAAAATAAGAAATGTCATACTGTTGTCCGCAATGTATGTTGTATTAATACCTGTAAAACAAGGTATAAATGCTCATTGTAATTATAAATATGTCCAATTAAAGTAGCCTGTGTAAGCTAACTTAAGCATGTACAATTGAAGATTAAAAATATTATGGAGTTGAGATGCGTATACTTTACCAATTTCCGTTGTCGCACTATTGTGAAAAGGCGCGCTGGATTTTGGATTATAAACAACTGAATTACGTTGCGCATAATCTTATTCCAGGCGTACACCGAGCTTTTGCACAGTTGAAAACAGGTCAGGGCACACTACCTATATTAAAGGATCATGGGCAATGGATTGGTGATTCTACGCTAATTGCCTTGTATTTAGATGAGCAGTATCCAGAACATCCGTTATTAAAATTAAATCAGCATTTACGAGATCAAGCATTAGAAATTAATTTGTTAGCAACGACACTGGGTGAGCATGTACGTCGTTGGGGATTAGCACATTCTCTGTCAATTGGTGATGAGTCTTTGGAAATTATGATTGGGGAAAAAGGTTATTTACGCCAATTTGAAAAATTTTCTAAACCGATCTTAAAAACTCTCGTGACAAAAAACTATCAGCTCAATGAACAAAATGTTCATGCGTCTAAACTAGAGATTGAAAGGATTGTGACAGAGCTTAATACGTTATTGTTAAACAATGGTGGACAGTATTTGGTTGGTGAGCGTTTAGGGTTGGCTGATATCGCCGTGTGTTCTATGTTGGCACCTCTCCTTGAACTTGATGGGACACCTTGGGAGAAAGAGTTTGGTGCAGAGTCATCTGAAGAATTTGAACAGTATAAAAAAGAATTATTGGCTTTGCCGCTAGGACAATATGTTGAGCGCACATATCTCAAAGAGCGTAATGCACGTGTAGATTGGCGCGGAGTCTAAAACATCTAAATCGCCTAAGCCTAATTGAATTTAATTTTTAACAAGGCCAATTGGGTTTCATTGCTCAACATATTGAAAATATATTTTAGAGTGCGAGAGTCATGCGTCAAATGTGCTTAAGCGCAAAGTAATACGAATAATTTTAGATAGTGGAACACTGTTGGAAGGTGCTTGTTTATTAAGACCTCATGGGTTTATTGATAAAGGCCCTCCGAGTCAAAGTATTCAGCCTTTTTGCAGTAGCAACGAAATATCAAAAGAGAAATATGTAATCTAGGTTGCATGACTGAAACTCGATGGCCTTAACATCGGGTAGAGAGGATGCTCGAATTACCTGCATAAAATTTACTAAAAGTAGATTTTCTTGGTAAATTTAAATGATAAAAAACCTTATGCAGGTAAAATACTCTAACTTTTTTGTTTTTATCGATAAAATTTTTAAAAATATATTGAAATTAATCTGATTTAAGGGAAAAAATTAATGACCAGTATTGTTAACTTATATCTCAAGGGTGAGACGGGGATCGGAGAGAGTAAGTTTAGCATTTTTTGGGAGAAGGGCGCTAAACATACCCACAAGGTCTCGATTCGGCTTAGGACGCTATAGACCAAGAGTTTATAGGCACAGGCTCTGACTTACAAAGTTATAGTTGTTGAAGTGAAACATTATGTTTTCCCTTGACCCCTTAAAAATTTTATAGAATAAAATCTAAAAATATACTAAAAAACAAATACCTTAGATTGAATTTTCAACTGTATAACGATGCAATAACCTCATAACCTCATAACCTCATAACCTCATAACCTCATAACCTCATAACCTCATAACCTCATAACCTCATAACCTCATAACCTCATAACCTCATAACCTCATAACCTCACATGATTGATATTCATGCATTTTCATATTAGCTCTGAAATGAATTTGAGTTCATAACATTGTATATATCAAAAAAATGACGCTATTCTTAATATCTATGAGCATGGATTTGCGTGAATTTTGCTAAAAAATAACTTTTTTGCGTAAATTTAAATGATAAAAAACCTTGATTGAGTAAAATATTTCGATTTTACTTGCTAGGTGGGAAATATTTTCTGAAATTGGATTAAAAAATCTATTTTTTAGGGAAAAAATTAACAACGACTATTGTTAACTTATATCTCAAGGGTGAGATGGGGATCGGAGAGAGTAAGTTTAGCATTTTTTGGGAGAAGGGCGCTAAACATACCCACAAGGTCTCGATTCGGCTTAGGACGCTATAGACCAAGAGTTTATAGGCACAGGCTCTGACTTACAAAGTTATAGTTGTTGAAGTGAAACATTATGTTTTCCCTTGACCCCTTAAAAATTTTAAAAGAATAATCTTCAAATCTTCAAATCTTCAAATCTTCAAATCTTCAAATCTTCAAATCTTCAAATCTTCAAATCTTCAAATCTTCAAATCTTCAAATCTTCAAATCTTCAAATCTTCAAATCTTCAAATCTAATAAACGTGATACTTGTACAGTCAGTGGCCTAAGTCATAATGATTGAATTTGCTGAAATAAGTCATTAACCTTGATTGATATCTATTCATTTTAAATTCTTATGAGCAAACCTATATTTAATGTTTTTCTTGCTGTGGGTGAAAACTGTGAGTCAGAAGCTTATGCTTTACGAGCAACTTTGGAGTACTTTGGCATTCAGGTATCGACACGTTGGATCGGTAGACCCAACGACTTAATTGATATTATTTCAGGGAATGAAAATCTAAGCCATTTTGATTATTTGATTTTAAGTTTTCATGGTGATGAACAACGTTTTTGTCTGCCGAAGCTTGGTGCAGACATTTATACTAAGAATGAACCAAAATCTAAATTTTTTAGCGCAAAAGAAATACACAAATTCGGTGCATTAAACCGAATGAAAATTATATCTTCAGGTTGTACCTTAGGCGCAGAACCATTAGCACAGGCGATGTTACATGCGGGTGCTAAACTTTATATTGCGCCTAATGATTATATTGATGGTAATGCCAGTTTAATGTTTTTAACTCACTTTTTTTATCAGCTTACTTTAGGATGTTCATCACAAGTAGCATTTAATAAAGCAAGCTCGATCAATAAGGAAACTCAGTTATATCGGTTTTATAAGGCAAAGAAGTCTAGTCGTGATCATGAAAATACCTAAGGTGAATGATTAGCTGCAACTTTACTCGATAAAAATGGCTGGGTTCTTTGATTAATGACAACATTTGGAAAGTAATCATCGTCTTCGATTACGGGTCTAAAGATGGGGGGGTTGCTGGTATCGATCATAAGTTCAGATCTGAATGGTCGTGTGATTGATTGAGTGAAAATACTTTGACTGATTTGAAAATGTTGAATTTTATATTGAGTAGGATCATCTCGATTAATCTGGGAAATTTGCTGCTGATACATTTCGATTGCTTGACGACTAGGGGATGGTACTTGGCATTCAATCTGGACGGAGTATAGATCTGTAGCTTTTTTTTCAACTGATTCTAATACCTTACAACTCTTAAACATTTGACTGCTTTGATCGATCTCTATATTGATCACCTTGAGCATTTGTTTTGCTGTGTTTGCCGTGAGCCCTTGTGTATTTAACTCTCGTAGATATTGAGCAATGCCTTGTTTAGGGATGAGATCCAAAATGAGTGCCATATCCTGAGGATTATTTGAGTTTACAATGAGTTTTGCCATACTTTTTAGGTTTTGTGCTGCGTTAGGGTCATTAATGATCTGCATCTTAATCACATGTTCAGCGATGTTTCGTATTCGAGTTTGATCAATTTCAGCAGCTATAGAGAGGCTTGAATAAATGCATAGCGCACTTGTTGTACAGAATATAAATATGCGGTTTTTAATGTATGGCATGTTAAAAAAGAGCAGATAATTTTAGACTTATTATAAAGATTTAAGTTTAGTCTGACAGTAAGGAAATGCTATTCTCTCTATTTAATTGAGGATCAAAGTGTTAAATGAGTATTAAGGGATATATTGCAAGTAGTGCAGATGGTTATATTGCGAGCGTTGATGGGTCTGTTGATTTTTTAACACCTTATCAGCATATAGATTGCGGCTATGATCAATTTATTCAGGATATTGATATTGTTGTGATGGGCAGAAAGACTTATGAGGTTATTTGTGAATTGGGTGATCAATGGCCTTACCCAGAGCAACAAGGTATTATTGTAAGTTCTAATTCTGATCTTGCATTAACACACCCGAGCCTTTCAGTTTGGAATCAAGATCTATTTAGATTGGTTGAGCATTTAAAATCAAAAACAGAAATAAATGTCTGGATTGTGGGTGGTACTCAGTTACAGAATTTTTTTATTGAAAATAATTTATTGGATGTTTTAGAAGTCTTTGAAATGCCTGTGATGCTTGGAGATGGTATACCATTATTTCCAAAATTTAATTGTCCATCTTATGCTTTAAAATCAATTCATGCTGAAATGATTGAAGAAACAATCATTAAAAAAACTTATCACTTCAAATAGCCTAAGCAGAGCATAATCAATGTTGTTCTAAATAAGACATTGATTATGCAAACAAGTATTTAAATATTATTGAATTTACTGCTTTGTCTTTGGCCGTAAAGAATATATTTATTGCTTTATATGCTAAATATAGAATGTTTAAATGCTATAAATTCTAATTCAGATAAAATATTTGAATTTATTGAATTAATATGAAAAAAAATATAGAAAATAGTGGAAAAGTATTCTTATTAGGGAAATAATTGAGCATGGATGTTGTTAACTTATACGTCAAGGGTGTGATGGGGATCGAAAAGAGTTGTTAGTCCATTTTGGGAGAAAGGTACTAACATTATCCACGAGATCTTGATTCGGCTTAGGACGCTATAGACCAAAAGTTTATAGGCACATGCTATAGGTTACAAACGTGTAGTTGTTGAAGTAAACAAAATGTTTTCCCTTGACCCTTAAAAAATTGCCAAGCCAGTGATAATAAGATCGGGCACTTCGACAGATACTTTCAACCATGATTGCAATATAACCTCATAGGACTGGAAGATGAAACTCGACCGTTTTGATAAACAAATTCTCGAAATTTTAAGCCATGAAGAAATTAACCTCAATGAATTATCTGAACGCATAAACCTCTCTGTAAGTTCTGTACATCGTCGTATTAAAAACCTTATTGATAGCAATGTAATGGCTGATTTAAAACGCCAGATTAATTATGAGAAGCTTGGTTTTAAACTGCATGTTATTTTACAAGTTTCACTGAGCAAGCATGATAGTGAAAGTTTTGCTGCATTCTTAGAAGAGTTAGAACAAATTCCGGAAGTCATTAATGCTTTTTTAGTGACTGGGCAAACCGCAGATTTCTTAGTGGAAGTGATTGCTAAAGATATGGAGAACTATAGTGATATTCTATTGAAACGTATGGGGAAGATCGAGCATGTGGTTGCCTTACACTCAAGTTTTGTGATTAAAGAGTATAATGTACTGAACTGTGGTGCTCTATTGGGCGCACTTTAAATGAGTGAGGGATCTGTGATGTCTTTACTAAAGCAAAAAATAAGTCATGACGATATTGATCACCTCTATGTTTCAAGTTATCAATATGCTGGTTTTGGGATACGTTTAGTCGCAACTTTGATCGACTTATTTTTATATTTAGTTGTCATGTTACCGATAGGTTTATTGTTTGATATACCTGCATATAATGAAAACGTTACATATAACTGGACAGAAGGCTTACTTCAATTGGCATTTGCTGTCATCTATATATTTTGTTGGATGCGCTACGCTGCGACACCTGGTAAAGTTTTAATGGGACTTAAAGTACTGGATGCCGAGACTGGTAAAAATATCAGTTTAAGTCAGGGTATTTTTCGTTATTTAGGATATATTGCTTCAGCAGTGGTATTTTTTCTGGGTTATTTCTGGGTTATTTCTGGGTGTTTTTTGATGATAAAAAACAGGCTTGGCACGATAAAATGGCCAAAACTGTTGTCGTTCAAGAAATTGACTAAAGTCGCTTAAGATATGATGTGTAAATTGATGTTATTGAGCTTTAAAGTACTACAATATGATTTAGTTGTATTTCACTCTAAAGATTTCTAGGATTAAATAAAGAGATTAAAAAAATGCAGTGTCATAGGACACTGCATTTTTTATCGATAAAAATAAATATTCGTCAACATTAATGTCTAGAGAGTATTGATGCTTTATTCAGACTTTAATCGTTTTAGAATATTTCGAACAGTTTTAAATATAATAAAACCAACGATCAAGACAATGTATAAAGGCCAAATGGTAATGAGGAAAACCAAGAGATCTAAAACAAATTGCCAGCCATATTGCACCCCATTCCACGCTCTTTTCCAGAAACTATCTGCATTTAAACGTGCTACCGCATTAATATTTACATCAATACGTTCACGTACTAAGGTCGGTTGGTTGATTTGTAAGGCTATTGTACTGTAACGCACACGATCTTGCGTTTCCATTTGAGTCAATCGCGAAATTTCATTGAGCTGCGTATTGCGGGTATTCGAAGGTACAGTTTGCGTTTGATCTATTTTTTCCTCAAGCAACTTTAACTCATAGCGTTTAGCTGAATATTGTTGCTGATTCATAAAATACATGAGTGGTAAAAGCTGATTAACAAAATTTGCTGCTTTATCACTTGGAATACGGACAATCATCTCTGCCTGAGGTTCAACTTTTTCAAAAACTTTGATTTTTCCATCAGCAATATTTTGTGTCTGTATATCTGTTACTTGGAAGTTAATATTCTTTTGTTCAACAAATCCACCCGTCTCAACAGTAAGTTTATCAACAGCTAAAGTGGTTTTTACCACATCTTGAGCACTAAATCCGACTTGTGCTTCGCGGACCATACGACGATTTTGTTCAACAGGATTAACCGTTGGATTTAATATCGTTTCAGGTTTTTGCTCAGTGACAGGGGTCGCATTCGCTTCAGCTGATCCTACTGCATCGGTATCAGCGACCGCAGCATCAGCTGCAGTTGCTGCATTTTCTGTTGATGGACTCGCTTCCTCAGCTGCTTGCTCTTTTTTCGAACATCCAGCGAGTACGATGCAACTCAGTAATACAATGAGAAATTTATTATTCATATTGATCTCGAATCTATTGATTATCGTTTATGGTGAAGACGACTTTGACTGGATATTAACAGTTATTTTTATTTGATTAAATAAATGATGAATCAACAGCGCTAATTCATCAACTGCTATGTATCTGCTACTCAGAACTAATCACAGTTTGTTTAAGCATTAAATCGAGAGGGTCGGAAAGTCGTGAAAATGTCGTGTTCAATGCCCATAGTTAATTCTTCACATACCAACCGACCGATACTCGCAGCACAGGTCACTGCTGGGTGCATTACAGCAACATATACAGACTGTGCTTGATCGATGAAGCCAATAATAGGGTAGCCATCTTCGGGTACTGGACGATAGCCAATTGATGAATGTTGTAGTGAAATTGATTGCGTATGATCAAGCCCTTTTTTGATTAATTCTTCTGCTTCATAGGCGATTTCAGCAAGGCTTTTATTCGCAACATAATCTTCAGCGGCAAGTAGATCACCGTTTCTGGCATGGCGAACTTCAAAGTTATCACCAGATAAGAGGGTATTTACCACAGGTTCTGTGCTGTTAAAACGTAGCAGTATAGCAGGAGAGCTGAGCACAGGCAGAAACGGGTTGATTGAGTCAGCGATTGTTGGAATCTCAGTACCGCATGCAAGAACAACATAATCCGCTTTTATTGGACCATTTGAGCTCTCTACACCTGTAACTTTGCCATTTTCTTGCGTAAGTGCACTAACGTGGGTTTCTGTGATGAGCACAGCACCATATTGACAGGCATGCTGAGTCAGTAAATAGGTTGCTTCCTTGGCATCAATAGATCCATCAATAGCCATGAAGCGAGCAGATGTGGGTGGACAGAGTAAGTTTGGTTCTAGTTGTCTGACTGCAGATTGATCAAGAGTGACTTCACCAACTAAGTGATCTGATTCAGTTGTGTATTTGATTGAACCATCCCAGTGAATGGCAAGCGCAGGAAGCTCTTGTTCGAGTCTATGCCAGTCTTGAATTGCAATTTGGCGCAGTAATGCATCAGGAGCATCAGGATGAACTGCTGCTGTAATCCATCCAAAAGCGCTACCTGTGGCAGCACTCGCAGGCTGATTTTTATCGATGATCGTGACTTGAAATCCTTTTTGACTCAGATGGTAGGCAATTGAACTTCCAACAATACCTGCTCCAACGACAATCACGTGTTTTTTAGAATTTGACATGTTTTTACTCGTAAATGAATGATGATGCAGCTAAATATCACCTAAACTGCGGTAAGCACCAGGACTAACCCCTGTCCATTTTTTAAATGCTCGATGGAAGGCACTTGGATCATGAAAATTTAATTCATCACTGATTGCTTGAATCGATTTTTCGGTTTTAGTGAGAAACTCAATGGCCGTATCGCGTCGAATATCATTTTTTAACTGCTGATAGCTTAGACCTTCATGTTTTAGACGACGTTGAACAGTGGCTTCAGACATATTGAGACGTTGTGAAAGGGCATTAAGTTCTAACCACTGTGAAGGATGCACACGCATCAAATGCTTGCGTATTCGGTTGCTCAATGCATCTGGATTTTTAAATCGAGTGAGAAGATTTTGTGGCGTATGAAGCATAAATTGATACCAGCTTTGTTTATCTTGCTTAATTTTTATATCTAAATAAGCTGCATCAAACTTGATTTGATTATGTTCTGCCATATAACTGATTTTTTCACAAAAACGAACGCGATAATCTTGATCATCTATAGGTGCCTTACAACGCAGTTGAATGTTTTCAATTAAAATACGTTGGTCAGCTAACCAGCACATCAAGGTATGCACTAACATTAAATAAGTCGCGTAACTAAACATGGGTTTAATCTGGTGATGATCATGTAACAACAATAATGCATGGCCTTGTTCGACTTTGAGTTCACTATAAATATCATCAAAAATAGCATTAAAAAATTGCAGAATCTGTTGCACAGCTTTTCCGACAGTTTCACTGTGCATGACTAAACGAGAAATCAGTTGGTAACTGCCTCGACGCATTGGATGGCGGTCCATACCAAAAAACTCATCATTCATATGATTGGCAAGTGCAATCCAAAGCTGTGCATATACGCTTACTGAGACACGAGTTTTGCTTGACTGCATCAACTCAAGCGGGATTCCAACTTCAAATAAGAGCTGATCTGTATCTAAACCTTGTAGCCGTGCTGCAGCTAAGGCTTCATGAACCAAAGCAATTGAAATGGTTCCTTTGCTATATTCAGGTTGTTGTAAAGGGTTGAAAGGGAGATCATGTTGCTGATCACCTTGAGTATTTTGCATATTACTGTCCAAATCCATCAAGCAGAATGCATGTTTTGGAAATTGTACTGAATCTTGAGGATGATTACTCTGCCTATTCGGCCAAGTTTAAAAATAATTGAGGAACATCATGAAGATTGAAGGGAAAGTATTTGTGATTACAGGCGGTGCATCAGGATTAGGTGCAGCCACCGCTCGTCACTTGCATGCACATGCAGCACGCGTAGTGATGGTGGATATGAACGCCGAACTTGGTCAAGCGTTGGCAAATGAATTGGGAGAGAACAGCCAATTTGTACAGCTTGATGTTACGGATGAGGGTGCGGTTGCAGCTTTTTACACACAACTTGAACAAGATTATGGTCAGCTAAATGGTCTGATTAACTGCGCAGGAATTGCTCCTTCAGCAAAAATCTTAGGCAAACATGGCATTCATGAATTGGCTTTATTTCAACGGGCAATGAATATTAATGTGGTTGGTAGTTTTAACATGCTACGTTTTGCTGCAGAGCTGATGGCAAAATATACCTTACAAGCAGATGAAGAAGAACGTGGTGTCATTATTAACACTGCTTCGGTTGCAGCGTTTGAGGGTCAAATTGGCCAAACGGCTTATGCTGCTTCCAAAGGAGCTGTAGTTGCAATGACTTTGCCTCTTGCACGTGAGTTGGCGGCTCAAGCCATACGTGTAATGGCCATTGCTCCAGGAATTATGGAAACACCGATGGTGCAAAGCTTTCCAGAAAAAGTACAGGCAGCACTCGGCGCGATGGTGCCATTTCCTGCACGTTTAGCCAAAGCAGATGAATATGCACAGTTGGTGCGACATATTTGTGAAAATGCCTATCTAAATGGTGATGTGATTCGGTTGGATGGTGCAATTCGTATGGCAGCTAAATAGCCTAAGCATTTTTTAAAACATCTTTTTCCATCTAAGTATCTTAAGTGTTAAGGGCTTAAAGATACTTGGAGGGAGAAGTCATATCTAAAATAAGTTGTTATGCAATATAAGTCAGAGCAGAGGGAACAATGATATTAACCGCAGAACAGAGCATGGTTCAGGAAATGATGCGGGACTTTTCACAGTCTCAACTTAAGCCAACTGCAGCAGAACGTGATAAAACCCATCAATTTCCCCATCAAGAATTAAAAGCATTGGGTGAATTGGGTGCACTTGGAATGACTGTACCTGAGCAATGGGGTGGTGCTGGTTTAGATTATAGTGCCTTGGTTATTGCGTTAGAAGAAATTGCAGCAGGTGATGGTGCAATTTCAACGATAGTCAGTGTGCAAAATTCACTCCCTTGCGGCATCTTGGTTAAGTATGGCAATGATGCGCAGAAACAAAAGTATCTAACAAAGTTAGCAAGCGGTGAATGGCTAGGATGCTTTTGTTTAACTGAGCCTGAAGTTGGTTCTGACGCAGGAGCAATCAGTTGTCGTGCAGTCAAAGATGGCGACCATTGGGTTTTAAGTGGTACCAAACAGTTTATTACTACAGGCAAATATGCACAGCTTGCTTTGGTTTTCGCCGTGACTGATAAGGCCGCTGGCAAGCGTGGTATTTCATGCTTTTTAGTACCTACTGACAGCGAAGGCTATGTGGTATCAAGACTTGAAGAAAAAATGGGTCAACATTGCTCAGATACTGCAACGATTGTTTTAGATAACTGCCGAGTTTCTGCTGAAAATCTTTTAGGAAATGAAGGTGAAGGCTACAAGATTGCACTATCGAATCTGGAGTCTGGTCGTATCGGGATTGCAGCACAATCGGTGGGTATGGCACGTGCTGCGCTAGATGCCGCTGTTGAATATGCAAATCAACGTAAGGCTTTTGGTGTAGAAATCGTACAGCATCAAGCAGTAGCGTTCCGATTAGCTGACATGGCGACACAAATAGAGGCTGCACGACAGTTAATTTATCATGCAGCGAGCTTAAAAGATGCAGGTTTTCCTTGTTTAAAAGAAGCATCTATGGCCAAACTTTTTGCGTCAACAATGGCTGAACAAGTCTGTTCTGATGCCATTCAAATTCATGGTGGCTATGGCTATGTGTCTGATTTCCCTGTAGAGAGGATCTATCGTGATGTACGTGTGAGTCAAATTTATGAAGGTGCTTCTGATATACAACGTTTGGTGATTGCACGTGAGGTAACAAAGGTTTAATTGATTGATTAAAATCAACTAATAAAAAAATAATCAGAAATAAACTGTCCATAAACTGCACATAAGTTGCAGTTTATGGAAATTGCAAGCCATCGAGGGACATGGTTAGCTTGGACTCGATGAATAGGATATTCAACATAACATCGCTTAAACCAATATAAAGCGTAGAAATATGACAATGCAGTAAGCATTGCCAAGTGAGGAATAGGGTAACGTCATGAAGACACTACAACAGGCATATCAAGAATTTAATTATCAAAATGCAATTAGCGAGCTCTTGGTGGGTTCTGAACATGCAGTCAATGCTTATATTGAATGTTGCCAACGTTATGTCGGTTCAGAGCAAATCGCACTGATTTGGGAAGGTAAACAGGGTCTTTCTGAGCAATGGAGCTTTGAGCAACTTGATCAGGCATCTGCACAAATGGCCAATTATTTTCAATCCATCGGATTGGTAAAAGGCGATTGTGTTGCAGGATTACTTCCACGTACTCCAGAGTTATTAATTACTATTTTAGCAACTTGGCGTATAGGTGCCGTTTATCAGCCTTTATTTACTGCATTTGAATCTAAATCAATTGAGCACCGTTTACAGACAGCACAAACCAAATTGGTTGTTACCAATACCGAGCAAGCAGCTAAACTGAGTAATATCGATATTGCTCATCGCTTATGCGTACACGCAGAAGGTGATCAGTCTTCAGTTGCTGATTTTTATACGGTTATGCGTCGCCAATCGACTTCACAACAAGCGGTCATGTGTAAGTTTTCTGATCCCTTTTTGATGATGTTTACTTCAGGGACCACTGGTCTTGCTAAATCGGTTCCTGTTCCACTTAAAGCATTATTGGCATTCAAAGGCTATATGACCCACGCCGTGGATCTTCGTGCAGAGGATTCTTTTTGGAATTTAGCAGACCCTGGTTGGGCTTATGGTTTGTATTATGGTATCGCAGGTCCTTTAAGTTTGGGACATAGCATTATTATGGATGAGCGCCCATTTAGTGTAGATCATGCTGTTGAAGTGATTCAGAAATATCGAGTGTCAAACTTAACTGGTTCACCTACAGCATTTCGTATGTTCTTTGGCTTTAAAGAAAAATTTGATGCAAATATAAAAGATCATTTGCGTGTGGTCAGTAGTGCAGGTGAACCATTAACTCCAGAAGTAATTAATTGGTTTAATCGTGATATGGGGGTCAATATTTATGACCAATATGGACAAACTGAATTAGGAATGGTGATTGCAAACCACCATGCACTCGATCATGTGAAAAAAGTTGGATCAGCGGGCTATGCAATTCCTGGGCATCGTTTTTGTGTGCTGAATGAGCGCCATCAAGAGGTTGCAACAGGTGAGATTGGTACTTTAGCGATAGACTGTGCTGCTTCTGATTTATTTTGGTTTGAAGGCTATGCGGGACATGATCGAAAATCCTTTGTTGGACAGTACTATTTGACTGGAGATACCGTACAGTTAAATGAGTTTGGTGGGGTGGATTTTATTGGTCGTGCTGACGATGTAATTACAACGTCAGGCTATCGTGTAGGCCCATTTGATGTTGAAAGCACGTTATTAGAATGTGAGGAAGTTTTAGAGTCTGCTGTGATTGGTAAACCAGATCCTGAACGTACTGAATTAGTTAAAGCTTTTGTCGTGTTAAAAACAGTCGCACAAGGTAATGAAACTCTCAAACAAAAACTTCAGGACTATGTTCGTTCTCGACTATCTAAACATTCGTATCCACGAGAGATCGAGTTTGTTGAAAACTTGCCTAAGACCTCAAGTGGAAAAATCCAGCGTAATTTATTGAAGCAGCAAGAAGTTGCCAAAATGGAGATGCTCAAACAAGCAGGATAGAATTTGACTTTTTTGGCTGTATCAACCCAATAGCCGAGCATTTGATGATTAGATCCCATCAAATGCTTTTTTTATTATAGGGGTTAATTTTTGTCTTTTAAAAATAGCCTAAGCAAAAGTAGATATAATTCTAAACGGTCACTGAATTATTTTCAGTAAAACTTCAATCATTGTGCTGCAAATATTGCAGTGATAGCAATGCTATGTTTGAATGCCAAACGCATTTAGCTTAATGAGCAGTGCCAAAATTCAGTCGATGATATGGGATAGATACGTGATAGATCAATTTGATTCGGACCTAGAGTTAAGTGAAGACGAAATGCACCTATACAGTCGTCAGATCTTGTTAAATGGTTGGGACATTGAGGCACAAGAAAAGCTAAAATTAGCGAATGTTTTAATCGTGGGGTGTGGTGGTATTGGTTGTAGTAGTGCCGAGCTGTTAGCGCGTGCTGGTGTGGGAAAAATCACCTTAATTGATGCTGATCAGGTTGAAGTCAGTAATTTACAACGTCAAGTTGCTTTTACACAACAAGATATTGGTTGTTTTAAGGCAGAGGTGTTAGCCAAACGCCTCATGCAGATTAATCCACATATTCAAGTACAAAGTATTGTAGCGAAATTAGACCAAGACAATGCTGAGCAGCTTATTGCGGCTCAAGATCTTGTGCTAGATGGTTGTGATAATTTTGCCACCCGATATTTGGTGAGTGAAATAAGTAAAGCGAATGATGCAGTGCTAATCAGCGCATCTGCAATTGGTTTTCAAGGTCAGTTATTTATGCAAGATGGTCAAAGTGCTTGCTATGAGTGTTTATTTCCAAAGCAAAACTTAGACAATGGCCAAGATGATCTTGGTTTGCGCTGCGCTGATTCAGGTGTACTCGCAACCACACCGAATGTAATGGCGAGTTTACAAGCACATCACGCTTTGTTGTATTTGGGTTTAGGACAAACTCCTTTGCTTGAAAAGCTTTTACTCTGGGATGGTTTAAGCATGAAACAACGTATCCTTGCTTTTGAAAAAGATGAAACCTGCCCGAGCTGTCTACAAAATCGGCTTTAAGGTGTGGTTTTTTTTGTTACACTGTACTCAATTTTATATGCTTAAATCCTATGAAAAAAAATATATTGTTTGATGGGTTACGTTCAGTAGCTCGAGTAGGTGAGACAGCCGTGATTGCGGCTCGTGCTGGTATTAAGTATGCAACGCAAAAACCGAGCAATGCGAAGTTGATGCGAGAAACCTTTGAATCCTTAGGTTCGACGTATATTAAACTTGGCCAATTTATCGCAAGTACACCGTCTTTATTTCCTCGTGAATATGTTGAGGAGTTTCAGGGCTGTCTAGATCAAACACCATCACTTCCATTTAGCTATGTACAGCAAGTTTTGGCTTCGGAGTTTGCTGGTCGTGATTTAAATCAAATTTTCGCCTCTATTGAAACCACACCTTTAGCCTCTGCATCTATTGCACAAGTACATGCCGCAAAATTAGTGAGCGGCGAAGATGTCGTACTTAAAATACAAAAGCCTGGGGTCGAAACAATTTTATATACCGACCTCAATGTATTGCACTGGGCGACAAAGCTACTTGAAAAAGCTGTACCCAAAGTAAAATTTGCATCTTTGGCTGATATTGTTGAAGAAATTAAAATGCGTATGGTGCGTGAGGTCGATTTTATCGAAGAAGCACGTAACCTAGATGATTTTATTCAATATCTTAATGTGACGAATAATCAGGCTGCGACAGCACCCAAGGTTTATCATCAGTATTCAACTCGACGTGTACTAACAATGCAACGTTTATATGGTGTACCACTGACCGATTTTGACCTTGTACGTAAAGTCGCTAAAGATCCATCACAAGTGTTGATTACAGCAATGAATACTTGGTTTGGTAGTTTGATGATGTGTAATAGTTTTCATGCTGATTTACATGCAGGAAATCTGATGTTGCTTGAAGATGGTCGTGTCGGTTTTATTGACTTTGGTATTGTAGGGCAGTTGAAGCCAGAAGTTTGGACTGCATGTATCGGTTTTATGGATGCACTCCAACGTACCAACTATACACGTATGGCCGAAAGCATGTTACAAATGGGGATGACCAGTCAGCATATTGATGTTGCTGTATTGGCTGGAGATTTAGAGCGACTATTTAGTGGTGTTCTATTGGCTGATCCACAGCAAATATTAACGACCAATCCTTCAGATCTAAACGATATTATGATGGATATGGTGGCTGTGGGTGAGCGTCATGGGATTCGCTTCCCGAGAGATTTTGCGTTACTGTTTAAGCAAATGTTGTATTTTGATCGCTTTATGCGCGTCTTAGCTCCATATACCGATATTTATGCTGACCAACGTTTGCAAATGGTGCAAACTGTTGAGCAACATCAGAGCCTAAAACACTAATTAGGCTTTGTCAGAGTGAATCAACTGAGTCAGTATAATGGATGAAATTTTTATAGAAGATCTGCGTGTTGATACTGTAGTTGGCTGTTTCACTTGGGAACGTCAAATTATTCAACCGCTATCTCTAGATATCACTGTACGCACCTGTTTAAAGAAAGTCGCTCATTCAGATGAGTTAGATGACACATTAAATTACGCATTAATGTGTGAGATTGCTACGGACACGATTCAACAAGCAAAACCCAAAATGTTGGAACATGCTGCACAATTAGTTGTTGAGCAGTTGTTTTCTCGTTTTAATGCCATTGAATCTATCCGTATTGCGATTCGCAAGCCCGCTATTATTGCCCAAGCACAAGCTGTAGGAATACGTTTTGAACGCCACCGACATGACCTATGCACTCGCCCTAGCGAGTAATCTTCATCCTGAACAGCATTTTCGAGAAGTATTTGCTGCGCTTGAACAACTCGGGGCAGTGCAATATTCTCCAATTTATCAAATCCCATGCCGTGATGGTGTGGGCGCTGATTACTGGAATGCTGCGTGTATTTTGACCTGTGCTTTGACGCCAGATCAAATTCAAAACTTGTTTAAACAATGGGAAGCTGATTCTGGACGGGTGCGACCATCACACCATATTAGTTTAGATATTGATTTGATCGCTTGGGGCAGTCATCTGGACCAAATGCAGTTTAATCCTAAAAAAATGCCCTTAGCATTGGATGTTAAGATTCCACTTGCTCAGCTATGGCATCATTCTCTATTTGAGCATCAGACACATCACTTTCCTTTGATAAAACTGACGCAAACATCAGTAGATTTGGTTTCAGCTTAAATTTTTTGTTAAAAGCTCTGAGCTGATCAAGGCTGATTTTCTTGTATTTATTGTACAAAGTGGCAATTTTACGACTTTGTACATCTCGCTATATCAACAGACAATTCAATTAAGAAAGCACTGTTCTGGGCTAAGTAAATGTACTTACCTTAATATTTTGTTGTTTTGACTCTGTAAAATAAAAAATTTACGCAAAATTTACGCCAACAAGGCCTCTGCAACATAGCGATTTTACGGCAAGTTTTCCGATACTGCGAACTGGAGTTGTTCCGTTATATCAAGGTATCTACAAACATGTGCTTAGTTCATATTCGCGATCAGGTCATTCGATTTGATTCGCGCAGACCGCATGATCGCTTCAATATTATTACTGACAATAATCAACATCACTTCGTAGCGATAACAGCTATTGGCCAACAACAAGGAGAACCATCATGTGGGTCTATGCCTTGTTATTGATCATAACAATCTTAATTGCAATTCCTTTAGCAAAATATCTTGCAGCAATCATGCAAAATCGGCCAATGAAAGTAGATCCATTATTCAATTGGATTGAAAAACCAATTTACGCTGTATTAGGCACTGATCCTAAACAGGGCATGAGCGCTAAAACCTATAGTTTAAGTTTTGCTTTAAGCTGTGGGGTGATTGGCTTGTTAGTGTGGATTATGCTGATGTGTCAGGCTTGGTTACCTTTAAACCCTGACCATGTACCCAATATGTCATGGGATTTAGCCTTACACACGATGATTTCATTTCTGACCAATACTAACCAACAACATTATGCTGGTCAGGCACAGTTATCTTATTTGTCGCAAATGGTTGCAATAGTTGGATTACAGGTGATTACCCCTATGATGGGGCTTGCTATGGTGATCGCCACCATCCGTGCATTATTTATGGCTAAAGTTAAAAACACTGATCTTACTGATTCTGAGCAAACTCAAAATAGCCTAAGCAAAAAAACAAATTTAATTAACGTTGGCAACTATTGGGCAGACGTCATTCGTCCTAGTTTAAGATTTTTGCTTCCACTTTGTATGATCTGGTCATTATTTTTAAATAGTCAGGGGGTACCTGCAACATTACAAGCGGGTCCAGTCGTTTCTGTCTTAGATCAGCAGGCGGAACTACAACAACAAGAAATTCCATTGGGTCCTGTTGCTCCGATGGTTGCTATCAAACAACTCGGTAGTAATGGGGGTGGGTGGTATGGTCCAAACAGTAGCGTGCCATTAGAAAACCCAACACCGCTATCGCACTTTATGGAAATGATGGCGATTTTATTGATTCCAATCTCAGTTGTACTCATGCTTGGTTTCTTTACCCGTCGTTTTAAATTTGCAGCATTGGTCTTTGGTTGTATGTTGCTTATGTCTGTCATTTCAGCAGGAACTGCAATTTGGTCTGAGAGTTTATCGGCAACTGCCATGCAAAGTAGTTTGATGGAAGGCAAAGAACTACGTTTGGGTGCAAGTGATTCTGCTCTTTGGGCTGCTGTGACCACTCAAGTGAACAATGGTTCAGTCGCAATGATGCATGATTCCGCAGCGCCGCTCACAGGTTTAGTTGCCTTAATGAATATGCTGATCAATGCTATTTGGGGTGGGATTGGCTGTGGTTTACAACAATTTATGGTCTATTTGTTCTTGGCTGTATTTATTGCTGGACTAATGACTGGACGTACACCTGAAATTTTGGGGCGTAAAATTGAGGCAGGTGAAATTAAGCTCTTAGCCGTCCTTATTTTGTTACAACCCCTGGTGATTTTGGGTTTAACAACAATTGCAGTATTTGTTCCTGGTCTTGCAGGTACGACTAATCCGGGCTTTCACGCTGTGAGTCAGATTTTTTATGAATATGTCTCAGCATTTGCTAACAATGGTTCAGGCTTTGAAGGTTTAGCAGATAACACTTTATGGTGGAATTTAAGTGCGAGTCTGGCACTACTTCTTGGACGCTTTCCAGCATTAATTATTCCTTTGCTGATTGCATCTCGTTTAGCTGCTAAACGGCAAGCACCAGAAAGTAACGGTACTTTGCAAATCGAAACACCAACTTTTGCCGTGACACTGATTGCAATCGTATTGATGTTAACTTTATTACAATTTATGCCTGTCTTGGTCTTAGGCCCAATTGCTGACCATCTCGTGCTCATGATGGCCTAAGGAGTAAATAGCATGTCTAATTCAAAATCTGCTCAAAAAAACTCAACTTTCGGGCAATCAGAGGCTTGGAAAAGTGCTCTTATTAAATTAATGCCTCAACATGCAATGAAAAATCCCGTCATGGCTATTGTTTGGCTGGGTACAATCATTAGTTTGGTGAGCACAATATTAGGCTACAGTAGTCTGTTGTTTGGCCTTTTAGTTAGTCTCATTTTATTTGTCACCGTACTATTTGCCAATTATGCAGAGGCTGTTGCCGAAGCAAAAGGGCGTGGTCAAGCATCATCATTAAAACAAGCACGTCAAAATCTAACTGCATTGCGTTTAAGCTCACGACAGGATCGTGAAGGCGAGCGTGTTGCTGCTACAGCCTTACTAATTAACGATTTGATAGAAGTTCGTGCTGGTGAAATGATTCCTGCCGACGGTGAAATTATTGAAGGTTTTGCCACCATTAACGAAGCAGCAGTAACAGGTGAATCTGCACCTGTCTTGCGTGAGGCGGGTACAGACCGATCGGGTGTTATTGGCGGAACCAAAGTATTAACAGATCGCATTATTGTGCAGGTCAGTGCAGATTCGGGAAATAGTTTCCTAGATCGAATGATTGCTTTGGTTGAAGGTGCTAGTCGTCAAAAAACACCCAATGAGATTGCGCTAGGCATTTTATTGATGGTTATGACTTGTACCTTCATTTTAGTGGTTTTGAGTTTGCCATTTATTGCTGGCTTCCTACATATAGAAATTAACCCTATTGTGTTGGTTGCACTACTAGTGTGTTTGATCCCAACGACGATTGGAGGGTTATTACCTGCAATTGGGATTGCAGGGATGAACCGTGCACTAAAAGCAAATTTAATTGCTAAATCAGGTAAGGCCGTTGAAGTTGCTGGTGATGTTGACGTACTGCTCTTGGATAAAACAGGAACCATTACATATGGTGATCGTCAAGCAACAGCATTTTATCCCTTGATTGGGGTGACAGAAAGTGAACTTCGTCAAGCTGCCTTACTCAGTTCTTTGGCTGATCCAACCCCTGAAGGCAAATCGATCGTCGCTTTGGCAAAAGATCGAGGTGAAAAAGTGCTAGAGCCAGAACAAGCGGAATTCGTATCTTTTAATGCAGCAACTCGAATATCTGGGGTCAATCTAGAAAATGGTCAACAGATTCGTAAAGGTGCCTTGGATGCTATTATAAAATTCACAGAAAAGGATTTAAATCAGCAAGCTGAATTACGTACTCGGATCGAACAAGTGGCTTCTAAAGGTGCGACACCACTTGTGGTTGCATGTGATCATAATTTATTGGGGGTAATTGAGCTTTCTGATGTGGTGAAGCCAGGAATTAAGGAAAAATTTGCTCGTTTACGCGAAATGGGTATTAAAACAGTCATGGTCACAGGAGATAATCCACTCACTGCAGCTGCAATAGCAGCAGAAGCTGGGGTTGACGATTATATTGCTGAAGCAAGACCTGAAGACAAACTAAATTGTATTCGTCGTGAACAAGAAGCAGGCCATCTCGTGGCGATGGTTGGTGATGGGACCAATGATGCACCAGCATTGGCTCAGGCAGATATTGGGCTAGCTATGAACTCAGGAACACAAGCCGCTAAAGAAGCAGGGAATATGGTTGATTTGGACTCTGATCCAACAAAATTACTTGCAGTGGTTGAGATTGGTAAACAGCAATTGATTACCCGAGGTGCATTAACTACTTTTTCATTGGCCAATGATATTTCCAAATATTTTGCGATCTTGCCTACTTTATTTGTGTCAGCAATTCCACAAATGCAAGTATTAAATATTATGCAATTGCACAGTAGTGAAAGCGCCATCTTATCTGCACTCATTTTCAATGCATTGATTATTCCAGCATTGATTCCGATCGCGCTACGTGGTGTAAAATTTAAAGCCTCAACATCAACACAATTGCTACGGCGTAATATGCTTATTTTTGGTGTGGGTGGTGTGATTTTACCTTTTATATCAATCAAAGCCATTGATCTGTTGATCAGTATGTTTATCTAAATAAATGGAGTATTGAGCATGTCTAATTTTACAGATTTAAATCGAGAACCTCATGTTTTACAGTTGCTTCGCCCTGCTTTAGGACTGTCTGCTGTAGCTTTAGTTCTCTGTGGTTTTGCTTATAGCGCTGTCGCAACAGGATTAGGCCAAGTACTGTTTCCATTTCAGGCCAATGGTAGCTTGCTACATCAGCAACAACAGCCAGTAGGTTCGAGCCTTGTTGCACAGGCATTTATTTCTGATCAATATTTTTACGCTAGACCATCACAATCAAATTACAGTGTAATTGCAATGTCAGGCTCTAACCTTGCCCGTAGTAACCCTGAGTTACAACAGTTGATCGATGAGCGTAGAACTCAGATTGCTACACGTGAGCATATTACAGCAGATAAAATTCCTAGTGATCTCCTGACCGCATCAGGCAGTGGGATTGATCCTGAAATCAGTCCAGAGGCTGCACGCTTACAAGTTGCGCGTATAGCTAAAGCTCGCCATATGAGTGTTGCTCAAGTTGAGCAAGTGCTTAATGCACATATTATGCAGCCGACATTGGGTTTATTAGGACAACCGCGTGTCAATGTACTTAAACTTAATCTTGCCTTAGATGACCTTAAACTCTCTTAAGGCTTTATGAAGTGATATCTAGTGCTGTATAGATAAAGCATGTTAATTTTACTGTAAAAGTTTTTAAGTCTTACCCCAGTTTAAGTGAGTGTAAAACCATGGCACATAGTCACGACAGCAAAGCTGATAGTGTATTGCAACAGCTGAATCGCTATCAGTCGGGACGTTTGACCTTGTTTTTAGGCGCTGCACCTGGGGTCGGAAAAACTTATGCAATGCTCGTGCGTGCTAGAGAATTGATTGAGCAACAGCAACACGTACTGATTGCATATGTTGAAACTCATGGACGAATTGAAACTGAGCAGTTATTACAAGATTTGCCAATCATCCCGCGTAAGCAAATTCCTTATCAAGGACATTTATTGGAAGAAATGGACCTTGATACAGTATTACAAAAACAGCCAGCGATTGTATTGATCGATGAGTTTGCTCATCAAAATGTACCAGGTAGCCGGCACGAAAAGCGTTGGCAGGATATAAATGAATTGCTAGATGCGGGTATTGATGTGTTTACCACGATGAATATCCAGCATTTAGAAAGCCTAAATGATGTGGTTTTTCAAATTACAGGTGTACGAGTAAAAGAAACTGTACCTGATTTAATGCTCCAGCGTATTCGGGATATACGATTAATTGATTTACCTGTGAGTGAGTTACTAGAACGCTTACATCAGGGAAAAGTCTATGTTCCAGAACAAATTCAACCTGCTTTACATGGCTTTTTTAATCACAGCAATCTAACAGCCCTACGTGAGTTGGCTATACAGACGGTTGCTGATCACGTCGAGATTGATGCGCGAGAAAATTTTGCATCACAGGGACAAGTACCGATTCCTTTGAATCATCATGTTTTGGTTTTTATTGATAATATTGAACAAGCTGAGGCGATTGTTCGTGCCGGTTGTAGGATTGCGGAAAAACGTATGGCCAAATGGACAGTCGTTGCATTTTCACATAGTCCTTCTACGGCTTTGACACACAAAAATGAACATGCTCAAAATAATCAGCATCAACGCGCGCTGGAACGAGCATTTACCTTAGCACGGCAAATGGGTGGCATGACTGAAATGCTTTATGGAAAAGCCCATGCCAACATTTTGAAAAGCTTTGCTGTTGAACGTGGTATTTCTACTTTGGTCATGGCTCAGGGCAATACCACATACACAATCAAGCACATGTGGTCACAGATTTTTTCAATGTCCGTATTACAGCAGCTATTGCAATCTAAAGTTCCATTTGAAATAAGTGTGTTCACTTTAGCTCCAGTAACATCAGGACAATTACTTAAAAGTCGCCCCAAAATTCGTGTACTGAGTTTTAAAGAAAGTATTTTGGTGGTATTGACCAGTTTAGTAAGTATCTTTTTAGCTCGTTTAGGTGAGTTTTATCTGGGCATTGAAGAGCTTTCAGTCATTTTTATCACGGCGGTAGTTTTTGTAGCAGCAAGAACCCGCATGATCGTTGCTGTATGTTCTGCAATCATTTTATTTCTTGCCTATAACTTCGTTTTTATCGAACCACGTTTTACTTTACAAATTTCAGCACGCCAAGGCGTTATTACCGTATTAGCATTTTTAGCCGCAGCCTTAATTGCCAGTCGCTTAGCTTCACGTTTACATGAGCAGGTGATCGCGTTAAAAGCAGCAAATCGTTACAACAGTATTATGCAGGACTTAGGACTTAAACTTTCAGTTGCAGTGAGTTCAAGTGACGTCTTAAGGATTGGAAAACACAGTCTTGAAAAAAATTTAAATGCAGAAGTCTGGTTACAACTTCAAGATCACGAAACTCTAATTACAAATACAATTGAAATATCAGAAAAGGAGCAGATTTCTGCTGCTTGGACCTTCAAAAATCAACAATCATCAGGTCGTTTTACTCAAACTCTGACAGAGTCAAATTGGTGGTTTTCGCCTTTATTGGCATCGAAGCAGTGCTTAGGCGTATTAGGATTACAGTTTGATGTAGAACAAAACTTATCCATTGAGCAAAAACAATTGGCTGAGTCCATGATTGATTATATTGCGCAGGCCCTGTTAAGAACACAGATGAGTAAAGCATTAGAACAAGCCAATGTCACAACTGAGACAGAAAAACTGCGCTCAGCATTATTAACTTCTGTATCTCATGATCTACGCTCCCCACTTGCTGCAATGATTGGGGCTGCTGAAAGCATGATTCACTACCGACAAGACTTAACTGATCAGGATCAGAACAGCTTATTAGAGACGATTCAGCTAGAGGGAGAACGTTTGGATCGTTATATCCAAAATTTGTTAGATATGACTCGCTTAGGTCACGAAGGGCTGAGTCTTAAACGTGACTGGATTGGTGTGGATGAGTTGGTTGGATCAGCAGTGCGGCGTTTAAATCGCTATATGCCGCAGGTCAATGTACAAGTATCGATGCCGATAAAAGATTTAAGTCTATATGTACATGCGGCACTCATAGAACAAGCAATATTTAACGTTCTTGAAAATGCAGCAAAATTTTCACCAGAACATACCGCCGTTGAGATAGAGGTGTATTCTCCAGATCCTCAACATATCGCCATTGCGATTAGTGATCAAGGTGTTGGTATTCCAGAAGCCGAACGTCAACGCATTTTCGATATGTTCTATACGATGCAACGTGGTGATCGTGGTCAATTTGGCACAGGTTTAGGGCTAACCATTGTCAAAGCGATTATTGGTGCGCATCAAGGTGAAATTATAGCGACCGCAGGAAAAAATAATCAGGGCACTCAGATTTGTATGTGCTTGCCGATTCAACAAATCAGCGCATAATAACCATGAAATTCGATTTATCCATATGTAAACTGCCCAATTGTGAAAGAAATTTATGTTAAACAGTGCTAAAGCTGGTCAGAGTACTAGTCCGATTAAAATTTTAATCATCGATGATGAGGCTCAAGTCCGTAAATTCCTCGATATCGCTTTACGTTCACAAGGCTATGCCACCATGCTTGCTGAAAATGGTCAGCAGGGTTTAGAACTACTGGCTTTGCACGGCGCAGATCTTTTAATTTTAGATTTAGGTTTACCTGATTTAGATGGTCGGGAAGTACTGACTGAATTAAGGTGTTGGTCACAAGTTCCTGTGATTGTTTTATCTGTACGAGCAGATGAGCAAGAGAAAGTCGCCTTATTAGATGCAGGTGCACATGATTACGTGACTAAGCCATTTAGTGTACAGGAGTTAATGGCACGCATACGAGTTATGCTCAGGCATGTTGCTGTACCTGTTGAAACAGCGATTTATGATGATGGACAACTGAAAATTGATTACGCACAGCGACAAGTATTTTTACATCAGCAGCTCATTTCTTTAACACGCAAGGAATACCAATTGTTGCTAATGTTGGTGCAGCATAGTGGCAGGTTAATTACTCAACCTCAGATTCTTAAGGAGTTATGGGGACCAAGTCATCAAGAAGACACGCATTATTTACGTATTTTAGTTGCAAAACTACGCAATAAACTGGGTGACGATGCAATTCATCCCACTTATATCGCAACAGAGCCAGGTGTAGGGCTGCGGTTTTTAGGAAAATAATTGGATTTAGTGTATTTCGTTAACCCTTGAGTGACTACAAAATATAAGGCTACTCAACAATAATCAATACTCGATATTGGTGTAGTCGTGGCATCCTTGCCACTTTTAACTCGGTCTAAACAGAGAACGATTTAAAGGTCGAGTATCAGCTTAAATATAATAACTGGTCTTGGTCATTAACTTTGAAATTGCAGTCATCGTTATTCGTATAGGTAAGGCCAAATCAACACCACCTGCAGTCAATGCAGTATCACGGTGGTGTAATTCATCTAAGTTCATTTGTTCTAAAATATATTTTGAGCGCAGATCTTGTGGTGGAAGTTGGCTAATATGATCAACCAAATGTAAGCTGACTTGACGTTCAGTTTCAGCCACAAAGCCTAAGCTATATTTATCACCAGCGATCCCAGCGAGAGCACCCATACCAAAAGATAAGCCGTACCATACTGGATTGAGTAAGCTGGTATGACTATCAAGCTCAACTAAGCGATCTTCGCACCAAGCTAAGTGATCTTGCTCTTCAATCGCAGCTTGTTGCATTTCACGTTTGACATTAGGAAGTTTCGCGGTCAGTGCTTGGCCATGATAAAGTGCTTGTGCGCAGACTTCACCACTATGGTTGACACGCATTAGACCTGCAACATGACGTGCTTCGCTTACACCAAGCGGGCTGTCGAGGTTTTGTGCTGGATTTTCTCGATGTGCGGAAGTTGCACCAGGAACCAAGCTTCTAAGCGCTTGGTCAAAGGAGTGGATCATTTTATCCAGACCAGTGTAATGACGCATACTTAATCCTCCAAAGAATAGGGCGTAATGGCAATAAGTGGCCGTAAGTATTTTAACAGCAGTAGTGAAAATATTGCACTGAGTACTGCTGTGATATTAAACAGTACTTTCAGATCAAACTGTAAAAAGCTCAAAATAATAATTGAGAATATAGATGCAGTAACCATAAAGATGGCATTTAGAATATTATTTGCAGATACGACACGGGCACGATGTGAGGCGGGTGCAAAGGCTTGCATCATGGTGTAGAGCGGTACGATATAAAATCCACCAAAAACACCCAATAATGAGATGGCTAACATGACATGATAGTAGGCCATTCCTGAATGAAATACTTCATATAAGCCCAATACCTGTGCTGGTGCAGATGTAGGTAAAAAGCTTAAGCTAGTCGTAAGATAAAATGCAAAAACAGTCAGGCCAATACACCCTATGGTTACGACTTTTAGATTGACTTGAGTTCCACCAATTTTTTTACACAGTAATGAGCCTAGACCAATACCCACAGAAAACAGCATCAGCAATAAACTGGCAACATTTTCAGAACCATGTAGATACTGCTTAGCTAATAAAGGAATCTGGGTTAAAAAAGTTGCACCATAAAACCAATACCATGAGTTACCGAGTAGAACTAAAAACACCACAGGCAATGATTTGGCATATCGAACGGTATTGACACTTGTGGCTAAAAAATTCCAATTGACTGTAAGTTTCTGATCTGGAATCGGTTGCGGAAGTATATAGCGACTGCAAAAATAACCAATAATTGCAATCGTTAGCACGGTTAAACTAATCCATATCATTTGACCTTGTGACCAAAAAATAACTGCACCACCGAGCACCATGCCAATTAATATGGCGATAGAGGTTCCTGATTGGAAAATCGCATTGCCTTGAACTAATTCATCTTTATGTAAAATATCTGGCAAAATTGCATATTTGATAGGCCCGAAGAAGGTGCTATGGGTGCCCATTAAAAATAAAGCAAAAATTAATAGCCATAGACTACTTTGCATAAAGCCAATCGTTGCAATGAGCATGATCAGAATTTCAAGAAGCTTAATGCCTCGAACCAGTTTTGAGCGCTCATATTTATCAGCAATTTGTCCAGCAGTCGCAGAAAATATAAAAAAGGGCAAAATAAACAGTAATGCAGCTAAGTTGTTTAAGGTGCTTATTTCTAGGCCTTGGTGTTGAATCCAACCAAAGGTAAAAATAACAACTAGGGATTGTTTAAAGACATTATCGTTTAGTGCACCAAAAAATTGAGTCAGGAACATGGGCAAAAAGCGTCGGGTTCCTAAAATATGATCATTTTTTTTCATTCGGGAACTTCATTTAAATATATTAAGAAATGTGATTAATAAGTAATTATATCTAGAAATTCCTGTATGATATTTTTAAATTGTACAATTCACCAATTATTAATAAATTTAACTCTGTTTTTTGAATGGTTTTTTTCAATCAATAAACCATTTTTTGTAGCAGAATCGGATATTGAAAGTATATAGAGCTTGGTATGCCAACCCAAATTCAGTTTAGAAAATCGGTGATCACTTATCATCTTCACAAAATTATTGATGCCAATAATGTCAATAAATATCTATGCTTAAGTGTGTTTTTAAGTGTATTTGTTACACCAAACCTATATGCACAGCCTTTAGCAGAAACAGCAGTAAGCACGGATCAGCATGATTCGATTGAGTTAGAAGCGACTGCTTATAATGATCATAAAGCTGTTGCATTGCCTGAACCTGATGTAGATAGTGTTGCGTTATTACAACAACAAATTCAAGCGAGTAAATCTCAACCTATCCAGCCTTTACAATTTGAAGATCTTGAAGACCTGCCTGCCAATAGCATTGATCCAAATATGGCAAATGAAATTTATCAAGCGGCGGAGGATGCTAAAAAGCAGGCACAAGATTTTAAACAAGGCGTGCAAATTAATAATTTACCTGAAGTTGCTCAGTCTACAGAACAAGAGTTTCAAGAAATCAAACGTGCGCCAGTCGATATCGATCAGTTAATGCGTAATATTGAGGCTGACAAAGAAATTATTGTTCAATCACGAGAAAATGGTAATTCATTCCAAGATTTCACAAAAAAAGATGAAACAGTACAAGAGAAGCCAGGTTTCATTAAGCGTATTGTGCAGCGCATTCGTCCACCTAAAGAGGCTGGAATTGAAGTCATGCCAAAAATTACGACTGTAGTTGATGGTGCACCGACTTTATTAGCGCAAAATATTCGTGCAAAACTATCCAGTTTTACAGTTGAGTCATTTTCTGATTATGCTTCAGCTGTCCCTCAGCTTAGAAGTATGACCAACCAAGCAGCACAAGCAGTTGGTTACTACAATGCAACTTTCAAATTTGAAAAGCAAAATGACCATCGCTTACATATTCAAGTAACTCCTGGTGAGCCTGCAATTGTTGAAACCCAGCACATTGAGTTTTTGGGTGAAGGTGGTAGGTTACCACAGTTCCAAGTATTGGCATTATTACCAGAGCTAAATATTGGCGATACTTTTAATCATGGATTATATGAAAGTACCAAAGCAAATATTCAAGAGGCAGCAAGTAATAACGGTTTCTTTGATAGTCTTTGGCGTTTACATGATGTAAAAGTCAATCAGCCTGAAAATACGGTCGATATAAATTTACGTTACGATACAGGGCAACGTTATAAGCTGGGTCATGTTGAATTTCGTATGAGTGATCCAGATAAACCGTTACCGATTAAGCTGGACATTTTAAAAACCTTAGCGCCTTGGCAACCCGGAGCTGATTACACTGCATGGCGTGTCAATGGTTTGGCCAATAATTTAACAAACAGTAGATATTTTAACTTTACCTTGGTGGATGCTGTACGTCCTGATGCCTTGCCGGATGATTTAGATCTACCTCCAGACTTACAGGCACTGGTTGATGCAAATAAAATCTCTGAGCAAGCGATTCTCAATACTTTGCAACCCCAGGCAGCTCCAGTTGCCAAAGTGTCAAATAAAGAAGTGACACAAACGGTAGTTGATGAGCAACAATTTGCTGGTGCTGAAAAACGAGCAGCATCTCCTGGACAAAGATCTATTGATCAACAAAATGACCGTGCAAATGAATTAGATGCAATGAAAGACCAAGTCCGTATAGATAAGGTTGTGCCCGTTATTGTGACTTTAAATGCGGATAAACTGAACAGCTTAGAAACAGGTATTGGTTATGGTACTGATACAGGGGTTCGAGTACGTAGTCAGTACCGCCGTGCTATTGTCAACCAATATGGGCATGCTTTTGATGCCAACATGGAAGTTTCAAAAATTCGTCAGTCACTCGATGGTCGTTATAGTATTCCATACAAACATCCACTGAATGACTATATTAGTTTAGTCGGTGGTTATGAGCGTGAAACGCGTGATGGTGTTGGTCCAAATACAGATTTAACCATTGAAACAGCTGTATTAGGTGCTGACCGTATTATTAAAAATTCACGTCGTGAATGGCAACAAATTTTTGGTGTTCGGTATCGTCTAGATCGTATGACGCGTAATGGTGATATTCCAGATACAGATATTCCTAATGGCTTTTTAATTCCAGGTGCAGAACCTGAGCAGGAAGCATTTTTAGTGGGTTATGAAGTATCAAAAACCATCAGTAATAATCGTATTAACCCGACTCAAGGCTTTAAGCAATCTTATAAGATTGAGTTAGGGAGTGATAAAGTTTTAAGTAATACCAATATGGCGATCGTTAATGCAAATTGGAAAGCGCTGTATTCTCTAGGTGAAAATGCCAATCATCAGTTCCTTGCAGGTGCAAATGTAGGCTATATCTACGCGGACGATTTTAATAAAGTACCATATAATTTGCGTTACTTCGCTGGTGGTGACCAGAGTATGCGTGGTTTTGACTATAAGAGTTTATCACCGATGATTGATGGCTATAAAGTGGGTGGCCAAGGTTTAGCCATAGGTACGATGGAGTATAACTATCAATTTAAAGAAGGTTGGCGCGCAGCATTATTTAGTGACTTTGGTAATGCGTATGATGAAAAATTTAGTAATCCAATTGAATATAGTGTAGGTGTGGGGGTACGTTGGCGTTCTCCGATCGGGCCGATTCGTTTAGATGTGGCTTCTGGGGTTTCGGAACCAGGTAAACCTGTGCGTTTACATTTTTTTATTGGCTCACAGCTTTAGTTTGAGCAATTTAAATTGTTATTTTCTTAAGGGCTCATAATAATAGAGCCCTTAAAGTAATTTATTACTCAAGTGTATTTGTATATTAAGTTAAGATTCGGGGATTTTCACAATGACGATGGCTGACGACGAACAGCAAAAAGACCCTCAAATTCAACAGCCGATACAGAAAAAGAAACGTCTGTTGTTAAAAGGCCTATTATGGGGAACGCTCTTACTTATCGTTTGTTTGTTTGCAGCTATTGCTGTGATGGTATCGACGGATAAAGGAAGTCGTTTTTTATTGGATCGCGTACTGTCACAACAAAGTATGATCCAATATAAATATCAGAGCGGTAATATCGTTCAAGGGATTATTTTAAATGATCTCGTCATTCGTTTAAAAGATTTAGACATTAAAACTGATCGCGCTGATGTTGCGTTGGGATGGCGAGCTATATTTGCTAAAGAAATTCATTTACGTCGTGCCAATGTATCTAACTTACAAGTGATCAATCATGCTCCACCAAGTCATGAACCTTTTAAGTTCAATGATATTCGTCTGCCTTTTGTTTTACGTATTGATCAAGCCGATTTAGATCACTTATCAATTCAAAACTCTGGTACAGAGGTCGAGTTTAACGATATCCTTGCAAAGGATGTATTGTGGTCAGGCACAAAGTTAACCTTTGCTGATGCCCAGATGGATATGGGTTTCCTTGCTGTTAAAAATGCCTCAGGCATGATGGATTTTACGCAAGCAGGCAAATATCCAATTGCTGCTAGAGCACTTGTGACGATTCCTGCCTTAGAGAGCCTCAATATAAAGCAAATCTCAGTTAATGTGCAGGGATCTCTGGATCGTATTCGTGCTGGTTTTGCAACACAAACACCAGACCTTTTAAGTGGTTGGGCAATTGCTCATCCAATGGATACTGACGTGCCATTACAAGGTCAACTGAGATTGCGTGATTATCATTGGCCAGTTGTACCTGAACAAAAACTGTTATCAAAAAATGGCCTTATTAAAATTTATGGTAATATCAAAGGTCTAAATATTGATGTTGATACCGATTTAAGCGGTGCGCAGATTCCTGAAGGTCAATATACTGGGACTTTATCTACTGATTTGGTTGAGAAGCTTAATATTCAACAGCTGAATGGCCAGTTAATGGGTGGTTCAGTTAATCTAAACGGAGTATTGGGCTGGAAAGATTTTGTGCACTGGGATGTTCGTGGTCGTTTAGATCGTATTAGCCCTAAAGATGAAATTATCCCACAAGTTGTGCGTGATTTCTTGCCACCAGCTTTGGATGCTGACCTAAGTAGTAAAGGTGAATTGAAAGACGGTCTACATCTTAATGCAAATGTCAATTTTGATCGTTATGAGTCTTGGGCATTACAGCTAAATCAAGCAGAAGAGAAGCCAGTTGCTCAAGGTAAAACACCTGTTGCACAGCCTTTATTGCTTAATGTGGGTTGGAGTAAAATTAACCGTGCCATGCCATATATTGGTTGGTTAAGCAGTGATAGTGGTCAAGCTGACTTACGTATCGATACTCAGCAACAAAATATTCAAGTCAATACCCGAGTGGCAACACATGAGAAAAGTAGCTTGCCAGCAGGGCAATACACTGCTCAACTTGCCATTAAAGATAATAATTTAACAGTACCAAGTTTTAGCTTAGATACAGGCAAAGGCAGTTTAAAAGGTAAAGCTTATGTAGAGTTGCCTACTGAAAAGCGTCAATTGAAATGGGATGCTTTACTCAACGCACAAAATTTCAATCCGCAAACAGTCGCAGCTGCTGCACCGATTCATTTATTGAATGGACATATACAAGCCAATGGGTATGCTCAGCCAAATGCGCAGATTATTCAGCTTGAAGCTATCGATTTAGTTGGTCAAATGGCCAATCAGGCTAAAATGGAAAGTGTGCGTTTAACTGGTAAAAGTAATATTGGTTTATTATTTAATGATGCCAAATCAGGTGGTGCATTTAAAAGTTTTGCAGTCAAATATGCAGGTTCACTCAATTCAACTCAAGTTCCAGTCGGTTCTGGTGCATTAAAAATTAACCTTTCAGGTACGCCTGAATTTATACGTATTGATCAATTTGAGCATAGTGGTATTGCAGGACAAGCTTCTGCAAAAGGTCAAGTACTGTTAAAAGAAGGCATTAGTTGGGATATTAATGCTTCGATGATGCGCTTCAAGCCGCATTATTTTGTGTCATCACTTCGCGGTGAAGTCTCTGGTCAAGTGAAATCACAAGGTCAGTGGTCTGATCGAATAAAACGCGTGAGTGTTGAGCAGTTAAATTTAGCCGGAATGATTAACAACAAACCGCTACGTGGTCAAGGTAATCTTGCGATGATACTCAATAGTAATCAAGCAGGTTTATTACCACAGCAGTTTGAAGCCAATAACTTGTTTTTATCTTATGCGGGCAATCAATTGCAAGCATCTGGTAATGCACAAAACTTACGTTTAAAAATTGATGCACCAGCATTAATGGAGCTATATAACGGCTTACGTGGTCGCGCTTATGGTTATATTAATTTGCAAGCAAAACCGCGTTTAAGTGCAACTGCAAATATGGTCGTGGACAACTTCGGTTTTGAAGGTTTGAGTATTAAGAAACTCAGTTTAAAGGGTGAGTTACCTACTTCTGAGACGGTTGCAAGTTCAATTCGTGCTGAAATGGATACGTTAAGGTCTGGTGGCCGTGAAATTCAACATGGTGCAATTACTTTAACGGGTACACGCAAAGCCCATATGTTGCAAATTCAGGGTTGGAACTATTACTCCAAACTTTATGTACAGTTTGTTGGTGGTTTTAACGCGCAAAATGATTGGTTAGGACAAGTGCAAAAAGGTGAGTTTGACTCAGTACGTGCTCACTTAAAACAAACAGCCAATGCACCGATTATTTTCAGTGCATCGAAGTCAGAGCTTTTTGTAGGCCAACATTGTTGGACCAGCAAAGATAGTCAACTGTGTTTCGACCAGCCTATACGAGCAAGTAAAGCTAAGGGTAATATTTCATTTGCAGTAAATAATCTAGATTTAAAAGATTTTGCTGCATTTATGCCTGAAGGCTTAGCGATGACAGGTAATCTTAATGGTTACGCTAAAGCGGGTTGGACTCAAGGTAAAGCTCCCGTCATTGATGCACGTTTGATTACTCGCAAAGGTGAGCTTGGTTTAGCTGCAGATGATCCTGATGATCCTGCATCGACGATGACTTATGATGAAGCCAGTATTGTTGCGAAAAGCATCCAAGATAAATTATTACTTCGTCTTGATTTAAAAGCACCAGATATTGGTACAGGTTTTGCGAGTGTATTGGTTAATCCTTATAGTGCAAACAAGACCATGCAAGGCGAGATCGCCTTCAATGAAGTTCAGCTAAGAGTTTTAAAACCTTTTATTGCTGATGTGCGTAAAATGGATGGTACATTATCATTTGCAGGTAAAATCGGTGGAACACTTACTCAGCCATTATTTGATGGTGGACTGCGCCTTAAAAATGGCGCTATTAGTATGATTTCCATACCGGTTAATTTAGATAATATCCAACTCTATTCATCGATTCACCAAAGTTCAGCAAATATCAATGGTGCATTTAATAGTGGTAGTGGTGTAGGTAAACTTACAGGCAACATTGACTGGAAAGATGATCCACGCATTACACTTAATTTGAGTGGTGATAAGCTTTTAATTAGTCAGGCTCCACTAGTACGAGCAGTAATAGATACTGAGATGAAGCTTGATGTATTGCCTGCGAGCAAACGAATTAGTGTCAATGGTACAGTTGCTGTGCCACGTGCTTTGATCTCAATGCCAGAATCAAGTGCTACAGTGGTTAACGTATCTCCAGATGTTCGTATTGTTAAACAGGGTCAAGACCCATTAGCGATATTTAAGTCAACTAAGCCATGGGATATTCGTGCTGATGTTGCTGTAAGTCTTGGTGATAAAGTTATTTTCCAAGGATTTGATAGCCGTATTCCTTTAATTGGACGTTTAAACTTGAGTCAACGCGGTCAACAAGTGGCTATGCGTGCCAATGGTGCGATCGGTGTTAGTCAACGAGTAACCATTGAAGCGTATGGACAAAAACTGGATCTAAACCGCGCAATTGCACGTTTTAATGGGCCATTATCTAATCCAACCCTTGATATTGAAACCAACAAAGTTGTCTCAGGAAGTAACGTTGGTGTCCGTGTAACGGGTACTGCAACCAGTCCAAACATTCAAATTTTTAATGATGCTGGTTTATCTGAACAAGAAGCATTAAATGCCTTAATTACAGGTCGTGTAAATGAAGGTTCAAGTGGATTAAATAATACTGAAGGATTTAAATCTGATGTAAACAATACCATTGCTGCAGCTGGGATTAGCTTAGGCTTAGGTGGTACACGTGCCTTTACCAATCAGATTGGCCGCACATTAGGTTTAAGTGGTTTGGCATTAGATGCACAAGGTACAGGTGATGATACTCAAGTGAGTGTAACAGGCTACATTACACCTGACTTATATATTCGTTATGGTGTAGGGGTATTTACACCGATTAATAAATTGACCTTGCGTTATCAAATGAATAAACGTTTATATTTAGAAGCCAGTGAGTCTGTAGAAAAAGCGATAGATATTTTCTACAACTGGAAATTCTAAAATAATGCTTATTTTATCTTAACTTGTTGATAATTTAAGGAAAAAATCTATAGGGGATTTTACTTTTGGTTTGTTTTTAGATTGGTGGGGCAGTTTATCTTAAGATAAACTGCCCTTGTCGTGTTTTGGCCAAGAGTGAAACTGCATAAATCTAATATTGATGCTGAGCCAAGAATGAAGGCTTAAACCATCTAAGTGATGTGTATAGAAAAGAATGAAATGAGTAATTCATATTCACAACTGCTGACTATTTTAGGATTAAGAGACGGATCCTAATCAAATATATAAAGTGACAGTATTTTTTAGCGCTAAATTTTTGGATGAATTTACAAATGAAGCTATAAAGCTTTGTAAAATTATGTAATTATAACCGTTCAATAAAATATAAGAGATTAATTAATATGAATAAAATATTATTTTTAGGACTTGTTTTTGTTGCGGGCTCGGTAAATGCAGCAGCTCCATGTCTTAGCTCTACCAGTACTTTGCCTAGTGTGGACTCAGTCTATAAATCTGGAAAATTCAGGATTTACTACAACTCTAATCCAGAAAATGAAAATTATTTATCAGATCGAACTGACCTAAATAACAATGGCATTCCTGATTATGTTGAAAACATGGCAATTCAAGCAAATGCAACTACAGAGGCTTTAACTTATTTAGGATTTACTCACCCCTTGGATAGCAATAGATATAGAGGAGTAGCTCAATATATTGATATTCATTTAATCAAGTTAAACGGAAATGGTGTTGCATTTGAAATGGCTCAAAATTTTATTAATAAGCCAATTAAAGAAGGAAAATGTTCATTAACACTACATATTCGTAATAATTTAGAAGGATTCCCTGGTAATTATTGGACTACAGGAACCCATGAGATTTTTCATCTTTATCAGTATGGGTATAACCAGTTTAAAGGAGGGTGGTATCTTGAGGGTATGACAAACCTTATGGAGCGTCTATTGAGACAAGGAACGCAAGGTGGTAATGGTTTAACACAACTACCATCAACTCAAGCTCAATTAGAGTCAGACGTCTATGCCGTTCCTTATAATCAATTGTGGCATCGATTAGCTGTGTTATCTGATAATACGAATGGACAATTAAATCTGCCATCTGAATTACTGAATAGAAAATATATTGATGGTTCAAAAGTATTTAAAGATGAGAGGTTAAAAGGTCATCTATTTATTAAGAAAATTCTTGAAAATATAGAGAAGAAGACAGATCAATTATCCGTAGTCAATGGATGGGATAAATATAATTGGGCCGAAGTTAATCAGACCATTTCTGAAAATAGATCATACATAATTAAGGTTGTTCAAGAGACAATGTACGATCTTGATATGGATAAAACTCAAGAAGAGAGAAATTTTTTAAATTTGAAATGATCATTTAAACCTTAAATAACATATTTATATGAGTAATTTTGTTTACATCCTAAAGTTAAGTATAAATAAGCTACTTTTTGACCTACTTCGAGTAGCATGTTTTGAAGCAAAACCATTTAAAATAGTGATTGTTACTTCAACGAAATAGCTGTTTGTAATACTCTGTTTTGTATTTGCTAGAAGTGGTTTTACGACTAAAAGTCGGAACTTTAAAAATTATATTACAGGCTATTCACTCAATATGCTTAAGCACAAATGAATAGTAGTAATATGTAGATAGCCTAATGGTATTGAAGTGACTCATTAATTGAGTAAGTGGCTAGAAAATATACAGCATATATCGTTGAGAACTTCAAGAGTAAGGATATGCTATAGAGAGCGGTGAGGGTGTAAAGCGACCATACTTAAATGGAATAAATTTTAAAATCGAAAGCTATATAATTCTTAAAAAAAATTAATGAATGAAATAGGGTTTACAGGCTTATACCAAATAACTTTTAATGGCTGTATTGTCCAGCTACCGCGCATTTTAGCTTGTTAAAATATTTTAAGATGAACTTTAATCACTCACTCGCATTTGAATTATATACACGATGAAGCTACTTAGTTGAAATTAATTTAGACCTATTGTCTAGATCATGTCGATTAGATTATGTGTGCAAATTTATAAGATGTGTAATTTCAAGTTTATATATATTTTGATTATAGGTAAGATAAATACTCAAACTTTATAATCATAGAGATTTAAATGAAAAAACTACTATTAATTTCTTCATTTGTTGCAGTTGCTGCTTTGGTTGGATGTGGTTCAAAAGATAAGGCAGCCACTCCAGATACTGCTTCTGTAAGTGCAGCATCACATGTTGGAGCTCATGAAATAACAGAGTCAACTGTAAAGTATACAACAGAGGATAAAAAAGAATTTACTTTGACCACTAAAGATAACTTTGTTACTGCGACATTGGTTGATAATGATGGCAAAAGCTATGATCTTAAAGAAGCACCAGCTGGAAGTGGTATGCGTCTAGAAGGTGAAAATGGTGTATCTGTTCACACCAAAGGTGATGAGGGTGTTATTGAACTTGCAGCGGATAAATCATTTACAGTGAAAGAAGTAAAATAGATAATTGATCAATAAAAAACCTCCACAAGGAGGTTTTTTATTGGACTAGGCTAATTGATAGAAATAAACAGAACAATTTGCTTAACTTCATCAAATTTTTATAAATATTTAGTCTATAGCAATAAAATATAGTACTAAAGAAAATAGCTGGTATGAAATTAAATAAATCATTAATTTAATATGAAAGCTATTTATAGTATGAAAAACTAGTGATTAATATTATACAAAAAATATATTTTTAATATAGAGCTAATGCTGTTTCAAACCATGTTTAATGTAGGTTAAATTTTATTTTTATAAAGCTATTTTAGATAAAAATTATGAATTATTTCATGGAAAATTTAATCTAGAGTTTGGATGGACGTAGGTGAAAAAATTTTAAAAATTTATTGAAACTATACAGAAGGTTATAGTAAATTATGATGATATAATACTACGATAAAAAGCATGAATTATGTTCGTTCAAGTTTCATGTCTTTTATTTACATGTACATTTTATATTAGAATATATAACACCATAAAATGGAGACTCTATTTTTAAATATATACTGATTATGGAGCATAAGAAGAGTCTTAAATACACCTTATAGGCAATTTTTAGAGTAAAAATTAAGAATTTTAAAGGAGTAGCTTATAAAAAAATTGTGATTAGGTTCTTTTAAAATAGTTTGTATAAAGTAGAGTATTTAGTGTTCTCTATCTACTAAAGAGTATATATTAAGTAAGATTATTAGGTCTTAAGCTTTAATATAATAGACTCTTTGTTTTTTAACATCTAATTAGAGGCTAATTATGGGATTAGAAATCGGTAGTGTTGTAGTTTTTGTACTAGGCAGCCCAGAGATGGTTGTTTATTCTCTTTCCAAGAAAAAACTTAAATGTAAATGGTTCTGCACTAAGGGACGATTGCACACCTCTAATTTTTTAAGAAGTGAGTTAATTCCAACAGGGCAAAAATTCAAAATAGACAGATTGGGGATAAAAGCACATTAATTCATGCAATATTTATTTTAGCTAACTTATAAACTTTAATTAGGTATTAGACTTATGGATATTTGTATAGGTGGACCTTGGGATGCAGCCAAGGTGTTAAAAAATGAGATTTATGAAAGAAATTTTTTTAAAGTTAAAATTAAAGGTTCAAATACTGTTACTACATATAAAAAAAGATCTGCATCAATTGAGAGTGTTAGGTATACATTTTGGGTTTCTACAGATATTAGCGATGTTGAAGCAATAAAGCGTATTCAGCATTATCTAAGTCGGAGAAAGAAACTTTCTCTTTAATATGCTATTTATTTTCAATTATGATCATCCTCATGTGGTTTGCTTCAAATTGAATGTATTGTAATTTAATGAAATTAAATTATGACGTACATTCGCATGAGGATATACAATTTAACGTTAGTGTACTTTTACTAGGTCGGTGAATAGCGATGCATTGAATTGACGTATAGGATGACAGGCAGAGTTGTAAAATTAGATAGTAGGAAGTTAATTGATAACTTCCCAAATCATTTACATTGGAGTTGCTTAGACAAATATACTGAAGAATATAATAAAAAATGGAGCAAGTATTGTTAAGATGAAGCCACTAAAAATAGCGATTTGAACATCTAATTGTGAGCAATTATTCTTAATAAATGGGAGTGTTGAATCCATTGCTGTAGCTCCACAAATACCGATGACAGGATTAGGATAATTTTTTCCAATTAAATATAACAAGCCTATTGCATAGAACTCTCTAATCAGGTCAGTAAGAAGGGCAAAGGTTCCTTGTTCTGCACCTAATGTTTTTCCTATCAATGGGCCAGATAAAGAAAACCAGCCAAAACCACTGCCTAAAACGATAAGTTCTGAGAACGACCGATCTAAGATAAATGTTGTTAAATATGCTGCTATAAATAGTGAAACAATGGTAATTAGTGGAACTTTAAAATGGTTAATAGTCAAAGATTGAATTTTAATTGTGGAGAGATCAACACCAACTAAAAAAATAAGTATATAAAGAAGTATGCTACTTAGAATTTCACTATTCCAGCCACTTGGTAGTATCAGATATAAAATCATACCTATAACCACCATAGATATAGCGATAACACACTCTTTGATAGGTTTTAAAATTTCGGATATTGATTTTTTATGTGTACTTGTGTTTTTTACTTTCTTAAATAATAAAATAAAAGTTATTAGGGTTAAAATTGTAGAGTAAATAAATGATTCAATAATTATTGTAGTTCCTAGTTGTTTGTCAAAAAGGATACTACCAAATTGAAATCCTATAGAAATTAAAAGTAACCAAACTAAAATAGTGATATAGCTTACTAAGTTATCTCTGATATTTTGGTGAATTACGCGTCCTATTCCCCATCCTGCTATCAGAGATAGCAGAATAGGTAGTAAAGAAAATATAAGGTTATTTATCATATCTTTTGCTTCGTTAAAGAATAATCAATTAAAATCATCCAGCGCTCACCAGGAATATTGAATTGATCATTTTTAATTTTTTTAATCGGGGATACATAGTGGCACACGGATGAATCATGTACAGCAAAGCTATCAGAAATATTCTTCAATGTGAATTGGCTATATATATTGGCTGAATTTACATCTTCCAACCGTTTGTTTCTTTCACTTGGATGAGCTATATAATTTTCCCCACCTATAATATTGTTGCTTCGATAGAAGAGATGTGCAAATGTAAAAGGTTCACCATCTTGGTGAAAACAATCTGGTGAACTAATTCCTAAGCTTTGTTCACAGGTAGAGGTTAATTTAACAAAATGTATTCCCACATATATAGGTAGATAGTATTCATCTAATCCAAATGTCAAATTATAGTCTTCAATGATAATTTTATTTAAATAGTTTGATCTTTTAACTTGCTCACTCAGCGCATTAAAATATCGAATCGATCCATGCTCTGGATTATTATTGCCTTGATCATATCCTGATAATTCTGTACCTTCATTATTTTTTGTAGTAGGTAACCAAATTGGTTTTTTCTCTTTTTCCCATGGAAGTATCAAAGCATTTCCATAACGTCTGAAACGTTGAGTATTAGGTGGGGAAAATGGATCTTTTTCTAGTTTTCTAAACTCATTCGATATAATAAGTTTCGATTCAATATCTACTACCGAAGCTTTATAATTTATATAACCATGGGATTGAAAAAGTTTTTTTAACTTTGAACTATAAAAATCATGATTATTATCGAATATATTGATTCGGCTTAATTCTACTTCTTTACTTAAATTCTCAGTTAACATATCAAACCTTTTTGATGATGACTAAAGATTAGTTCAAATCATGCTAGTAAGTTGTGTAGTTTTTATTACATCTCACATTAAAAAAAGTTTAGAATCATATTCTTAAATTTAATAAATGGTAAAATTTGATAGATTACCTTGATTTAAGATACTACATATTCAGAGAAATTATTAGATTTGATCTACAAATAATTTTTAATGGATAGATATGCATAATATATTAAATATAAATTATCAGAAGAATATTGTTTTTATTTATTGATAAGAAGCATGCCTTCCTTACTAAAATAATTTCGACTTAAATTGGCTCGATTCATACTCCAACTTCTATTGGGTAAATAACAAGGCCCTATAGCTAATTTAGTAGCACCAAATCGCTTTTGTATCTCATCATATACAAGCATTAGATCTTGATTTTCATCAAGATGGCTATGATCAATCAGTAGATCGGGTATGTATGATTTTTTGCTAATTAAGTCATTAAATATTACTCCACACTTTTTAAATGAAATACCTTCTTTATAAACCATCTCTAATAGTTTAAAAGCAAAGTTCATTAGATCAATCAAACTATCTGTTGGTTCAGGCAGAGTCATACTCCTTGATTCGTTATAAAAAGCAACATCAACTTCAAATGGGCTGGATTGTATAAACACAATGATATTAGAACAAAGAGAGTCATCATCTCTTAAACGTTTGACACCATCTTGTACATATTTTCCAAGAGCTTCTTTGAGGTCACTCAATGCTGTGATTCTTTCACCAAAAGAACGGCTAGCAATAATTTGTTTTTTAGGTGTTGGTGCATTTTCAATCCCAATACATGATGTCCCTTGTAATTCCATAACAGTTCTAGCCATAACAATGGAAAAATATTTTTTAATCTGGTGTTGATCGGCACAAATTAAATCGAGTACAGAATATATTCCCATTGTATTTAGCTTTTTTGAGTGTTTGCGACCGATACCCCAAACTTCAGCAACATCAATATCTTGATAACAACTTTCGACGGCGCAGGGGTCCATAGAAAGCAAATTACAAACACCTTTCATATGACTGTTTTTCTTTGCTATATTGTTAGCAATTTTAGCCTCTGTCTTGGTTCGACCTATGCCGACACATACAGGTAAACCAATCCATTTCCAAATACGCGCACGTATCGACTGAGCATAATCGCTTAAATCATAAATTTCAGAATAGGAAGTAAGCTCTAGAAATGATTCATCTATGCTGTATATCTCATGATCTTCAGGAGCAACATATTCTGCAAGTATGCTGTGGAAGCGCATGGACATTTCCGCATATAAGGCATAGTTACTCGATAAAACTTGGACATCATGTTTTTGTACAATATCTTTAATTTTAAAAAAAGGAACAGCCATTTTAATACCTAGATCTTTGGCCTCCTGAGATCTGGCTACAGCGCAGCCATCGTTATTTGAAAGTACAATAACGGGTTGACCATTTAATTTAGGATTGAATACACGCTCGCAACTCACATAGCAGTTATTCACGTCTATAAGTGCAAATATTTTATTCTGCTGTTTCATCGGAAGTTCTTAATAACGCGTGTGACAACACCCCAGATAATAAGCTCTTGGCCATCATCAAAATGTAGGTCATCAAAATCTGGGTTTTCTGCTTTAAGCCAATGCTCAGTTTTTTCAATCATTAACCGTTTAACAGTAAAATCATTATCAACTAATGCTATAACCACATCACGGTGTTTGGCCTCAAGGCTTCGATCAACAATTAACTCATCATTGATGTCTAAGCCAGCATCAATCATTGAGAGTGAGTTTACACGGACAATGAAGGTAGCATTTATATTGCGAATGAGATGTTGATTTAAATCTAACTTTTTCTCTACATAATCTTGGGCTGGGGAAGGGAACCCTGCTTGAACTCGCTCAGAAGCTAAGGGGATTTCAATTTGAGTAACAGGATCTACTTGACGAATATTTGAAATCTCAGCATGTTTCTTTCTTTTATTTAGAAATGCTTTGATCTCTAAAATACTTGATTCAGGGACACGAATAGTTTTTGTTATTTCGTTATACTTAGATTTTCTACCAGCACCTTCACGCTTCCCACCATGTTTATTATTCATCTCTTTATATCTCGAATACGTCACGTATTCAAATTGTAGATTTATTAAGCATGATAATCAACAAAAAAATTATTCGCATGTGTTACAACTTTGGTGAGTGTCATTATTACCCAATTTCTAGGCCGGTTTACTGCTTTGGCTGTACAGGATATTGGGTGGGTATTCGCTTAAGGCGTATTTGGAACCTTGGGCCAAGTTGCATTAACTTATGCTTATGACAGAGCGAATCCTAGAGTCGTTAGAACTTTAGCTTATAGCCAAATTGTCTTCTCATTACTTTTGGGCTATTGGTTCTTCAGTGAAAGTATTTCGAGCAGTATGATTTTGCTATTGGGTTGATTATTGCCATCTGGGATGCATGTGTTATTCAAATGAATGAAGCGCTAAAACTCAATGTTGATCTGAGCTTGGTATTGTACAATCAACTTTGCCACTTGCTCTGCCCATAAGGTATAACCGATAGGACTTGGATGAAAACCATCATCAGCCATAAAATGTTTTTTAATCGGTAGCTGCATAGTGAGTACAGTGCTATTTTTTTGATTGGCATATTGTGCTTGTAATTGTCGATTCATTTGCTTAGCTGTTTTGCCTAGAAAATAACGCAGTGGAAAAGGTAGGGCTGGAAACTGATGCATGGCTGGTACAGCTGTATAAATAACATATTTTACTGCAAACTTTTCAATTAATAAGCGATGTATTCTTTCAATATTTTGCATCCAAGTTGTGACTGATATAGGTTTGGTTACATCATTTACTCCTATTGAAAGTACAGCAATATCGAATTCTTGTGGTTTTAACTGCTCAAGATGTTGGAGAAAAGCTGCTGATGTATAGCCCGATTTTGCCTCTAAACACCAATGGCATTGATAGTGAGGCTGAAGTAGACTCAAGATTTGTCCAGTAAGTGCTTGCTCCTGTTGTTCTGCTCCGACTCCAGCAGCAGCTGAATCACCACAGATTAATAAGCTTAAGCGTTGTCCCTGACCAGCCTGACCTTGCCGATCACCCTCAGCTTCATTTAAACGTGGTGTTTTATATTTAGTATACATGCCTTGCGCAATTAATAATGGGCTGCATAATATTTCAATCGGACTATTAAACATGTTTATCCCCTCAAACGAACTGGGTCAAGAGTAACCTAAAATGAGATCTATAATTGGGGTTTAGTAAAATAACTGGTTATTTTAGATAGGTAAATTATTTACGCCAAACAATGAATAAGGCGAAAACAAGGCAAGCCAATAGGGGATAGAGTACCCAAGGGTGAGGGATGTGGTAAATCATTAATACAGCAGCAACCGACATACTCACGGTAGATATATATTTGACCTTTTTGGGTAAACGACGATGTTGTTGCCACTCAATAAGTATTGGCCCTATATAACGGTTATTGACTAAAGCCAAATATAAGCGTTTAGAGCCACGTGCAGCAAAGAAAATAGCTAACATGACAAAATCGACTGTAGGTAAGCCAGGAATAAATAAGCCCAATACAGCAGTAAATAAACATAGCCAAGCCAAAGCTATACATAGCCATCGAATCCACCATGAACGAGCGAGTTTTACACCTGCTTCTAAGTGTAGTTGATTTAAATCAGTAGAAGGCTTATTGGAATCAGATTGCATATTTAGGTTCGTCTGCTTGAGATCTCAATCAAATTTGAGTTAAGTCGAACAAATAAATGTCAGTGGTTTTAAATCAACTGACATTTATTTAAACTTTAAATTATTTCAGTTGATTTAAGCCGATTAAGGCATTGCCAAAATAAGCAAAGGCATCAAGCGCACCTTGAACAACCTGATCTTGTTGTTCTTGGTTTAAATTAGCTTGATCTAAGGCTTGAACAAAGCGCTTCCACACAATAGCACGGCCTTCTGGGTAAGCGGCTAAGTTACGTGCTGCAAAATCAGCTGAATAACCTAAACGTTTTTGTGCTTGTTTAAATAAAAATGCTGCGCCTAAAGTTGAGCCTTCTGAAACATAAATCCAGCCTAAAGCTTGAGTAAGCGATGCATTTTTGCTTTGAAGATGGGTACCAGCAGGTTGAATATTAAGATCGGTTAAATCAAGTAATGCCTGTGTTGAACGACCACGAATTTCAAGGTCGGGGATTAGTGCTGCAACACCATCTAATTCAAATAAGTATTCGATTTCTTTTTGGAAGTAGTATTGTGATAGTGTGAATTGGCCATATACTTCTGAATTGGCAAACACATCAGCAGCATTCATCAATTGATGCATTCTTTCATGTTCACTTGCAGTTTCTGTTTTTAAGCGTAAGGCGAGACTAGTGATTTGTTCAGCATTAATAGCGTGCATAAGAGATCTTCCATAGAAATTGATTGAATCTATTAGGTATGCCGAATCAGACTCTTAAAACCCGCAACTTTTTTTTATTATTTTTAATTTTAATAAAATATTTACAACAAGTATCAAAATGAATGATAATCATTACTATTTAAACCACTTTTTAAATGGTTTCTCCCATGGATACTCCCGCCAACCTAGTTTCTCAACATCAGTTAATTGAAAGTATGTACCTAGATCATCATGTTTGGTTAAGGCAGTGGTTAAACCAGCGTGTTAGTCATCCGATAAATGCAGCAGATTTAGTACAAGATACCTTTATTAAACTTATGCAAAATAAACAGCAGCTGTTAGATATCAAAGAACCTCGTGCTTTTTTGCTGCATATTGCTAAACACATCATGATTGATAAACAACGGCGCTATCATTTGGAAAAAAGCTATTTATCTAGTTTAGAGCAACAGCTCGAACAATATGAATCACAGCTCAGTCAACAGGATATTTCAGATGCAATTGATTTACTGGATTTTTTGAGTGTAACTTTGGCTGATACCTCAATCTATGTGCGTCAAGCATTTGTGATGTATTACTTTGAAGGATATAGCCAAAGTGATATTGCTTTAAAAATTAATAAATCATTGCGCTCAGTACAAGGCTATTTAGCGCAGAGTTTATCGCTGTGTTATGCAAGTAAACAACGTCTTGACGATATCAACCATGTCTATTGAACTTGATAAAACTCAACTTGCTCTATGGGTGATGCGTTTAAGTACGGATGATGAAAAGGAACGTGCACAAGCTGAAGCAGAGTTTATTCAATGGAAACTACTTCATCTTGAGGAAGCCAAACAAGTAGAAGAAATGATGCATTTTTCTGAGCAAATGCAAAAATTATCTACTCGACATGTTATTCGTAAAGAAACATTAGAACATTCATTTTCCGCACATAAACAAGCAACATCTAAAGTAAAAAAAAATTGGGGCAAACTCTTTGGCTTAAGCGTACTTGGTATCAGTACATATATCGCAGCACAAGTTATTCCTTATCAGTATTATTGGGCAGATGTTAAAAGTGATATTGGTGAACAACAGCATTTACGTCTTGAAGATGGATCTTTACTTACCTTAGCTGCCGATACAGCAGTTAACTTTCATTTTGATCACAAGCAACGTGAAATCGAGTTGGTTCAGGGCAAGATAATGATTGAGGTTGCTAAAGATCCTCATCGACCTTTAGTGGTCAACACGCGGCAAGCTCATTTTACAGCCTTGGGTACACGCTTTATTGTAGAGCAGTTAGAAGAGCGATCTCGTCTAAGCTTGTTACACTCCAAAGTTTTAGCGAAGTCGGTAGAACAGCCTCAATTAGAAAAGATCGTGACTGCTGGCCAACAACTTGAAGTGAGTCAGGCAGGATTTTCAAATCTTGTACAGATTGATTCAGTCAGTGTGGAAAATGCGCTCCAACAAAACCAACTCATTGCACAAGATATGCCTTTAACCGAGCTACTTGAGCAATTAAAACGCTTTCATCGAGTACATTTTATATATAACACTAAACAATTGGCACATATAAAAGTCAATGCCGTAATTTCAGTAAAGCAAAGCCCGCGACAAAGTTTAGAGTTGATTGCAATGCAATATCCTAAATTGAGTATTCATTCACTAGGAGATCAACTCATTTTGATCGGTCTAGACTAAAATTCGATATTATGATCAATCACTACTCATATTGAGCGCTAGGGTTTTAAAAAATATTTTACTTTTTTGATTGCGGGTTTTTACTCAGCTCTACGGCATATAGTTAAACATCTTGAATTTGATTACCTTTGAAACGACAAAATAATTTCCAAGGTGATGCAGAGCTTTAATTGGACCAGTTATGACTTTAGGTAGAGGTATGCGGCATTTTTCTTTTCATATGAAACCAGCATTAACGCAACTGTCGTTAGCTGTTTCTATTGCCATTTCAGCAAGTATTTTAAGCAATCAAGCTTTCGCACAACCTGTACAGCAGTATCATTTAGCAGCAGGAAGCTTAACGCACTCTTTACAGCAGGTTGCTCAACAAAGTCAGGTTTCATTACTGATCCAGACCAACAAATTATCAGGCTACCAAGCTGGTGCTTTGCAAGGGAAATATCAGCTTGATCAGGCTTTTAATGCGTTAGTGCTCAATACTCCATTTGAAATAAAAAAAACTTCGGCTGGTTATATTGTTCAAGATCGTAGCGAACACGAGGCTCCAGTTAAAACAGGGGGTTCTACTGAGAAAAACTATCTTGAAAATAGTAAAAATACAGATCAGCTTTATCAAATGCCGACTATTGTTTTAAAAGCAAATGCTGATGATACGGCTAAGTTTGGCCAGAGTACGCTCAACCAAAAATCAATAGATCGTTACCAAGCCAATAATGTTGCTCAGTTACTTGATAATATGCCCAGCGTTGCATCAGCCGGTTCACCTCGTCCAGGAGGTCAAAATATTAATATCCTAGGGATGGGGGGAGTTGAAGATGTACCAATTACGCTAGATGGATCGCTAAAATCTTTTGATAAATATCGTCAGGGATCTGTTTTTATTGAACCTGAGTTATTAAAGAAACTTACTGTAGATAAAGGCCCTCATAATGTAGAAGTGGGTAATGGTGGTTTTGGCGGTAAAGTCACTATGGAAACTAAAGATGCAGCAGACCTGTTACGTGAAGGTCGTAATACTGGTGCATTATTAAAATACTCGCGCTCTAGTAACAATACACAAAATACTTATACTGCTGCTGTTTATGGAAAAACAGTAGATTCTCTAGCTGATGCGGTATTGCTTTATACCAAACGTGATAGCGGTAATGTTGAGCGCCCAGATGGCAGTAAATTTTTATATTCAGCCCAAGAACAAGACAGTTATATGGCTAAGCTAAACTTTTACCCTACAGCAAGTCAGAAAATTACCCTAAATGCATTACAAAGTGGCCATAAAGGATGGGAACCCTTTGCTGCTATGCGAGATCAAGATGCTGTTCCTAGCGAGAAAGATATTGAAAAATATGGTTATGACTTAGCTTGGAAAAGGCGTTTAGTGTTACGTGATCAACAAGACAACAGTTACTCTTTGCATTATGAATTTAACCCTGTAGATAATCCTTATATTAATTTAAAAAGTAGTATTTCCTATTCAAAGACCCAGCAATACGATGAACGGATACCTGAAGCTGCTGGTGTATCATCGAGCACATTGGGTAATGCAAGTTGGGTCGATTATGTAAATACAGCATTTAAACTCTCAAATATAAGTAATTTTGATGGACGTTATGGTTCCCATACGGTCAAAGTGGGTTTGCAGTATCAAAAAATGCAACAAGAATCCGTGATGTATGACAAAAGCAAAAACACAGATCCTCAATATAATTATGGATTTTATGAACCGTTTTATATGCCAGCCGGTGATCAGCAAATGTATAGTGCTTTTGTAGAGGATCAATTCAGTTGGCAAACGTTAACGATTACACCGTCATTACGTTATGACTATATTCAAAATCAGGGCTATGGTAATCGGGCACCGCGTTATAATGATCCAACGGCAGGTCATGATTATAGTGCTAAATCTTATACAGGGTGGTCTCCACGTTTAGTATTGGCTTGGCAACCCGCAGAGTATATGACTTGGTTTGCCAATGTGAGTCAGACATGGCGTGCGCCGCGTGTTGATGAACAGTATTATGTACAGTCTAAAGGTACAACCGTGTCTGAAACGAGCCGCTACTTAAAACCTGAAAAAATGCTTGCACTACGTTTAGGCACCGAAATGAATTTTAGTCAGTTATTGCAAGATGATGACCATTTACAACTGCGTTTAACCCATTATCGCCAAGAAGGTTCAGACGAGATTTTTAGAAACCGTTCAGTATTCTGTAAGGCACAAGCAGATCAACTTGCTCAAGGACTAGAGGCAAGCTATCGAGATTGTAATGGTGATTATAATCAGGGTTTTTATCGAAATATTGGCGATTACACAACTAAAGCCTATGAGGCTGAGGTCTTTTATAATCAACCATTATTTTTTGCCGGACTAACGTATTCTTATATTCGTGGTCAACGTGACCATTCCCCAATTAATCCATGGTTTGATCAAAAAACTTGGATTACAGAAATTCCACCGCGTAAAGCCACAGCAACCCTAGGTGTAAATGTACCAGAATATGATTTGAGCATGGGATGGCGCGGTATTTTTGTGGATGCCCAAACACGGAGTATTCTAGATACGGATAAAACTGCAGGAAGTTATAGTTTACCAAAGACGAAGGGCTATTCTTTGCATGGTATTTTTATTGACTGGCAGCCTATTGGTAGTCGTGGACCACAAGTTAATTTCTCGATTGATAACTTACTTAATCGAGACTACAAAATGTACTTAGGGGAATATATGACTGGTACAGGACGTGATTTTAAACTGAGTATTTCTCAGCGTTTCTAATTTTATATTGTCTATGAAAACCAATGACCCCCAATACTGGACCAATAATGAGTAGCCAACTTGCATCAGGTCCTACACGTTCTAGCATTGAGGTGACTAAAGTAATAGATACTATGGTTATACTAAAACCAATAGCATTTTGTATGGCTAAGGCTGCACCAATTTGTTCAGGTGGGCACGCTTGAGCCGATAGTGCTGAAAACTGCGGTGAGTCAGCAATCACCGCAGCTCCCCAAAACGCCAAAATGACTAGCAATCCACCAGCTGGAATTACTCTCCAACCTAAGGAAAAACTTATACAACACAAAGTAGATAAGCTTAAAGCTGTTATGGCTAAAGTAGAACTTGAAAAATAACGATTTAACCACGCCACAGTTATACAACCTACAGCACCACAAGAGATAACGAAGAAACTTAGCATGGCCTGATGAATACCGAGTGCCTGAGCTAAATTTGTATGCACTATGAGTATAGGAACGACCGTCCAAAATGCATAAAGTTCCCACATATGTCCAAAATAACCAAATGCAGCAGCTTTAAATTTATGATTTCTAAATGCAAGAAAAAGAGGAGGTTTTGTTTTTGCAGCAGGCTGATGAATTGCAATTTGCTCTGAAGGTGGCTTTGCATCACCTAAAAGGTAAATCATTAAAGCCGCCAGTAATGCACATAAGGAAGCTATACTCATAACATGTTGCCAATTCAAATTGATGGCTAAACCATTTAAAGCATAAGGTAGCGCCGTGCCTAAAGTGAGCATGGCTACGAGTAATGATAATACTTGAGCTTTATGTGAAGGTGCCCATTGTACCGCAAGTTTCATTCCAACAGGATAGATCCCCGCTAAACTAATACCGACTAAAAAGCGATAGAACATACCATCCCATATTCCCTGTGCGAAAAAGGCAAAAGTAAAATTAAATAGTGCACCGCTGACAGCGGCAAAACAAAAGATTCGACTCGCAGCAAAACGATCAGCAAATCCTGTAATTGCAATGATAAAAGTGCCTAAAATAAAACCGGCTTGTACAGCATTGCTTAGCCAGCCAATTTCAGATATACCGATATGCCAATAGTGCATCAAATCAAAGGCAGCACTGTTGGCACTAAACCATAGTGATGTAGCAAATAACTGTGCAAAAGTAATGATAGTTATAGCTAAGCGTTGTAATCGCCGAGTGCTATTTACCTGAGAATTTTCCGCACGCATAAAATCAGGTCCCTTGATCATATGTTGTAGAAATGGCTTTGAGTAAAAATGACTTTGGGTTGTTAAATTGATCTAAGATTTATCAACATATCATAACTAAGTATCAGATAATAAATCTATTTTTTCTAGGGGAATGTTCAGATTTTTCTAAAACAGTTGAATTACTCTGATACCGATATGCGATGAAGAGTATGAATTTCAAGTGGAGGGTAATGATGAAGCACAACATAAGTAATTCTATAGATTGGTTAAATATTTTGAGCCAAATGACTTCATTGGCACAATCAGCCCTATATTTTAGACGAGATATTTGCCAGTTACAGAAACACAAGATGGTTTATGGTCATTGTCTTGTGGTTGGGCTGATATTGACTTATCAGCAGCTGAGAACCTTGAAAAAGAGGTATTTGAAGATACTGGATTAAGGGTTAAAATGTAGCGCTTAGTTGTATTGTTTGATCGATGTAAACACCCACAATCTGAGATATTTTTACATACTTATAAAGCAATTTTTTCCTGTGAGATTCAGTCTGGCCAATTGAAGATCAGTCATGAAACATCGGCTCTTGGTTTCTTTGTCCCGATCAACTTACTGAGATTTCGATGGTAGGAGTCACAGTACAACAAATACAATATTTTTTTAAAAATTCTAAAAGTGACCATACAATTTACTTTGATTAAAGTGCTTAAAACTCCTTCTAAATAAATATGGGTCATGAGGAATGAATATTCACTAAAATAGGACTTATATGGTTGTCTTTATTATAAGCAGTGACTAAATAAATATATGAAATTGTGTTATTTATTCCTAGTATTTAAGGAAAATAAAATGTAGTCTATATTTTTGGGCGTTGTAATAGTTGTCGACTAATAATGTGCACTAATATAGCTAATAATATCTCATATATAAGAATTTTTATGGCATAAATCACATAATGGAATATTTATTAAACAGTTAACGTAACGATAATTTTGACTGCTATTTTATAAACATAGTAAAATGGTTGGTTTAAAAGTGAAGGGAATTATTTATAAAAACCCATGTTTAAGCTTTTTTTAGTCCTCAGAAACAAAAATAATTGAAAAAAATAATTTTATTTTCTTTTTTAGAAAAAGTTAACTTGCTTTATTAAAGTGTATTTTAAATATACGTTTAATTGGATTATTATTTAATATGATTAAACAATATGAATTTTATTGGTTCGGATTTTATCGACAGAATATAATGAAAATATGTTAAAAAATATACAATTATTCGCTTAAAGTTCATCTCTCTAGTACTTTAAATGTCTTATTATATCTTCATATTTATTAGGTTTTGTAAATTAGAAGCTATGGTACTTATAATTTTTGAATGAGTTTTACATAGTTAGATTTACTATTTTATATGTTAAATAATTATACCAATTTATTCTGAGAATAAAGTATTATTTTATTAAATTTAATATGTAATAGAGATAATTAAGATTGATCGAAAGATTTTCCTTATTAAGCACTTCTAACCAAATGTTAAATGATCATTTAAATGGCTTTTTAATATTATTTAGGTCAACTTCATAAAAAAATAAATATTTCAACATAAATCTCAAACAATATTTCAGTTATATAAATCGTCTATTTACATAAAAAATAATATTAAATAACCTAATTAAGATCGCGATTGGATTTGTTCAAATCTGTTTGATCAAAATGAATGAAAATTAGATTTTGAATCTGGGAATTATTATGAAAAAAATCATTTTAGCTGTTTGTGCTTTATCAACGACCCAAGTTTTTGCTGCAGAGCAAACAGGTGTTATTAATTTCAATGGAATAATTTACAACGCGACATGTGCTATTGACATTAATGGCAATGAAGGGGGAGAGAACGCAACAGTAAATATGGGTCGTCATCCTACAAGTGCTTTTCCTTCAAGAGGAAGTGAAAGCTCAGGTGTTGGTGATGAGGGTAAAATTAAGATTGAACTTAAGGATTGCCCTGATCAAGGAACTTTGAGTGTTTCATTTACTGGTAAAACTGTAGATAGCACTGGTGATCTTTTAGAACTTGATAAATCTGGCCAAGAAGGTATAGCTAAGGGGATTGGTATCGCCTTATATGATGAAGATGGTGAAGATATTCTGATTGATGGTACGCCAGTGATTCAGAAAAAATTCAAAGATGGCCAAAGCGAATATAAATATCAAATGTTAGCTAAGTATTATCGTTATGCTGAAAAGGATAGTGATTTTAATGCTGGACGTGCAGACGCAACACTTAATTTCAAAATTGAATATAAATAAGCTCTCCTGAGTAAAAATATTCCTGTGACCTAATACACCCTCTAGTTCAATGATGGGCTAGAAGGTGTATACGAATTTTGAGTTTTAGAAGAGGCATTTAATGTTGCAATTATCTAAGAAACTGCTGAGTCTAGTTTTTTGTTTTTCTGCTGTACAAGCGTCACATGCTGGTTTTGGTTTAGAAACTACCCGGGTTATTTATTCGGAAAAAGATCGCAATCAATCTGTAGTGGCATTTAATACCGATAAGAATACAAGTTATCTTGCTCAATCCTGGATCGAAAACGAGAAGGGTGATATATCACCTGATTTTATTGCTACTCCACCACTACTAAAACTTCGTCCGCAACAAAAAAATACCATACAGCTGACTAAAAATATTACGCTCTCACCTGAAAAAGAGACACTTTATTGGTTAAACGTGAAGTTTATTGCACCGACCCCTGTTGATGCAGAAAACGTCTTAAAGTATTCAATGACTAATCGAATTAAAATGATTTACCGTCCCACGATGGTAGGTAAGTTATCTTTAGAAGAAGAGGTAAAGAAAGTTTCATGGAGTATTCAAAACAATCAACTAATATTAAATAACCCAAGCCCTTTTTATATCAATATTGCGGAAATCAGCGTAAATGGTCATGAGTTAAAATCTAAGAGTTATATTGCTCCAAATTCGATAGAAAAACTGGCTATAGGTTTTTCGGCTACGCCACAAAGTAAGATAGCGATCAAGTACATAAATGATTATGGAACATCGGTTTTACTTGAGCCTTAGGAGCAGTAGGCAATGTTCTACATTAAAAGAAATACTTTAAAATACATTATAAGCTCTTTGTCTATTCTCATTATGAGTTCTCATACTGTTCAAGCCAAAGAATATTTTGATCCAAATATGCTTAATATTGGCACAAACGATAAGCAACTTTATAGCAATGAAGACTTGACCTTATTTAATGAGTTAGACAGTTTGCCCGGGGATTATAAACTCGATATCTTTATTAATAATAATAAAATTGAACATCGTAATATTTATTTATACGCTTATGGTAATGCTGATCATGAACAAAAATTAGCACCTTGTTTGTTGCCTAGTGAGTTAGAACATTATGGAGTTAAAACACCTTCTCTTGTTTCAGTCATTGAACTAGAAAATGGAAAACAGTGTGTGGACTGGTCAGGTTTAGATTATGCAAAGTCTGATCTGGATCTTAATCGTAACCGACTGTTATTACAATTACCTCAAGCATATGTAGTTCAAGATAGGATTGATTTTTTCGAACGAAAACAATGGGATAATGGCATACCTGCACTGCGTTTAGACTATAGTGTCTCTGAGTTTTCCAGTCGGAATAATTCAAAAACTGAAAATAGTACATTTGCGAGTTTGCAAGGAAGTGCCAATTGGGGCGCATGGCGTCTCAAGCAATATTCCACATGGTCACATGATGCGCAAGGAGAGGATACTTGGACAAACTTAAGTACGACATTGAGTCGAAATATTCCTCAAATTGATTCAGAAATTATTTTAGGAAATAACTATAGTTCATCGGCTATTTTTGAAGGCGTTAAAATCCGCGGAGCAATCGTACAAAGTGATCGTATGATGCGTACTCGTCAGTATAATTCTTATGCACCAGGTATTACCGGTATTGCAGATAGTGAGTCTATTGTAACCATTCACCAAAATGGACGGATGATTTATAAAAAAGCTGTGCCTGCAGGACCATTTTATTTGACAGATTATTTTCCGGCAAATAATGGAGGAAATATTACTGTTGAAATTACTGGTTCAGATGGACAAATAAAGCGTCAGATTGTTCCATTTACGACCTTAGCCTTTTTAGAGCGTAAAGGAAATCTGAATTATCATGTTGCATTGGGTCAATATGACAATAGTGACTATGACAATAACAATGAATTTCTCACTCAAGCTGAAGTGACTTATGGTTTAACAGATTTTATAACGATAGCTTTAGGTAGCCAACTTTCACAACATTATCAAGCGTTTTCATTTGGTCAAGGGATAAACCTTGGTAAGTTTGGTGCAGTTTCTGCAAATGTAATTCACGCCATCAGTGACTTTGAGAAGAGAACAAATTATTCAGATGTAATTCTGGGTAATAATGAATCTAGTACTAAAGAAGGTAATGCTTTTAAAATCAATTATAGTAAATCCTTCACACCGACCAATACTTCTTTAAACTTTGCTGGTTATAAATATTTTTCATCGGGTTTCTATGATTTTAATGATGTCATGAGACATAACTACGGGAACAACTCAAATACTGAATTAATTGATCCAATGCTTCCCTTAAATGATAAAGTCAAACATCAATATAATGTAACTTTAGTACAAGATTTGCCAAATCAATGGGGAATGATTAACTTTAATGCAGCAAGTTATAAATACCGTAATCAAGGGGACTTAACTTCTTATAACCTCGGATACTCATTATCAAAAAACAAAATCAGTTATGGTCTATTTTATACTTATTACGATGACTCAGCGGAAGATACAAATCGTAATGGAAAATATAGTATTAACTTTAACGTCAGTATGCCTTTGTCATTTGGTAAGAAGCCTTTGTATGCTAGCTATAACCTCGGGCGTAGTACCAGCGGTCAAAATAATCACATGGTACAGTTAAATGGTTTATCAGGTGATCGTTTACAAGCAAATTGGAATGTATATCAAGGTTATGATGATAAAAACTATGGTGGTTTCAGTGGGAGTTATGATGCCCCAGTTGCTCATCTAAGTGCAGGGTATTCTTATCGGGGAAGCGATCAACAGAACCTGAGTGCAAATATTGCGGGAACCTTATTGGCGACCCAATATGGTGCTTTAATGTCTAAGCCCCTACAAACAACAAATGCACTGATTGTTACTAAAGAAGTGAAAGGGGTTAAAGCACTTAATAGTGCAACAGCGACCACATCAACTGCAGGATTAGCGGTTTATCCTGGGTTATCTCCTTATCGAAAAAACCAGATTGCCTTAGATACACAAAGTATTCCTGAAAATGCTGAAATTGAAGAGACTATTATTAGTCAAATTATCCCAACTAAGGGTGCATTAATTCTTGCCGATTTTAAAGCACGCAAGGGGTATAAGGTACTAATAACGTTGCAGAGTCCTGAACATGAAAATATACCGATGGGATCTAAAGTAACATTTGGTGGAAATAATACCGCAATGGTCGCAAGTTTTAATCAGGTTTACTTGTTATCAAACGAAGAAAAGGGTTCGGTCAGCGTGGACTGGGTTGCAGACAAGCAAGCAAATCATTGCATTGCAGAATTTGATTTAACGAAAATTGAAGCTTTAAATGGACTCTATATGGTTAAAGCAGTATGCGCAGAACAACTAGCTGCAGCGCAACCTTAAGGAAATGAATGCAATGAATCTAAAACATATTTTCCTCATCCCAAGTTTGCTGCTCTGTGGTGTCACACAACAAGCGTTTGCCAATGGTTGTACTCCAAACGCTCCATCAACACGACATACACTCATGAAAGCCTATGCCGGTACCATTAAAGTCAGTGGAAATGTTGAAAAATATCAAAAAATTGCTGAATTTAATTTTCAGCATAATGCTACTGGCGTTCCCTATGTTGCAGAGTGTAGCGATGATGCCACTATTTATGCCTATGCTGGTCAAGGTAGTCCGACTGAAAGAGGGGCATCTTCAATTGGTGATATTGATGGTCAACCAGCATTTGTACTACCAAACTCATATGCTGGAGGAGAAAACCATTACGCTTATGTATTAATAGATAATTTAACTGGAAGACCTTATGGCGATCGCGGTAATCCCTCTGAACTTAGAGTCAATGAAGGGGATAATCAAGACAGTAAAATGCGTCCTCGACAAGCAACAGTTATTATCTATGCAAATATCGATAACCCAACCAAAGCAGTCCAATTAGGTAATGTTACTTTAGGTGGTTTGCTTCCTGGCCCGCCAGGTAATCCTTTTGGTTCTGGCGTAACTTACATGTTTGATTCTGGAAACATTGCGGCTGCAGAAGCAAGTTGTGAAATCGAGAATGCCAATAATTTAACGATCGATTTACCTCGGGCACCACTGTCCGCCCTGAATAGAATTGGTACTACATCATCTCGAACTAAAGGTGAATTAAAAATACAGTGTACTGGCGATATGCGGGCACACTTATCTTTAAACTTAAGCAACAATCAAGTCCAGACTGATGATGATGGTGATGAAAGTGTGATTAAAAACAGTCAGGAAGGACGAGAATTTGCCAAAGGTATTGGTTTTGTTTCTTCAACTGAAGATGGTAAGCGCTTGATTAATAGAAAAAGTGTCTTCCTAAAGAATTTAGACAAAGGTGAAACAAAAGTACCTATTTATGCTGAATATTATCGCTATGGCGACGAAGTTTCAGCGGGCAAGGTTGAAGCAAGTGCAAACTTCATTATGGAGTTTAAATAAGGTCAGAAAATTTATGTCGAGTGATTTTGGCCCTGTCATTTAAGATTGGCTGGGCCTATTTTTTGCATATGTAAACACAACTTAAATATGCAGGATCACTTGATAAATCTGCCGTAATTGCTTTGCTAAATCTTGCATTTGTGCTTCAGTCATTTCTGCAGTACTTATTCGAATTCCTGAAATATTCTGATTAACTTGAAAATCTTGCCCAGAACGAACTAAAAAACCGTGTTGCGCTAAAAGTTTACTGATCTTATCTGCATGAGGTAAAGCTAGCCAAATATTTAAACCATCATACTGTTGAGCACAGGGAATATTAAGCTTTTGAAGATATTGAACCATTTTCTGATTTTGTTCTTGATAATAGGATTTTGTCTGGCTTAGCTGCTTGTCAAATTGCTCTTTCTCAAGTAACTGATAGATTATTTCTTGTAATATATGGCTTACCCATGTTGAACCAGCATTTAATTTCTGGCGCAATTTACTTGCAGTATGTTGATCTGAGCTTACAAAGGCGAAACGAAAGTCAGGTGCAAGATATTTAGAAACTGAACGGATCACTGCCCAATGTCTGGTCGATTCAGGAATCACATGTTGATATTCTGCTTGTGATAATAAGGAAAAATGGTCATCAATAATAACTAATACATGTGGGTAATTGCTCAGGAGTGCTTTTATCTTGTCTGCGTGATGTTGGTCTAAACTATAACCTGTCGGGTTTTGAGCACGTGGTGTAATAATCACTGCTTGAGCATGCATGTCTAAAGCATGTTGTAATTCATTTAAGTCAAAGCCATCAGAAGTGACTGTAAAGGGCTGCATTTTATATTGTTGTTGTTCTAACGCACAAATACTACTGATAAAACCAGGCTGTTCAATTGCAATTGTATCCGTAGCAATAAGGTGAACACTGAGTATTCGCTCTATAGCATCTACAGCTCCATGGGTAAACTCAATAGCAAATTCAGCTGAGATATCACAGAAAATGTTTTCGTCTGCGATCTTAAGTAGCCCACTATGGTAAATATCTTCACCATAAACCGCACAATGAAACTGAGTCAGATTAATATGTTCCAGTGAAGCCAATAAGCTTCTCTTTGGATTACCATGTGCCAGATCAATAACGCCTTGTGAAAGGGGTTGATAGCCTTCAAGAAGACGCGTGGCTTGATGACTTTTTATTTGTGAACCTAAACGCCCTTTAGAAATAATGACGCCCATATTTACTAGATTTTTATATGCAGCAGCAACTGTATTACGATTGAGTTTTAGCTGTTCAGCTAAATCACGTACACTTGGTAAGAAGTCTCCCTCCGCAAGTTGACCATCTTTTATCAAAATACGAATACTATCTTGGATTTCTTGTGCTGTATTACCACGAATGATCATAAATAAAAGTCATCTATTATTTGATGTTGAACATCAGCTCAATATTATTGAGCTGAGTAGGGTGCTTAAACATATATGTTTATTATGCAACTGTATTCAAACCACAATCAATCGACATTGTTCAGTAACACCTCTATAGAACACGGTATATACTGTTGAGTAGTGCCTAGTAACTGTAATGCTCCATCTTTTTGTAATAGCAATCTTGAGTCTTCGATAACTTGGTAGAGTTCAAATGTTAATTCTATATTGTTCTGTAAATAGCCAATTAGCTCATTTATAGAATTTAAGGAATTTGTTGTGTGGCTATCAAAATTCCCCAATAACTTACCCTCTTTAAAAATGCGAAGTTGATAACTTTGACTCATCTTAATTAGCCTCTGTCCAATAATAACTATCAGGTAAATCTCTTGCTCCAAAAATTGCTTGTCCAACACGAATATCGGTCGCACCTTCCTCTATTGCAATCTCAAAATCACTCGACATTCCCATTGAAAGACGTTTAATGTCAGGATAAATTTTTTGAATATTATCTCGTAAAGCACGCAAAGACTGGAAACAACGTCTAACTTCATTCGATTCTTGACTATGCAGGGCTAAGGTCATTAAACCAATAATTTTTAACTGTGAAAAAATCTGACATTGCTCAATTAGCGTAAGAGCTTGCTCTGGCTTAACACCAAATTTACTTTCTTCATTTGACGTGTTGACTTGTATGAAAACTTGAAGCTGACGTTTCTCCAGCTGTAAACGATGATTGAGTTTTTCTGCGAGTTTAAAACTATCTAGAGCATGAAATTCATCAATAAACTTTGCAACATATTTGACTTTATTTGTTTGCAAATGGCCGATCAAAATCCAATGTATATTTAAGTGTTGTAAGGCTTCATATTTTGATTTGGCTTCAAGGACTTTATTTTCACCAAAATGACTGAAACCTAACTGATGCGCTTGTTCAATTCTATTCACTGCTAAGGTTTTAGTTACAGGAAGCAACCGAATTGTTTGGGGATCTCGTCCGATACGATGACATACAGCATTAATCACTTGCTGAATATTCTGAAAGTTAGCTGCTAGCTCTTTAACGCTATTAGGCATATGGTATTGCTTCATATAAAACCTATGACAAAATTTATTTGTCATAGGACAATAATGTTATTAAATAAAAAGCGCAAGCCATTTTCCTGTTTTGCGCATTTATAAGGGTTATTTTAAAGGAGAGAATATCATTGTAACTGGCTTTTTTGCCCCATAACTATATGAAAATGGGCCAATATAGCTTTTATACTGAAATAGGCCAAAGCTACGATGCCATGCTTGTAATTCATTATTAGACAACCATTTCAATTGAAGTTCGTCCTCCTTTTTTCTGAAATCTGTTGCATATACAGTAAACTGTGCAACAGATTGAATTGTTGTTCGGCATTTTTCTGATTCACCCTTTTTTAGCACGGATACTTGAACTTGAGTTGCTTTACCAAACATAACATCGTTAGCTCGGCATTGGCGAACTTCAACGTGATAATCACCATTGGGCGATGATAGATCTCGAACGACTTTATTGACTGAAGGAGATTGACAAGCTGTTAATCCTCCTAGGGGGATGGCTAAGGCCAAGATCCAGCTTTTTTTCATGATTTTTCCCTTATAACTCAAATATATTAACCTGCAGCAGTTTTTCCTGACATCCATTGCCAAAACTTTTCAGGTACATCTTTACTATTTTCATCAAATCCATAGGTGTGCAACACGCCAGCTGAAACATATGCAGCCATCACCTTATTGTTTCGTGTATTTACTGCAATTATTGCTTGTTCTGAATCAGCACCCTTTGGATCATAACCGCTCCCGACTAACCAATCACCTTCACGTTGCATGGGGCCCGATACAGTCAGAGATGCTTGAACAGCAGCATAATCTTTTAGAGTTAACTTTTGAAACCTTGATTTCCATTGACTTGCTTTGATCACATCAGAAGCAAGACTATTTACAAGTTTGTCTTTAGAAATAGTCGTAGAGGGACGTTCTCCACAACGAATTTTAATTTCCTGTTCATATCCAATATTGCCAATTTCAAGGACATTTAAAGTACTGCCGACTTTATCTGCACATTTTTCCCAATCTTGTATACTTTGAGCTTGAACGGTAAAAGGTAGAGCTAAACCTATTAACATTAAAGTATGAGAAATCTTCATCTTTACATACCAATTTAACTTTGGGTTATTTATGCCAAATAATAAAAAGTTAATCAATTCATATTATTATTTTTTAATAAAAAATTTGATTGATCGCTCTAATTTAAGTGAACTAGAACTTTGATTTTTCTGTCAGGGATGAATCAATTGCGTCTGCAATTCAATTGAAAAAAATTTATACTTAATACAATAAATTATTAAAAAATTAAGATAACTATATGAAATAAGATATTAAATTTCAATATTACTTGATTATAAATAGACTATATCTTAGTTGGATTGAACGATCATTGTGTAGATGAAATCCGACAAGGTACGGTCACAATTACAAATAAAAGAATTGATACAACTGTAACTCCAAGTTAATAACCAGATATAGAAATATCTCAAAAATTACGACGCGTAACATTTATCTTAAAGACAATTAAATAGCACACTCTACAATCTAGATTTAAGCCAGCAGGGTAGCTAAGAAGGTCGATTATTCCCTGATGAGTTCAATTCAGAAAAATAGTGATAAAAATTATGATAAAACGGAATAAATCTAAATGATGAATAATAAATTAATACGTAATTTTACTGCACAAGCTACACAGTTATATTCATCGACAACATTGAAAGTGTTGGCGCGTATTTTATCCAAAACCAGCCAAAACAATGCCCAAGTTCAAGAACAATTAGCAGATTTTAATAATGGGGCTAAAATTTTATTTAAAATTAATTATCTTAAAAATGCTTTTGTGGTATTTCAGGTAAGAGATAAACATTTATATCTTATTCATGAAAGGGAGCAAGCATTAATCGATTATGATTTAGCTATTGTTATAAAACATCCAGCGCTTGCCTTTAAAATTCTGAGTCTACAAGAAGGTAATACTATTGCTGTTGCAAATAATCGTTTCTCTACGAATGGAGATGCATCATTAGCCATTAATTTTATCAATTGTCTAGAGATAGTTGAGGCACATTTGTTGCCTAGATTTATATCAAGAAGAATTTTATCTAAACATGATGATATATCAATTAACCAAAAAATAAACTTTCTAAAAAGAATAATCATGTGAGCTAAACAATGTTTAATAATTATGAGTTTTATAGTGCTGTTCGTATTATTTCCGGCCTTGATACTTTAAGTAAACTGCCAGAGCTAATTCAAAAATTATCTGCTTCAAAAGTATTTATAATGACTGACAAAGGTATTACAAAAGCAAAAGTACATCTACCAGTGATAGAGATACTTGAAGCAAATCAAATCCCTTTTTTTGTTTTTGATGATATCCCAGCTGATGGTAGTGTGAATAGTGTCTATCAAGCTGCTGATCAATTTTTTTATTCAGAAAGTGACATTATTATTGCTATTGGCGGTGGCTCTGTAATAGATACCAGTAAAGCTTTAAATATTTCAGTTACTTTAACAGGAAAATTAGAAAAATATATGGGTGTAAATAACTTACCACATCGCCTCAAACCTTCTATTATTATTCCTACGACATCGGGTACTGGATCAGAGGTTACCGCTATTGCGGTTGTTGCAGATAATGATAAGAAAATAAAATTAATATTTAACTCACCCTATATCATGGCTGATTATGCAGTACTAGATCCGAAGATGACACAAAATCTACCTTTATATATTACTGCAATGACAGCGATGGATGCTTTAACTCATTGCATAGAGTCATACACCTGTAATAGTCGTAATCCTATATCCTCTGAACTTGCTTTTTCTGCAATTAAAAAAATTATAACCCATTTACCTATCGTTTTAGATGAACCACAAAATTTCAACTCTAGGCTTGCATTAGCAGAAGCTTCAACTATGGCAGGCATGGCATTTTCTAATTCAATGGTCGGTTTAACACATTCAATTGCTCACGCTTTAGGAATTAATTTTGCAGTACCTCATGGATTATGTTGTAGTATATTTTTACCTTATGTTATTGAATATAATAAAGAATATATATTGGAAGAGTTAAATGAATTATCATTATTGTTTTTAACCGAATCTGAATATCAATTGAATGATAAAAATACACGCGTAAACCTATTCATTGAAAAAATTTATCATCTCAAAGAAATCCTAGAACGTAAAACCCAGCTGCCCTCTAGACTCGGTATGCTAAGCAACGTTAGTGTAAAAGACTTTGAATATATTGCGAATAAAGCCTTAATTGATGGTTCTATTATTTTTAATCCAATTAAACCCTCTAAAAAAGAGATTATTAATATTTTAGAAAAGGCTTGGTAATTAAAATGTATATTAAAAAAAATAAAATGGATCACTCCAAAGTCCTAGACTCTCAAATTAAAGATAAAAATGATTTAAAGCACTATCTAAAAATCAATAAGTTACTTTCATTATCAATAATAATACAAGCACATAAAAATACCGATCAACTATTATGCCTTTCCGATACTATTCGAACTCAGGCGAGCCTAGAACCTAGCCTTGGTATTGCTTTGACCATGCATCACCATATTGTTTTGGTGTTAGCAAAATTTCCAGATATATTTGAAAATGCTCAAGAAATACTTAAAAAAGTCTTAAATGATGAATATTTAATTGCTTCTGCATTTGCTGAAGGTAAAGCGGGAGTCAATATTTTTAACCCTTCATCTTCTATTGATATTAAAGATAACATTATTCGATTAAATGGTTCAAAAAAACCTTGTACCTTATCAAGTATTGCAGATTATTATGTCATGTCTACAGTGTTGAATGGGAAACTAACACTTATTAATCTCTCAGCTAAACAAGAGGGGATCTCTATACAACCTTTTTGGAATTTAGAAATTTTTAAATATTGTGACAGTAATGAACTGGTTTTTAATAATGTCATTATTTCTGAACATCAATATTGTCATTTAAATAATGATGAACTTTCTCTTTGCCTCATATATGGTTTATCACTTTTTAATTATTTAGTTGTAAGTGCATATATAGGGATTTCAGGTATTTTCATAAAAATGGTTCCTGAAAGTTTAAGATCATTAACTGGTATTAAAATGAAATTAATTGAATTTCAAAAAATTAATGATGTTTTATTGCTTCAAATGAATTCTATTTGTAGTAAAGAGCGGTTATTAGAAGATGATTTAAGTTGTATTTTAAATCTCAGATATTTAGTTGAAAATAATCTTCAACAAATGAAAAATTATATTCTAGATAATATTGGTGGAATTGAGATAATGAAAAATCCAATAATATTGAATTTAAATAACCATTTGGAAATGCTTAAATATCACCCCACAGGTCGATTCCAATATTATAATCAGTTTGTTTAGAAGTGAGATAATCTAAGGATTGGCTGAAAAAGGATAATTAAAATGTATAAAATCAATGAATATCGGCAAAAGCTTCTTAAAAACTTTAACATTGATCTCGATCCAGTGTCAGCAAAAGGAAATATCTTATCTCTATCCGATGGAACATTTGTTTATGACTATTTAGCCCAATATGGTGCTTTACCTTTTGGGCATAATCCTGATTTTTTAAACAAAGTAGTCATAGATTTCCTGCAAACAAACCAAGCAAATTTGATACAACCGAGTATTTCAAACGTGGTTGAACAGTTTGCAAATCGGCTTATTGAACTCGTTAACTCGGAACGCTATAGCCGCTGCATCATGACGAACAGCGGTGCCGAAACGGTAGAGGTCGCTTTTAAATTAGCAAGAATTAAAACTGGCAGAGCTAAAATTTTGAGTGTAGTCAAAGGATTTCATGGTAAAACTTTTGCTGCTTTATCTGCCAGTGGTTCTAAACGGTTTAAAAAGCCTTTTATCCATGATGAGGCACACTATGACTATATAGAACTCAATCAAATTGAGGATTTAGAAGAGAAACTTCGTACAAAACAATATGCGGCTTTTATTATTGAACCGATATTGGGTGAAGGCGGGATGATACCCGCTACTCCAGATTTTCTACGTCAAGCAGTATCTCTTTGTAAAAAATACGGCACGATGTCTATTTTTGATGAAATACAGACTGGACTCGGGCGTATAGGTGAGATCTGTATGGCTAAATATTACGAGATCTATCCTGATTGTATACTTTTTTCTAAAGCGCTAGGAGGAGGACTCGTTCCGGTAGGTGCTGCAATTTATAGAGAAAAATTTTATACCTTCAATTTTGATAAAAAACATAGCTCTACATTTTCAAATAATGCACTTGCTGCGACTATCGCACTTACTGTGCTAAATTTCTTACACGCTGAAGACAGCTCGATCTATCAAAATGTACGCACCCTTAGTGAATATTTAGATGAACAAATTGATAGAATTTTAGTAGATTACGCTCAAATTATTAAGTTTAATGGCGCTGGATTAATGCGTAGTTTTGAGTTTTATGATTCAACTGCAGACAAAAATATTTTAATAAATTTTAGCCAAAACAATGGTAGTTTGGCATATATCATCTGTGGTTATTTATTAAGTCGGCATCAGGTATTTATGATGCCATTGTTATCAAAACCTTGTTCAATTCGTTTTGAACCCCCCTTAACGATTAATAAGTCAGATATCGACCGTTTTATCTACGCATTAGAGGAGGTGTGCGTGATTATTCAAAATGGACGTTATGATTTACTTTTTAGTCATTTAATCAAAATTAACTTTGAAGCATTACCTGCGAGCACTGAGCATTACCCAGTTTCATTTGTAGCAGATACCCTAATCGCAGATTGTCAATTTAACCCTGAAAATAGTCATTTGAAAGCAGGTAAAAAATTTGCCTTTTTTATCCATACCACTTCTATCGAAGATTTAATTAATTCCTTTCCTTATTCAATCAAAAAAAATTTTAATGATGATCAGTTAAATCAACTCGCCGATAAGATTTTAGCCATTGCACGTACTGATCCAAGCCCAGACCTCGCAACATTTTTTACGGTTTATAATAATCAACGCTATGCCGATGGGATGTTTATTTTCTCACCATTGTCTCCTCAAGATATGATCTGGTTAAGTCCTCAAGATAGATTAGATCTAATGCTGGAATACTTAGAGGTCGCTCAACATCATGGTGCGGAGTTTATTGGTTTAGGTGCATATACATCAGTCATTAGCAACGGTGGTGAAACGATTTTACCCTTTACTCAGCATATCCATTTAACTAATGGAAACTCACTCACTGCCTTATCAACTGTGGAAAGCATCTTTTCAATGATAGAGGGTATTGATGTTTCAATGCAGTATGCTGTTATTGTTGGTGCTCGAGGTTCAGTTGGAAAATTAACAGTTGCTGGTCTAGCACATCAATATGGGCAGTTAATCTTAGTCGGTCGATCAGGTAGCGAAGTTAGAATCAAACAAGAAGTATTACCTTATTTAATCGAAAGTTGTTGTGAAACAGAATACCAAATTATGCCCGGTTCATTTTTTGATAAATTACGTAAATATCTCAATACCACACAAGGACAACTTCGTAATATTGACCAATTAGCAGAAGACTTAGTTCAGCTAGGTTTGTCAATTGAATTTGATTATCAGCTCGCTTTTACTAAAGCAGATATTGTTATTTCAGCTACCAGTGAAGGTAAGGCATTTTTAAACACACAATACTTAAAAAAATCATCCTTAGTATTTGACGTAGCACGTCCTTTTGATTTTATTGAAGGTCATAACGTTAAAATCTATGAGGGAGGTTTAGTCAGCCAACCAAATCCTGTTTTTTATAGTGATTGTAATATGGTAAGAGTTGCAGCAGGGATAAACTTAGCTTGTCTTTCAGAGACAATAGCGCTTTCTTTAAATGGCATGGATGAGCATCAAAGTATTGGTAAAAGTGTCCCATTTAAAAAAGCACACCGAATTTTAAATATTGCGAAAATGCAGGGATTTAATCCAATCAACTATAGTGAAAAATAACATATAGCATTGTTTTATTCGAATAATTATGAATAGAGATGTACTCAATTAAAATTGATGACATATAACTCATGAATTTTATATTTTCATATGTGATTTTAAATTGAAAAATAGTATATTAATAAAACTATAATTTCTTTATCTGACTCCTACGAATTTAGTCTTTTCGCTTTAAATTAATTTTACAAAAAAGTATTGGATAAAAAATTGTAAAAAAACTATAGATAACATCTTAAGGCCTACATCGGTTCTTCATATTGTGCTCATGGGTGGTATACGATTAATAATTTTCTTAGGGAATGGTAAAGATCATGTCTATAACAAAAATTGGTAGTTTTAGCTGGATGCAGATGACGAATGGGCATCTGAAGGCCAAAGAAAAGATTAAGCTTGCAAATACGATCATTATTCCCAGTGTAATGGGGATCATTAGAACTCAATTAAAATCAGAAAATCATATTGAAGACAACATAGCACTAGACAATATAAAAGTACCTGATAGCAAAATTATTGTTGAAGCAATTAAGGAGCTTGATGGGAATGCTGATACAGCAATTATAAATCATTCATGGAGAACCTATTTTTGGGGAGCTGCACTAGGACATATCCATAACCGTGAATATGATCCAGAGGTTTTATTGGTCTCCTCACTTTTCCATGATTTGGGTTTGACAGATGCGTACCGTAAAACCAAAGGCTGTAAATGTTTTACTTATGAAAGTGCTATCCAGTTTGAAAAAAAAGCACAAGAGATTTCGTATGATGAGCAGAAATCTATAAAAGTTAAAGATGCGATTTGTATGCACATGAATGGTTTTATAGATGAAAATAATGAGCCTGAGATAATATTATTACAACAAGGTGCTTCATGTGATGTTATTGGAGATAAGTTATATACAATTCCTAAAGATTTTAGAAATGAACTATTAAGAAAATATCCAAGGGAAAACTTTAATAAAATTTTTAAAGGATTATTGGCTGAAGAAAATAAATCAGTAAAAGAATCACGAACAAACTTTTTAAGTAAACTAGGTTTAACGATGATGATTTCGATGAATCCCGATAAGGATTAATCGTAAGCAACGTTGAGCATCTCATCAAAATGAATGCCTTAAAAACTACTCATCAAATAATAAGAAGGGGGTAGTACAATGAATAATTATTTTCTATTTAAAAATAAATTTAGGGTACGTGTAGAGGAATATAAATCGACTTTTCTTGAAAGTCATCAAGATATAACCTTAATTTTACTACCCGCAATCGGCGTACCCATAAAAAAATATCAGAAGTTTATTAATTGTCTTAATCAAGCTGGTTACAACGTAATTGCAGCAGATTATCCTTGCTGTGGTATGAATCAGCCACATATCAATAGAAATCGAGACTATGGCTACAAAGATCTAATTGATGAGTTTATTCCTCAACTCATTGGGTTTTCAGATTCACAAAACACCGTATTACTTGGACATAGCTTAGGTGGTCACATAGCAACGCTTTATGCGACAAAAAATAAGATCTCTATCATTGGTGTCGCAACAGGTAATATTCATTATAAAAATTGGCAAGGCTTCGGACGATTCAATCTCATACGTGCAGTGCTGGTTTTTAAATTATTCATCTGTTTTTATGGATATTTACCTGGTTATAAGCTTGGTTTTGGTTTAAAAGAAGCTAAAACATTAATGAATAATTGGTGTCACACTGCTTTAACAGGTAATTATGATTACTTTGCTCCTTGGCATAAAAAAGCCAAAGGCCATGGGATTTTTATAAATATTAAAGGTGATAACTTCTCACCATATCAATCTACAAAAAAATTAGCAGAAATGTTTAGTTGCTATACGCTTGAATGTATTGAGATCAGTCCTGAGTTAAAAGGTAATAAACATAGTAATTGGCTTAAACAGCCCGATACGATTGTGGGTGAAATAACAAA